>NZ_PCZI01000040.1:0-2384 GCF_002554085.1 Lactobacillus sp. UMNPBX1
CTCCATTAAATTGATGAGATTAGAATACCTGAAAAATGAAGGCTAAAACAGATACCCGGTTATTTGACGCTTACCATATTCTCTATTTACATATCTTTTGAATCTCTTTTTGCCATGGCAAATAAGCTTCTAGTGCCTCCGAGTTTAAGCTCTCCTCGTTAGGCAGCTTTTGAAGCAGGTAATTTAAATATTTTTCTGGATCTAGTCCATGTCTTTTGGCTGTTTCAATCAAGCTCAAAATGATGCCGCTCGTCTGTGCACCGGTAAAACTTTGCGAGAACAGCCAGTTCTTGCGTCCCATCACCAGCGACTTGACAGCACGTTCGGCCTTGTTATTAGATAGTTCCAAACGGCCATCGAGCAATACATGTTCAAAGTTTTCCTGATGTTTTAAGGCATAATTGATTGCACGGTCGAGTTTGGAGCCGGGCAATACAGAAATCTCCTGCAGCCTGCACCGGTCAAAGAAGTCTTCCATTAGCGGCTTTAACTGTTCCTGTCGGGTTTGATATCGTTCTTCGCTGCTTAAATGTTCCCATTCTTTTTCTAGACGAAACATTTGCGTGCAGTATTTCCAACCCTGTTTGGCAATTGATTTATCAGAGGCATTTTGCGGTACCGCTTCAAAGAACTTTCTTCTCACATGGGCCCAGCAGCCAACTAGGGTAGCTTCAGGTAATCGCTGGTAAGCCTGCCACATGTCGCAATGCAAGAAGCCGGCGTAAGCGCCTAAGAAGTCAAGCGCTACTTGACCGCTGCGATGCGGATTATGATGATAAAGCGCAATGCCATGTTTATCATGCCTGCCGGAAAGGAAAACCCAGTAATAGGTTTTAGCTGTTTCGCTTTCTAAGACCCTATAGTAAGTTTCATCGGTATGTAAAACAGGTTGAGTTAACAGCTTTGTTTTAAGCAGGTCATACATTGGCTTAAAGTAGTACTCTGTACTCTTTAGCCCCCAGTTGTTTAAGTGCTGGCGTGAAATATTCAGTCCCATTTTCCGCCAATAGCTTTCCTGGCGATAGTCCGGGACCTTCATTTCATACTTTTGATATAGGTTTGATTGCAAAACCTTTCATTAACCAGTCGACCTGCTCAGAAGAGAGAGCCTGGACCTCGTTTTGATTCTGCGGCCAGCTCATCTTGCCGTTTTCAAAGCGTTTATACAATAGCCAATATCCTTGGCCGTCCCAATACAGGGCTTTAAAACGGTCTTTTCTGCCGCCGCAAAAGAGAAAGACCTGACCCTGAAAAGGATCAAGTTGAAACTGTTCCTTTATTAAGCAAGCCAGCCCATCAATGCCTTTGCGCAGGTCGGTTTTGCTGCAAACAAGATAGACTTGGCCCAAGTAACAAAGATTAATCATGATAAGACCTTTTCCAAGAGTTTATCCATCAATTCGGGATCTATACTGCTGTAGAAGTCTAGCTCTAGATCATTCTTCTTTAAACTAAGCAACAGATTATTCCGCGGTGAACGAGACCTTTGGGGGCTTTGCGGCTGTTTGAGCGCTACAATCGGATGTTGTTTTTCGGAAATATTATTAACCTCCATTAATTTAATAAATTAATCATAGCCGAAGAAGGTGAAGAGGTTAATACACTCTGTTATTTGGCGCTTACGTTATTGGCAAGCGTCAAATAACAGAGTATGAAGTATTGGAGCACTTTTATTTAGATGCTTTTAATGCAGGTTTAAATGTACCAGACGTGAGTTTCTTTACACGCGAATTTGGTTATGCATTATCTACAGATAATATAGGCTATATACTTGATAAGGGGAAATGGTTACCAGATGAATCAGAAGGGGTCGCTGCTTTAGCGCAACATTATGGATTACCTACACGATTATTAGACTAGACGTTTAACCTTAATGTTGCATTTTATTTTGCCGCTAATTCTGCCCTGAAAAGCAAGGAGACTGGTGCAGGTTATATGGTCATTTGGGCTTTAAATTATGAAAATGATATGACAATTTGCATTTGATTAAACCGGTGTATAACAATAATCCCAATTTAAATGCACAAAAAGAAGTAATGGGACGGAGAAAGCGAAGTGGATAGTGTATTGCACTTTACGCCATTGGAACGAGTTTTCGACAAAGATGATCCAAAAGGCGAAGCTGTATTATACAAATTTAAAATTCCAATGCAAGACACAATAAAAATGTATAAATACAGTGCACAAAACGGTTGCAGCACGGCTACGATGTTTCCAGGATATAGTAGCGCTGCCCAGTATGCTCTTGAACAAACTAAATTAAGTAATTTGGGACATATTTAGAAAAATAGAATTTGTAAACTTAGAACTAAATGGTTGATAAACTATTTGAAACTGTCAAATCTTTTGTGTAAATAGATCTTTCTCGTAAATTGATTTTTTAA
>NZ_PCZI01000041.1:0-2338 GCF_002554085.1 Lactobacillus sp. UMNPBX1
GGTGCAACTCTTTACCCAGAAAGATCCTGGCATATCACACACCAGATGAAATCTTCGAAAGAGAATTAGATAAAATCTATCAAACAGCCTAAATGTTCAATTTATTATTGCAATTTACGTTTTTATAATAAAACAAACTTTACAAAATTTATTTTAGTATCAAGATATTTCACAATAAAAGTAATATGCTATATACTTTCTAATTTTTAATATTTTCTTGAACAAATTCCACTAAATTAATATTTGGATATTTATCTTTTATTTGTCTTACTAAGGCGTTTTTTCTCTTCTTAGATAGCGGCTTTTTTAACTCTATCAAAGTAATTTGCTTATTTTTATTATCACTAACTGCAGTAACAGAAGATATTGCAGAGGACAGTTTACGAATTTCTTGATTACGTTTTTCTTGTTCTTGTTGACGTTTTTCATCAGCTTGTTCTTGTTCATGCTGACGCTGATTAATAATATTATTTACTTGTCGATCTAATTGATTTTCTGCATTGGGATTAACCTGAGCTACTTGTACAATATTCAGTGAATAGCCTTTCAGGTCATATTTTGTTAAGTTTGCTTTAGCCACTTGAATTTTCTTAGCATTAATTTTATTACCTGAAACTGTAAGATTAATTATTTTTCCTTGCGTATCGACATTTTCTTTAATCAGATTAACATTGCCTAACTCATTAACAACAAGATTTTGAACATTTTGATCTACTAGAGTTTTATTCACCATCTGATTAGCTGATAAGATACTAGGAATAATTAAAATAATTACTACTAAAATTATCGCAAACTCTTTAAAGGTTGGCTTGCTTAAGAAAAACAACTTAGATTGCTTAGTAGAATAACTTAGCCATTTCATAATTTTTACACCCAAAAAAGCAGTCAAAATTATGAAAACGCAATTAATCAAAAACAAATAACTTGATCCTAAAAAATATTTAAGATTGCCTACTGCAATTGAATACCCTATCGTACAAGCTGGTGGCATTAAGGCTGTTGCAATCGCTACACCAGGTACGATATTATTTGCTTCTTTTTTACGTGCACCGATTATTCCAGCAACTCCTCCAAAAAACGCAATCATTACATCCCAAATCGTTGGTGAAGTTCGTGCAATAATTTCTTGGCTAGCATAAGTCAAAGGAGAAAAATGAAAATAAATTGTAGATGCAGCTAAACTAATAATAATTTCTGCTAATAATGAAATCGTTCCTTTACGCAGCAAAGTAACATCATATAAAGCAAGGCCTGTGCCAATTGCTAGCAGCGGTCCCATCAAAGGTGAAATTAACATTGCACCAATAATAGTAGCTGTTGAATTAACATTTAATCCAACACTTGCAATAAAAATTGCGCAAGTCAGAACAATCAAACTTTCAATATTCAAAGTTCCATCTGCACTAATCTTAGATAAAAATTGAGAAGTTAAATAATTTTTTCGCTGGCGTATTATCATCTTATTTAGTCTAATCCTCATGAAAAAAGCACTGAATTAAGATTTCAGTGCAAAATATAAAAATGTGATTGAATAATCAATAAAATTATTATAACCTATTTGACTAATTTTTTGCTCTTATAGCAATAATATAAAAATGAATTATCTGCTCCATTTCCTACTCTCAGTGCATCTACTTTATCATTATTACTTTTATCTTTTTTCTTTATAGCAACATAAGTGTGTCCTGAATCTGCTCTATCGCTAGATAGCCAGCCATTAGCAGCAAAACCTGGTGTTTTATGAAATTTAAAATCAGTAGCTTCATACTGAGAAATACCAACCTTTTGAGCTAATTTATATCCTGATTTCTTATCAGCCTTAGCTAATTTTTTAGTCCACTTAATTGCTTTATTACTGCTCAACATTTTATACAATTTGATTTTATTAAATGTATGCGTTGCGATTTTAAGCTTCTTGATTTTGCCTTCATGCTTATAGTACCATGTTCCGCGAGTTTTCTTTGGCGTAGTAAATAAGTTCTTAGCTCCCCAGGATGCAGCATCTACTCTATTTTGACCCATTACAATAATAGCTAACATAAATAGCGCAGTTGTCATAAATATAATGAGTTTATTTTTCACGTTTATCACCTTCCCTTATATAACTGCTATTTTCATTATTTCATTAAAATATTTCATAAAAGTTAAAGGCGATGACAGTTTTTTTACTTCTTACTTACAAACGTAAAAAATCGTAAGCGTCAAATAAAATAGTGTACTTAAAAACCGTCCTAGTTACTGTTATACTGAGACGGTTATTTAAGTTCTTTTATTTACAATTTATCTGGATCTTCTCTTGCCACGGTAAATAAGCTTCAAGGGTTTCCGAATCCAGAAT
>NZ_PCZI01000042.1:0-2170 GCF_002554085.1 Lactobacillus sp. UMNPBX1
TGCTAATTTCCCAGGATTTTACAACTCAAACCATACGGCTGACAGATTTTCTGCCAGCCGTATTTCTTTTATGCATGACTTTCCAGAAACGCGAGGATCTCAGCTTTGGTTCGGGTACTTTTATCAATAGCTTTTAGTAATTCCTCCTGCTCCCGGTGCTTCTTGAGTTCATAGAGAGCATCAAGCTTCCGTGACGCTTTATCGCAGCGCTCTTTAAGGCGCTGGAGTTGTTCTTCTGTTTGGGAGATCTCGGCTTCAATTGTCTTAATACTCTTCGTTCTCGGCATCTTCGTCATCGTCTTTCTGTTCTTCTGGCATTGCGGCGTTCTGAATGTCTTTTCCAATCAGTCTTGCCTGCGCCTTGATCCATTCTTCGTCCAGTCCAAAGGCGCCTAGTATTACTTTCTGGGTAGCCGTGACTGCGTGATCGAGCTTATAGTTGCCATTCGGCTGGCGTATCAGCTCAATCTTTTCGAGCTCTTTCAATGCCGAAGGTACGCTCAGGTAGTTAGGCTTGCCCGGCATTTCGGCTTTGCGCTTTCTCAAAAGCGTGTAGATTCTTGCACGGATTATCAAAGCGATGAATTGAATGAAGATCTTGGCTTCGGCTGCTTGACTGCTTGCGACTCTGAATGAGCGATTGCCAAGGAAGGTCTTATCACTGCCAAACAGCTTCTCTGAGATATCGCGGCTCTTGTAAAGGTTCAAGGCTTCAGAGGCTGTCATCTTTTCGGAGGTCACGATCGCGAAATAGCCGCACAGCTGCAGCTCTCGCTCGATTACATCTTCCCGTTCCTTGTAGCCATAGAACTTGTCTTTGTGGTAGGTGAGCTTGAAGTAGTGCTCGTATCGCTTTGGAAGCTTGTATTCTCTGCCTTTTATCTTGTCCATCTCGGCTTCCATTCTGTCCAGATCAGCTTCCAGTCTAGCCCGCTCGCTAGCCTGCTTCTTGGCCTTGTAGTAGATGTGGAAATAGCGGTCAGTGTCGTCATCCGCGTACAGCTTGGCTTTAACCGTCATGCCATAAGTCCGGTAAGCCTTGATGGAGCAGGCTCTCTTTGATTCGAATTCGCCCATGTGCTCCATGATCAAGCCGTGTACAAAGGAGGCCCTGCCTTTAACCATCATCACGAAATCATAGTCGCACGAGTCCATGAATTGGATGTTAGCCTTACTGAAGTATCCACGATCAAGGATGAAACCTATCTTCTTATAGCCGTAGCCGCGAATCTTCTCCAGCATGTATTTCAGCTGCGAGACATCCACGATACTGCCCGGGTAGCTCTCGTAAAGCAGGGGCTTCTCATTGGTCATATCGTAAGCAATCGAGTAGTTAATGATTGGCGCGCCAACGTCATTCTTAGGGTGACCGTATTCCGCCATCTCAATATCTCCAGCCTTGCAGTTCTTGTTGGTGGAGTCATAGGAAACGTAGATTTTCTCGTTCTTGTCGTGGGTGGCGTTCCAGCTGTTCAAGAAGTCGACCCTGTCATTGTCATCGATCTCGCGAATGAAGCGCGAGATTGTAGAGTCACTGTAGATCTTGTTCTGTGGCGTCATCAATGGATGGTTGTAGGCATAATCCGGGAAGTGCTGAGCCACGTTGCTTTCTGCGATAACTGAGTACGCGGCCAGGTCAAGGAGCAGTCCTTTCCCCCGATCATCCCAGCGCTTCAAGTGTTCAGCGAGCTTGTAGTCTTCAATAATTCGTCTGACTACGGAGAAGGCACCAATTCGGATACAGCTGCTTCTGGATTCATTGACCGGTTCAGCCGCCGTTCCTTCGGCGGGAATCTCAACATCAGGGAAGAATTTTTCGAAGTTGGGGTTAGGGAACATCATTCCCGGATGATCAGGGTCAGCTTTCCCAATGGTCGTTCTTCTGGCGACGTTGTATTTCTTCTCGGGAAGGTACTCTCTAGCATAAGTGTATTCGATGTAGGTAGTCTTACCCCGTTTATTTCTGGAAATTTTACCAGTATTCTTAGGAATATTAACCAGGCAGTTGTAGTACATGATGGCCTCCTTTGTTGAGTATGATATCATACTCAAATTATAACATAGAAAAGCACATCAATGCAAGCAAAGATGTGCTAAAAATACAGTATTTTTGCGGGTTTAGGGCACTTTCTCAGAGGACTTGAGTTTGATTGCTCTGGGAAGTTAGCAG
>NZ_PCZI01000043.1:0-2148 GCF_002554085.1 Lactobacillus sp. UMNPBX1
GTATCTGTTTTAGCCTTCATTTTTCAGGTATTCTAATCTCATCAATTTAATGGAGGTTAAGAATATGATCGAAAAACAACAACCCATTGTGGCACTTGGCCACTCTTCTAAACCTAAGAAGGCTCGTCCACCACGCAATAATCTGTTGCTTAGTTTAAAGAAGAATGACTTAGAACTGAACTTCTACAGTAGTTTAGATACTGAAATTATGAATAAGCTGCTTGAGAAAGTCTTGCCATGATTAAGCTCAGTGACTTAGGGCAAGTCTATATCGTTTGCGGCAAGACGGATCTGCGTAAAGGCATTGATGGACTAGCAACTTTAGTCAAAGAACAGTTTGAACTTGATCCTTTTAGCGGCAAAGTCTTCCTCTTTTGCGGCGGAAGCAAGGACCGCTTCAAAGCCCTTTATTGGGACGGACAAGGTTTTTGGCTGTTATACAAAAGATTTGAAAATGGAAAATTGAACTGGCCCAGGAATCAAAATGAAGTTCAAGCTTTATCTTCTGAGCAGGTCGACTGGCTAATGAAGGGCTTCGCAATCAATCCAAAAATAAAGAACACGAAAGCGTGCGAATTCTACTAACACTTGACATCGCACGCTTTTTTGATATTCTTTTAACTAATAAATTTAGGAGGAAGTTTAACTCATGTCACAAGAAAATTTGGAAAAGATTATTGCACAACAAGCAACTACTATTCAAAACTTAACTGATGAAATCAAGCTCCTCCGTGAACAAGTGGCTTACTTAACGCAAAAACGTTATGGCAAATCTTCAGAACAAATGCCTTTAAATGGACAAACAAGTCTCTTTGATGAACCTGATGCTCAAGATGACGGAGAACGTCCCCGACGCCGCCGTTCAGACTATTACTTATAAAAGACAAGCTCACAAACGAAAGCGTGCTGACTTACTAGCTGCCCTTCCAGCTGAAGAGGTTCACCATGAATTAGGCGACAAGCATTGTCCTGATTGTCATCATGAACTGATTGAGATAGGCAAGCAGTCAGTTCGCCAAGAATTATTGTTTATCCCAGCTCAACTTAAAAGGCTAGACCATATCCAACATGCTTACAAATGTAAATATTGCAGTCAAAGAAATCTTAGCGACAAGATCATTAAAGCTGCAGTACCTAAAGCTCCCCTAAACCATGGTCTAGGTTCAGCTTCACTCATCGCTCATTCACTCTATCAAAAATATGAAATGAAGGTGCCGGACTATCGCCAAGAAAGCGACTGGAAGAAGATGGGACTAAAAGTTTCAAGACAGATGTTAAATTATTGGGATTTGAAAAGCAGTCAATACTACTTTAAACCAGTGTATGATCTGCTTAAGCAAAAGCTGTTAATGCGGCCAATTTTACATGCCGATGAAACTTATTACACAGTCTTAGAAAGTAAAACAATCAAGACTTACTATTGGGTCTTCCTTTCAGGCAAACATGATCAATACGGGATTACACTCTATCATCATGATCCTTCCCGGAGTGGCAAGGTTGCCTTAAACTTTTTAGGAAACTATCCCGGTTATTTGCACTGTGATATGTGGCAGGCTTATGAGCAATTGCCGAAAGCAACTTTAGTTGGCTGCTGGGCTCATGTTAGAAGAAAGTTTCACGAAGCCGTACCACAACAGGCTTCTGGAAAGTCCCTTGCCCAAAAAGGACTCAACTACTGCAATCGCATGTTTTACTTAGAACAAACCTGGGAGAATTTGAGCAAACAAGAACGTTACCAGCTAAGACAAGCAAAGCTCAAGCCTCTAATGCAAGAGTTCTTCAACTGGTGTGAGAAAAATAAAATCACCGTTTTGCCAGGCTCTAAATTGGGAAGAGCCATTAATTATACCCTCAAGCATCAAGCTACTTTTGAGCATGTCTTGCTTGATGGCAATTTAGAATTATCTAACAATAAGGCCGAACGCGCTGTAAAATCACTCGTCATGGGCCGGAAGAATTGGTTATTTTCTCAAAGTTTTGAGGGTGCTACTGCAAGTGGCTTTATTCTAAGCTTAATTGAAACTGCCAAGAGAAATGGCCTTGATCCTGAAAAGTACTTGAATTATTTGCTTCAGAAATTACCGAATGAAGAGATTCTGGATTCGGAAACCCTTGAAGCTTATTTACCGTGGCAAGAGAAGATCCAGA
>NZ_PCZI01000044.1:0-2139 GCF_002554085.1 Lactobacillus sp. UMNPBX1
CAATTCAGACTTTTAGCCATAAAATATACAGATAACTAATCATCTAAAAAATTATCTCAAGAATATCTAGGATACCATTGATTTACTCTTAGCCATAAAAGTAATTTTATCTAGCTTGATTAACTTGATGAAAAACTATAATTCCAACCATCAATAAAACCATTACTTTTAAAAACTGGTTCATACAAATGAACAACTAACTATTAAACTATAAAGCAACTATTGATCAAAATAAATGAACTTGGTCATAGAATTGCGATCTCAGCATGTAAAAATTTATCGAGAGTTGATTTTCTTATCATAGTCAGAATAAATGAAGTAAAAACAAAAATTAAAAAAGCAAAATTCATTTTTTGAAAAAATAAATAACCTGAATTCGAGTTAACAAATCCAAAATAAGACTTATTTGCTGAAACAATTAAATTAATTATGACTTCTATTATTAAATGGATTGTTTTTTTTAATCTGGCTTTACATAATATGAATTATACGCACACTGATAAAATTATTATTTTTAAGATTGGTCGCTTTCTTCTCACTCACAACCTCTTCAAAAAAACACTTGCCAATTATGACAAGTGCTTTTAAAATCATTTTGAAAAATCAATTTTTTTATTTCGTCTCAATGCAATGATATAAACTAAATTAATCGTCGTTAAAAAAATGACTGCAATCCAAATAGTTTTTAATACCAATAATTTTTGCAGTAAAGCTGAAATTATTGCTCCAACTGCAAATGCAATTGTTAACATCATATAATTAACGGCAGCTGTATGTTTACTTTTGTCTTCACCAAAGAAAAATGCACTCCATGCAACAACCGATTTTTTTAAATTTCCAGTTGTAAATGCATTGTTATAACCCATGCCTTCAATTTTGCTGAAAGATGCGTTTTGAATAGCCAATCCAAACGCAATAGCAGGCACAATATAATAATTAGGAACACTTTTAGGCAAAAAGCCCACTACAATACAAATCGCTAAAATTGGAAATAAGCAAAATACTCTCCAATAATGACTTTTCACATATTTATGAAAAAGTCCTACTAATAGCAATCCTAAAGAAAAAGCAATAAACGTACTAGCTCGATTAATCATTCCAGGAACATTATGATCAGCTAATGCTGAACTAAAAAAGATAACGTTTCCTGTTTGTCCAGCGGAAAGCGTATGTCCTCTCTGGATATATGTATATGCATCAATAAATCCCCCACAAAAAGTTAACGCACACGCTAATTGTCGTGACTCTGCAGGCCGATTACTATTTAAAACCTCTTTTAAACTCATCAAATCCCCAATCTATTTTTATATCCTTGTATACATTATAAGCTTAAAAACTTAATAATTAGTATATTTTTTTAAGCTTTTATTTCATTTCTATTTTAACAATAAAAGTATTCAATTTAAGACTATACTATAAACTGTAGTGCCTAATAGCACTGATTACGCTAAAAATGTACATTTATAAACAAATATAATTTCTTATTATTTAATATAAGTGTATGTTGAGAATATTAAAATAGTCTATTCATTTTTTACATAATTTTATATAGGCTATAATAGACTATAAGTTACTTGAAAGGATCGAATGCTTGTGAATATTAATTTAGGAGAAGAAATTTCTCGTAGAAGACGTGAACAGAAACTAACACAGGAAGATTTGGCTGAGCTAAGTGATCTTTCTGTAAATTTTATTTCACGTGTGGAAAGGACTAAGGACCAAAACATTAGTATTCAGAAGCTTGATTCTATTGCCAAAGCTTTGAATACTACTACACCCGATATCATTAACAATGCCTATCGTGCTAAAAAAATCAAGCCTGAAAAAATTCATGATAACAATACACCCGTTTTCATGAAAAAAGTTATTAACGAATTAAGAAAATTACCAGAACCTAAGGCTGAACGCGTATGTAAGTCTTTGATCACCCTTCTAAAAGAAATGAATAATTAACAAAAACGTGCTGTTTTTTCGGAATAAACAGCACGTTTTTGTGTAAGCGTCAAATAAAATAGTGTACTTAAAAACCGTCCCAGTTACTGTTATACTGAGACGGTTATTTAAGTTCTTTTATTTACAATTCTTCTGGATCTTCTCTTGCCACGGTAAATAAGCTTCAAGGGTTTCCGAATCCAGAAT
>NZ_PCZI01000045.1:0-2086 GCF_002554085.1 Lactobacillus sp. UMNPBX1
TATTTTCATACATTTTGGACTATTCGTGCTTTCCATTTCTCTTACCAACGTCTACGCTAGTATTCCGATATTTCAATTTAGAAGTAATCGCATTGACTATCTCTTTTGGCATTTTTTCGGACGTAGCCTCGCCCGCAATTATCTTATAAGGCTCGATTTAACTCTGGATGCTTTACTAGCAGCGTTAGGTTGGCCATGGCATTTTCGTCGCGATCAACCTTTTTATTGTAATTAGGACAGCTAGGATTATAACAGACAAACTCGTTGTGCTTGGTGCCATGCTTCTTATTGCCCTGCAGCGTGATCTTTTCATCGCCTTTTTTGACCAAGCCGCATGCTGCGCATCTTTGCGTTGATGGATATAGCTTGTTGGCAATAATCAGTTCTTTACCATACCATTCGCATTTATATGTTAAAAGCTTTCTAAACAAGCCAAACATGCTTCGATGCATGCCTTTTGAAGCCACATGGCTCATAAGCATGCCTTTGACTCCCAGATCTTCAATCGCTATTTGATCGTAATTGTTTACCAGTTCAGTAGTAAATTTATGCATTAAATCTGTTTGAATGTTTTGGGCACGCTGATAGGATGCCTGAAGCTTGATTCTCGTCTTCAAGTATTTCTTGCTTTGCGCACCTTTAATTCTACCGTTGACTGTTCGCTTCTTTGCCAGCTGCTTTTGATAATGCTTTATTTTGCTGTATGTTTTGGTCAAAGACTTAGGAATAATCAAAAGCTGACCATCTTCATAATTGAAATGGCCTACGTTTATATCTACCCCGGTCGCTTTGCCTGTTTTCTTTTTGATTTCGAACCTATCTTTGGGGATCTTATATGGAATTGCCACATAATACCTATCCCTTACTCGATAGAAAGACATTGTTCCTGTAGGATAATCAAAAGGCTTTTCTGACAATTTTATTGGTTGCCAATTTGCTTTCAACCCTTGAGGCTTTTCCAAAACCAGCTTGCCATTAACAATTCTAGCTTGGTCGCTCTTGAAGCCTTGCTTGGGAGCCCGCTTAGATTTAAATTTAGGCTTGCCCCAATCTTTTTGAGCCTTATTGAAAAAATTTTGCCAGGCTTTGCCCAAATCCTGTACGGCTAGCTGCAATAGATGGGCTGAATAGCTAAATTGCCAGTCTTCTTTTTCTGCCACTAGTTTATTCCTGATGGCTTTCCAATTAGGCGAAGGATAGCTGGCAAGCATTTCTTCTTGTTCGGCAGTAAATTTGCGTTGACTCTTGGCCTTTCGCAGTTCAGCTTTGATCTCTTTATCAAGCATCAGCTGCCTAATGTCGTATTCGTCATTCCACAAAGCCAAGGCTTCATTCCAGCAGAATCTCCGATAATCGCAATTGCGATCAAAAACAGCCTTCATCTGTTTGTTGGGAAACAGCTCATAGGATTTGGTTTTTATATAGTATTCTGGCATTTTATCCACCTCCTTTTATAGATGCATCGCTTATTCTTTTAAATTAGGATCGTTCTTTATTTTGTTTTTATACCTTCTCAGTCCATAAAGACGGCATGAAAAAACATGAATAACGCTAATTAAGTCTTCCACTAGCTCCTTATCTGGCGAAGTATCCTCATTGTTTAAGACGATTATCTTACAGTCATGCCAAGCACAAAATTCTTGAAAGAACTTAAAGCCAAAACGGATAAAGCGATCTTCATAAGTAACGTAGATCTCTTTAATCTGATTTGCATCGATGTCTTTGATCAACTTAAGCCATTTAGGACGTTTATAGTTTAAGCCCGATCCAATATCTGAGATATATTCATCGGCGATAATGCCTCTAGCATTCAAGAATTGCCTTAAAAAAGCAACTTGATCTTTTAAATCGTCTTTTTGCCCATTGGAAGATACCCGCGCGTAAGCCACAATTTTGCGCTTATCAATGGGCTCGTTATGATCAAGGCCTAAATACTGATCAAGCTCTGATTGATAGTAAAATCGTCTGTTGTTAGCTGTTCGATGAGCTTTTAATTTCCCAGCTCGATCCCAGCTTTGAAGAGTGAACGGCGCTTTGCCAAGATAGGCAGCAGCTTCTTTTAAATACATAATTCTAGACATAAAAA
>NZ_PCZI01000046.1:0-2054 GCF_002554085.1 Lactobacillus sp. UMNPBX1
ATTAATAAAGTCGCTTCGAGAGATGCGACGAGAGCTTAAAAACAGACATGTAAGGAAAGAAAACAAATAAAAAGAAAAAAGTACTTGCAAAGAAGTAAATAAGCTGGTAATATATTTAAATGTCGTCAGGCGAAAGCGGAAAAAGCTTGAGCAAGACGAAAAAAAACAAATCAAAAAAGTTCTTGACAAAGAAATGATGGTTTGATAAAATATAAAAGCTGTCTGCTTTACAAAAAGCAAGACAGAGGTAGTACTTTGAAAACTGAACAAAGTTTCGCTAAAAGTGTGCGGGTGTAAAAACCCAAACAAGAAGCGAAGTCAATTCGCAAGCAATAAATTTGAGACAAAGATCTTAAATAAGGAATGAGCAATCATTCAAACTTTTTAAAATGAGAGTTTGATCCTGGCTCAGGACGAACGCTGGCGGCGTGCCTAATACATGCAAGTCGAGCGAGCGGAACTAACAGATTTACTTCGGTAATGACGTTAGGAAAGCGAGCGGCGGATGGGTGAGTAACACGTGGGGAACCTGCCCCATAGTCTGGGATACCACTTGGAAACAGGTGCTAATACCGGATAAGAAAGCAGATCGCATGATCAGCTTTTAAAAGGCGGCGTAAGCTGTCGCTATGGGATGGCCCCGCGGTGCATTAGCTAGTTGGTAAGGTAAAGGCTTACCAAGGCGATGATGCATAGCCGAGTTGAGAGACTGATCGGCCACATTGGGACTGAGACACGGCCCAAACTCCTACGGGAGGCAGCAGTAGGGAATCTTCCACAATGGACGCAAGTCTGATGGAGCAACGCCGCGTGAGTGAAGAAGGTTTTCGGATCGTAAAGCTCTGTTGTTGGTGAAGAAGGATAGAGGTAGTAACTGGCCTTTATTTGACGGTAATCAACCAGAAAGTCACGGCTAACTACGTGCCAGCAGCCGCGGTAATACGTAGGTGGCAAGCGTTGTCCGGATTTATTGGGCGTAAAGCGAGCGCAGGCGGAAGAATAAGTCTGATGTGAAAGCCCTCGGCTTAACCGAGGAACTGCATCGGAAACTGTTTTTCTTGAGTGCAGAAGAGGAGAGTGGAACTCCATGTGTAGCGGTGGAATGCGTAGATATATGGAAGAACACCAGTGGCGAAGGCGGCTCTCTGGTCTGCAACTGACGCTGAGGCTCGAAAGCATGGGTAGCGAACAGGATTAGATACCCTGGTAGTCCATGCCGTAAACGATGAGTGCTAAGTGTTGGGAGGTTTCCGCCTCTCAGTGCTGCAGCTAACGCATTAAGCACTCCGCCTGGGGAGTACGACCGCAAGGTTGAAACTCAAAGGAATTGACGGGGGCCCGCACAAGCGGTGGAGCATGTGGTTTAATTCGAAGCAACGCGAAGAACCTTACCAGGTCTTGACATCTAGTGCCATTTGTAGAGATACAAAGTTCCCTTCGGGGACGCTAAGACAGGTGGTGCATGGCTGTCGTCAGCTCGTGTCGTGAGATGTTGGGTTAAGTCCCGCAACGAGCGCAACCCTTGTTATTAGTTGCCAGCATTAAGTTGGGCACTCTAATGAGACTGCCGGTGACAAACCGGAGGAAGGTGGGGATGACGTCAAGTCATCATGCCCCTTATGACCTGGGCTACACACGTGCTACAATGGGCAGTACAACGAGAAGCGAGCCTGCGAAGGCAAGCGAATCTCTGAAAGCTGTTCTCAGTTCGGACTGCAGTCTGCAACTCGACTGCACGAAGCTGGAATCGCTAGTAATCGCGGATCAGCACGCCGCGGTGAATACGTTCCCGGGCCTTGTACACACCGCCCGTCACACCATGGGAGTCTGCAATGCCCAAAGCCGGTGGCCTAACCTTCGGGAAGGAGCCGTCTAAGGCAGGGCAGATGACTGGGGTGAAGTCGTAACAAGGTAGCCGTAGGAGAACCTGCGGCTGGATCACCTCCTTTCTAAGGAAGCGAAGGATATGGAGAGCAGGAATGCTAAGAGAAGTATCCAGAGCAAGCGGAAGCACACTGAGAAACTTTGTTTAGTTTTGAGGGTAGTACCTCAAA
>NZ_PCZI01000047.1:0-1741 GCF_002554085.1 Lactobacillus sp. UMNPBX1
GGACTTGAGCTTTTTAATTATTTATTCAACTTACCGCAAAAAATTATACACTTAGTTTAAAATGCTTCCAACATACGGGGAGAATACCGACAAATTTCTATATTTATACAAATCGAAGAAGGATCACCTCCACACACGTGGAGAATACAACGTCAAAAGCCATGACTGATGCCATAAGCCGGGATCACCTCCACACACGTGGAGAATACCAAAATACAACGAATTGTAGAAGGTTTGGACAGGGATCACCTCCACACACGTGGAGAATACTAAACAAATCCCATTATATCAATGATCCTCAATTCAAATCATAACATTTTTCATTACTTTTAAGAAGATCCATTTTTCAACACATGTAAGCAATGTCTAAATATCCAAACTCAATTGAATAAACTCCGACTGATTTTTTTCGTTTTCGATGCCTTACCCCCTCGTTACCAGTAAGCTTTAACCAATTTTGATTTAGCGCACTGGCTTCAACATATATCTGAATAATCTGATCATCATGCAAATCCTTCAGTTTCATATTGTTTGCACCAACTATATTATCAATCACAGCATTAATTGCTCTTCTCATTTGATTAACAGTATGTGTTTTTTTAGACATATGATGATATGGTTTAGAAATACCTTTAAATTTTTCATTTAACTTTCGCAACTTTATAAAAAAATGACTATAATCAGTTTCAGCAACTAAAAGTAATTTTAATAAATTTAAATTATCTAAAAGAATCCAGATAGATTGCTCAAGGTTTTTATCATTCAAATATAATTTTCGTTCAGCAATTTTATCCATTAATTGCTCGATTTGATCCATTACTGTTTTCACATTTCTAACTTATATTTTGTCCACATTTTGCCTTACCTTTGTTAAATTATTCAAAAAAATAATGAAAAAGTTACGACGCTTTTTCTCGCTACCAATTTTTCTACCCAAAATTTGAAAGTTTTTAAAATCTTTGCTTAATGTCTTATTTAAAAGACGAGCTGAATTGATAATTGGTGTAACGTAATATAATGATTCTTCATTATATACAATTTTTTCGATTTCTCTAGTCAAAAAAGTGATTTTTTTCTGTAAAAATGACAAACTTTTAGAATCTTGAACACATTGTTCTCGCCATAAATTCAATAATCCGAAACATTTTAAGAAGCTTTCATCTTTACGACAATCATACTCATTATCAATGGAATAATACAAAACACTCGCGTTAGTTAAAAGTTTACGCCGTGCTGCTCCAGCTAACATATCTGCTATTTGAACGCCAATATATTTTTTAGAGTCGACAAACTTTACACTATAAGTTCCTATAAAATCCTGTTCATCTAAAAAATCTTTAATCAAAAATTTAAAAATTTCAATTAACTGCTCTCTGGAACTCAAATATGTCTGTTGATCAACAAACACACGTAATTCAAAAATTTCATGATCATTTGGAGACTTAGATCTTATTAATTGAAGTATGCGCTTAAGAGGATAAGCATATGCTTCTATCACACCTGCCATTTTTATCTCTTCAGAATAGCCATCAGCATAATGATAATCATTAGAATTATTTACCAAATAAATGTGATTATAATTAGATGCCGTTTTTAATGCATCAATTATTTTATTATTACTAGCTCTTAAACTTTTTACTTCTTTTTTTGCTTTTTTAATTATCTTCTTTTGATATTTTTCAATTACTGCTAACTTCCCAGAGCAATCAAACTCAAGTCCTCTGAGAAAGTGCCCTAAACC
>NZ_PCZI01000048.1:0-1597 GCF_002554085.1 Lactobacillus sp. UMNPBX1
GTAAGTGTCAATATTTTTGCGGTAGGTTGTGAACCATTAGTCTAACCTTAATTTCTTAAATATTTATCTGATTTATTTTCCTACCGAAATCATTCAAATAGCTATGACCTGCCGTTAAACTTTCAATTATTCCATGATGAATGCCCAGATGGGTTTCATGCATCTTTCTTAGACTAGCACGAACTGCACCTTTCAATTCTTCCTGATCACCAATATCCAGCTGTCCACCAGCGAACTCACTGCTAAGCCAGTATTCCAGTTCATTGTTTTTGATACAAGTCAGTACACGCAAGATTCCTTCGGCACCATCTTCTGACCAGTATTTTCCTTGCCCTTTGACGCGATAGGTATATTTGCGATGATTGCTTTCACAGCAGCCAATTGCTTTAATTACCGACAAATGACGCATTTTGAATGGTTTTATATCCGCCCAGCGACGATGAAGATAGCTGCGCAGAAGCTTTAGGTTTTCATGATTTTCTGGCGTATTCAGTTCATCAATCAGATTGCTTTCAATCGTGTCTAAAATTACATCAGTTAAGTGACGGTCATATTTAAACTCAACTGCGCTGATCAATTTGCCTTGCATAGCTGGCATAAAGCTTAGACGGTCCTTAATTTTTTTATTCAAGTGAAAGACATCCAAGAAGTGTTCGTGCTGCCGGCAATAACCAACTATTTCATCAAAATCTTTCTTGGCATAACCGGCACCGCCATCGGCATTACTGATGATTAAAGTATCGCTTAAGTCATAGGTATTAGCTAAATAGGTTTTAATTTCTTGCAAAGCATCCAAGCGGCTTAAAGAAACAAACTCTTTGGCCTGAACTCTCTTCCTGCGCTTTTGGCTTAAATTAATAATATCCTCACAGACTTGATAGCGATGAAACTCTAGCCGTTTCTTGGTGCCCTTAATCACAACACCATCGCCTTCAAGATAAAGTACTGGCACCTTTTTCCTTGGGGTAATGCCATCGTATCTTTCTTCCGACTGTTGTTGGTTTTTAATCAGTTTGCCTGCTTGAACTATCAGTTTGCCAACTTGACTATGACTAATGTTAAAACAAGAAAGGGTATTAACTGCCAAAGCAGTGTTACGGTAAGTTGCCACAGCACTAACCTGTAAAACATCCTTCACTGCTAAAACACTATAACGCTTATACTTGTCATAGCCCATCAGCTCATCCAGCGGGTATTTAGCCTTTTTGCCTGGACAAATATATCTCCTGCGCCAATAGCTAATCTCTCCAAAGACAGTTACAACTGAACGCTTATTTCTCTTTTCAATCTGATAGCCTTGCTTTTTAGTCTCCTCAACTAAACCAGCATCAACTTCTTCTAGCGCTAGTTTCATTAATTCTCTAATTAGATTAAAGAAATAGCACATTAATGCCTTTTCACGAGCAATAACATTATTTTCAGACTTAATAATTTTCACGATATCAGTTATAATAGATTCCATAAAAGACCAGCTTCTAATGTGTTTTTGTTCTTAACATCAGACTACTGGTCTTTTTGTTTTAGCTCAAGTCCAAATTCAAAGGACTTGAGCTTTTTAATTATTTATTCAACTTACCGCAAAAAATTATACACTTAG
>NZ_PCZI01000049.1:0-1509 GCF_002554085.1 Lactobacillus sp. UMNPBX1
GGTTCAGTATAAATTCTTGTGTAAATAGAAATTAGATAACAAAAAAAGAAGGGTTGTCCCTTACAATGTTAATAACGACAAAAACATGGGGAGCCCTTCTTACTATGAATTATACAGAACTGTCAGTTACTACTCAAGATGTTATGCCTAACAAAGGTGTCTTATCCTTTAATTCTGGTCTTACCGACTTTATTCAAGTTGGCGAGCCAATTCAAAATGAAGGTGGATTAACCTTTGTAGGAAAGCTAGATGAGCGTGGTGATACCTTCTGTCCTAATTGCTCAAGAAAACTAGTTAAAAATGGGTCTTTAGAATCTACCCTTAAGCACGTCGCTATTGGTGGAGTACACACCAATATCAGAGTGTCCTATGCACGTTTTCGTTGTCTTAACATTGATTGCCAATTCAACACTAGAAGCCAGTCTATCCCTTTTAAAGCTGATGGTTATCGCATCACCAAACCTTTAAAAGAATACACTGAGAAACTGTTAAGCTATGGCCTTACTCTAAAGGCAGTGGCTTGGCTTACTGGCTTGGACAAGATGACTGTAAAGTCAATTCACAAGTCTCTTCTACTGTCTAAATTTACAACTGATGGCAAGACACTCATAAAACCTGAAAGGCAGGCAAAATACTTAGCCATTGATGAGTTTAAGCTCCACGATGGCCATAAGTACGCCACCGCAATCATAGACTGGGAAACAGGGTATATTCTCTACTTAGCCCATGGCAAGAAGAAAGCCGTTGTTTTCGAGTTTATGGATCATGTTGGCGATGAGTGGATGTCAAAAGTTGAGGCGGTGGCTTGCGACATGAATTCAGACTTCGAAGAAGCTTTTAAAGGGCGCTATCCCAAGCTAGACATCGTCTATGATCGCTTCCACATTATCAAGAATTTCAACGATAAAGTGGTTTCAGAGATCAGAAAGGATGAACAAAGACGGCTGGCTGAAGAAGGCTCTCCAGAGGCTGCTAAGTTGCTTAAGAACTCACGTTACATCTTGATGTCTAAGAGGTCCACATTAGTTCAGAAGGACGAGGATGCCCGTCAAGGCAAGCTAGTGTCTACTGCTGGTGAAATATTCAATACACCAGAAATAAAGGCTTATGGCGGTAATGAAGCATGGTATGACGAGCTGTTGGAAGAAAACAAGCTCTTCTTCACAATAGACCTCGTCAAAGACTTGCTAGACCAGGCATACAACTCACATGACGAGGTGGAAATGTGCGTTAGACTTGAAGGGATCATAGACATCTGCAAGGCAACTGAGAATAGCCACTTTATTTGGTTTGCGCGTCTCTTAAATAACCATTTGAGAGGGATCTACACGTTCGCCAAATACGGGATATCAACTGGCAAACTTGAGGGTATCAACAATAAGATCAAGACTGAGAGACGTAAGGGTTATGGGTATCCAGATGATGAATACTTCTTTCTGCGATTAATGGAAATATCCCGAAAGGCATCCTAAATCTCACAGCCGTTTACACAAGAATTTATACTGAACC
>NZ_PCZI01000004.1:0-109714 GCF_002554085.1 Lactobacillus sp. UMNPBX1
ACGCCGAAAGTAGTTGGTGGGCAACTGCCTGCGAGGAAAGGAAGCTGCCGTGCTCTTTTTTAATATTCCGGCTTAGCTCAGTTGGTAGAGCGCTTGACTGTTAATCAAGATGTCGTCAGTTCGAGTCTGACAGCCGGAGTACTTTGTATGGAATGTTGTCCGAGCGGCTTAAGGAGCATGATTGGAAATCATGTATACGGGCTTATACCTGTATCGAGGGTTCAAATCCCTCACATTCCGTAAATATATATGAATTGGAACTATGTTAACATAGTTCCTTTTTTTCTACCTAATTTTTCATATATAATGGAGAAAGGGAGGAAATATCGTGAAGCTACGAAAACTAATTCCATTTCTATTTTTAATATCTCTATTAGCTATAACATTTTCCGCTTGTTCGACAAAGGGAGAAGAGAATACTGCTAAGCATAGAGTTAATATTGTAACTTCTACTAATATTTATGCAGATATTGCTAAAAATATAGTTGGTAAACATGGTCATGTACAAGCTATTATAAAAAACGGCGATACAGATCCACATGATTTTGAGCCTACGACTGGCTCTGCCAAAGAAGTAGCTAATGCTAATATTGTTATTGCCAACGGTCTAGGATATGATGACTGGATGACTAATTTAGCCAATGCTAATGATATTCATGTGGTTAAAGTTGGTAATCAATTGATGGGATTAAAACAGGGGGATAATCCTCATATTTGGTATAACTTAAACATGCCTAAAAAGTATGTTGATTATCTAGTTAAAACAGCAAGTGAAATTGATCCAAAACATGCAGCATATTTTAAGTCTAATGCTGCAAGCTATTTGCAAAAGATTGATAGTATAAAGAAAATTGCTGCTAAAATTAATGGGCGTGAAGATAAACCGGTTTATGTTAGTGAGCCCGTGTTTGATTATGCACTAGAACGGTGTCATTTTAAGATTGGCAATCAGGCATTTGAAGAAGCTGTAGAAAATGAAACGGATCCGAGTGCGCAAGTTATTCATGAGATGCAAGTCAAAATTAAAGCTAGAAAAATTGCTTTCTTTGTTAATAATATTCAAGCATCAAGTAGTACAGTTAGTGGCATGGTTAAACTAGCAGAGCAACATAATATTCCAGTTCTCGATGTAAGGGAAACAATGCCTAATGGAATTAGTTATTATTACTGGATGAAAGCGAATTATCAAAAATTATTTGAAATTTTTTTAAAATAACTATTGCATAATTAGGGATTATCAGGTAATATAATAAACGTTGTGATTGAGAGATCACGGTGGTAATAACTAATAAAAATAAATAAAAAAAGTTCTTGACTTTTAAAACATGATTAGTTATTATAATAAAGTGCTCTTGATTAAGAGATATGACCCGTTGGTCAAGTGGTTAAGACACGGCCCTTTCACGGCCGTAACATGGGTTCAAATCCCGTACGGGTCACTAATGGAGGATTAGCTCAGCTGGGAGAGCATCTGCCTTACAAGCAGGAGGTCACAGGTTCGAGCCCTGTATCCTCCATTGTTCGGGACTACCGCCGCCGCGGTAGTCTTTTTTTATGCAAAAAGAACGAACAAGCAAAATTATTATTTTATCGGTTCAAGTCCTGAGAGGATTCACTATGATTAGTGAAGATGCCTTGTAACCGAATAGCTAATGTCTATATAGGGGGACTAATATGGAAAGACGTTTGTTTACTTCAGAATCAGTTTCTGAAGGACATCCGGATAAAGTTGCTGATCAGATTTCTGATGCAATTTTAGACGCGATGTTAAAGAAGGATCCTAATTCACACGTAGCTTGTGAAACAATCGTAACTACTGGGATGGTTTTTGTCTTTGGTGAAATTTCTACCAACGCTTATGTTGATATTCAAGATGTAGTGCGGAAGACTATTTTGAAGATCGGCTATGATCGTCCAGAATTAGGTTTTGATGGCAATAACTGTGCTGTGATGGTTGACATCGATGAGCAATCACCTGATATTGCCGGTGGGGTTGATCACTCACTTGAAACTAGAGAAAACAAGTCTGATAACGATGAATTGGATCAAATTGGTGCTGGTGACCAAGGTTTGATGTTTGGCTTTGCGATTAAAGAGACACCTGAACTCATGCCATTACCAATTTCGCTTGCTCATCGTTTAATGAGACGTGTTGCTGCTTTGAGAAAAGACCATACTTTAGATTGGCTTCGTCCGGATGCTAAGGCTCAAGTTACTGTTGAATATGATGGAAACAATAAGCCATTAAGAGTGGATACTGTTGTTATCTCTACTCAAACTGATGCAGAAGTTTCTAATGAAGAAATCCATCGGGCAATGATTGATTTAGTCATTAAGGAAGTTATTCCGGCCAAGTACCTAGATGAAAAGACTAAGTTTTTGATTAATCCGTCAGGGCGTTTTGTTATTGGAGGTCCAAAGGGCGATTCTGGTTTAACTGGTCGTAAGATTATCGTTGATACCTATGGTGGTTACGCTCGCCACGGCGGTGGTGCATTTTCAGGTAAGGATCCAACAAAGGTTGACCGTTCAGCTAGTTATGCAGCTCGTTATGTCGCTAAAAATATTGTGGCTGCCGGCCTTGCTTATCGCTGTGAAGTTCAATTGGCTTATGCAATTGGTGTAGCTCACCCAGTTTCAATTATGATTGATACTGCGGGTACTGGTAAGGTTGACGATGATTTGTTAACTGAAGCAGTACGCAATGTTTTTGATCTTCGTCCAGCCGGTATCATTAAGATGCTTGACCTTCGTCGTCCAATCTATGAACAAACGGCCGCATACGGTCACTTTGGTAGAACAGACGTTGATTTGCCATGGGAAAAGACTGATAAAACACAAGATTTGCTTGATTATATTAAAAATGAGCAATAAATAAAAAGAGGAAGTAAAAAAGAATGAAAAAAACAAACGTGCCTATAGTCACGCTTGCGATTTTTATGACAACTTTTATGACTGCCATTGAAGGGACAATTGTTTCTACTGCAATGCCAACCATAGTTTCTGACCTAGATGGGCTCGAGATTATGAATTGGGTTGTATCAATTTTCTTGCTAATGACGGCCGTTTCAACTCCTTTATATGGAAAACTGGCGGATAGCATTGGGCGGAAGCCAGTTTTTTTGTTTGGAATTGCGTTGTTTGTCATAGGCTCATCGCTGTGTGGACTTGCACAAAATATGGTGGAGCTTATCTTATTCAGAGTAATTCAGGGATTGGGTTCTGGCGCGGTTCAGCCAGTTGCCATCACCATTATTGCGGATTTATATGCTCTGCAAAAAAGAGCGAAAATGTTAGGTCTTAACTCTGGTTTTTGGGGAGTAGCATCAGTTATTGCACCGCTATTAGGTGGCTTTATAGTTCAGCATCTATCCTGGCACTGGGTTTTCTACATCAATGTGCCAATTGGGATAATTGCCTTTTTGCTCGTAATTTTTTGTTTGCAAGAGCCTAAACATAGCTCTAAGTCTAAGTTAGATTTGCAGGGAACCATTTGGTTAGTAATTTTATTGCTAGCTTTGATGTTTTTCTTACAAGATTTAGGTTCAAACACTAATATCGCCATAATGGCCGCTCTAGCCGTTTTAGTGGTAATTAGTATAATTATGTTCTTTAGAGCAGAAAAGCGCGCAGTTGATCCAATAATGCCACTCACTATGTTAAAAGATAAGGAGTTCCTTGCAATTAACCTGATTACGTTATTGATTTCTGGCGTAGTAATCGGCTTTGAATTTTACATTCCTACCTGGATGCAAGGTATTAATGGTACTAATCCATCTCTAGCCGGTTTTGCTGTAACGCCTAGTTCATTAATGTGGATTGTGGGTTCATTCTTGATTGGTGGAATGCTCGGCCGCTGGGGGATTAAAAAGACATATGATTATATGTTATTGGTTTTAGTTGTGGCCGATTTGGTTTTGATTTTAGTGCCGATTTACACATCATTCTGGGTCTTCTGTGTTATTGCTGCCTTTAATGGGACCGCCTTTGGTGCGATTACGACAGCTTCACAGGTGAGATCGCAGGTTTTGGTACCTAAGGATGATATAGGTGTTGCCACTTCGTTTAATACGCTGATGAAGTATCTGGGACAGACAATGATGGTTTCTATCTACGGGATTGCTTTTAACACGATGGTAGCTCATGGATTAAATAAGAGACCTGGGTTGAATCAGGAAATGATGAATAAAATTGTTTCGGCAGAAAACGCTAAAAGTTTGGCTGCTAATGTAGTGCCGCAACTGCGGCAGGTCCTGTTAGGCGGTTTAAAAGCCGTTTACGTTGTTTCGATTATTGTCATTGTAGTCTCAATTGTGTTGAATCAACTGTATCGAGATCGAAAATTGAAGAAAAATTAGGTTAATGAGCCACATGCAAAGTAGAGCATGTGGCTTTTTTGTAGAACTTATGATTTTATAATTTTTAAAAGAAAATATGAATTTTTAATTTATATAAAATACAAAATCAATATTTTGTAATTAATATTGAATTTTTATTTCAAAGAGAATATTCTTACTATGTAAGAGCTTACATGAAAAGTCGCGAGGTAAACAAATCAACTATTTTCTATAAGGAGGGTAAGACGATGGCTGATAAATATTCAGAATTAGGACGCGAGATTTATGCAAATATCGGTGGACCTAATAATGTTAAGTCAATGTATCATTGCATGACACGCCTAAGAATTAAGATCCGGGATAACTCTAAAGTAGATATTCAAGGCTTGAAAGATATTGACGGAGTTTTAGGCGTAGTAAATGCGGACACGTTGGAAATTGTCCTAGGTTCTGGGGTTAATGCTAAAGTTGCACAAGATATGGTTAGCCAAGTGGGAGTGAAAGAAAACGAAGAATTCCCAACCAGCACTTACCAGAGCGAAAAGTCTGAAGTTCAAGCAAAAGCTGCAGAAGTACATGCTCAACATAAGGCACAGTTGAAACAAACATGGTGGCGTAAAGCTTTAGGCCATATTTCCGCTATCTTCATTCCACTTATTCCTGCATTTATTGGTGCTGGTTTAATTTCAGGTGTTGCTGGTATCCTTCGAAATATGTTGACGGCTAAGATGTTGCCTGGTAGCTGGAACTTAGGCGTTACTATTCTCAGTATGATTGCTAGTGCATTGTTTGCATATTTGAACATTTATGTAGGTATTAATACTGCTAAAGAATTTGGAGCTACTCCTGCTCTAGGTGGTATCATCGGCGGTGTCGTTTTGCTTCCTGGGATTGCTGCACCGGTTACTATTCCAAATGTATTAGATGGTAAGCCGCTAGCAGCAGGCCAAGGTGGTATTATTGGTGTTTTACTTGCTGTATGGCTTTTGTCTTATGTAGAAAAATGGTTCCATAAACATATTCCAGATTCCGTGGATATTATATTTACGCCGTTCTTTACTGTCCTGATTATGGGACTATTCACAGTATTTGCAATTATGCCGATTGCTGGTTGGATTTCTAATTCATTAGTAGGTGGTATTAATTGGGTGCTCGATGTTGGTGGTCCTGTTGCTGGATTCATCCTTGGGTTGTTCTTCTTACCAATGGTTATGCTCGGATTACACCAAATCCTTACACCGATCCATTTATCAATGATTCAAAAAATGGGTTATACACCATTACTTCCTATTCTGGCAATGGCTGGTGCTGGTCAAGTTGGTGCTGCAATTGCCCTTTGGGCTAAATGTCGTAAAAACAAGGATTTAGTAAGATTGATTAAAGGTGCGTTACCTGTAGGTATTTTGGGAGTTGGTGAACCATTAATTTATGGTGTTACTCTTCCTTTAGGTAGACCATTTATTACTGCCTGTGTTGGTGGTGGTATTGGTGGTGCCGTTGTTGCCGCATTTGGTCACGTTGGTTCAATTGCTATCGGTCCTTCAGGTGTTGCTTTAATTCCATTAATTGCTAACAATATGTGGTGGGCATACTGTATTGGGCTTTTATCCGCATATGCTGGTGGATTTGTTGCAACTTATTTCTGGGGTGTTCCTAAAGATGCTATTAAAGGCAAAGTTGAAAATCCTACTCCTGAAGTTTCCGAAAGAAGAGCTGCTGAAAAGCATGCTGATAATTTGAATATGCCTAGTGAAAAGGTTGAAATTTCTTTTGAAGCTCCTGTTTCAGGTGACTTAGAAAAAATTGAAGAAGTAAAGGATGACGTTTTTTCACAAAAGATGCTAGGTGATGGTTTTGCTATTGATCCTTCAAATGGTACAGTGGTTGCGCCAGTAGACGGTAAAATTGATACAGTAATGAATACTAAACATGCAATTACATTGAAAACTAGTAAAGGGAACTTAGATGTTTTAATGCATTTAGGATTAGATACAGTTGAATTAAAGGGTGCTCCATTTGAAATTGACGTTAAACCAGGTGATCTAGTTAATGCTGGTGAAAAAATAGGTACAATGGATATCGCTGCAATTAAAAAGGCAGGAAAAGACCCAGTGGTTTTAACTATTATTGCTAATATGGATCATATTGATCAGGTATCAAAAGTAGAAGATTCACCAGTTAAGGCAGGTCAAGTTGTCTTTAAGGCAATGACAAAATAATTTTTAGAAAGAAAATGATATAAATGTCACTTGAAAATTTGACTACTGAGCAACGAAATAAAAATACTATGCATATTGATTCTATGTCTACATTAGATATGGTAAAGACAATCAATGAAGAGGATAAAAAAGTTGCAGAAGCAGTAGGAACTCAAGATGAAGAAATTGCTCAAGCGATTGATATTGGCTCCGCACGTTACCAACAAGGCGGCAGATTGATCTATATTGGTGCAGGAACTAGTGGAAGATTAGGTGTTTTAGATGCGGCGGAGCTTGTCCCAACCTATGGAATTAAACCAGAACGTGCAATAGGTTTAATTGCTGGCGGTAAAGGTGCAATGTATGTGGCTGTCGAAGGAGCAGAAGATGATCCTAAATTAGCAGCTGAGGACCTTAAAAAGCTTGATTTATCAGAAAAAGATGTAGTGATAGGCTTAGCAGCTAGTGGTAGGACTCCTTATGTAATTGGTGGGCTGGATTATGCTCAAAAAGTTGGTGCGGCTACTATTGCGATTGCTTGTGTTAAACACAGTTTGATTGGTCAATATGCAAATATTGCAATTGAAGCTGTTACTGGTGCAGAAGTAATTACAGGTTCTACTAGAATGAAGGCTGGCACTGCACAAAAGATGATTTTGAATATGATTTCAACAGGGATTATGATTCGCCAGGGTAAGGTATATCAAAATGTGATGATTGATGTTTTGCCAACGAATGAAAAGTTAGTTGAACGTGCTGAAAGAATCATTCAAACTACTACAAATGTTTCCTTAGAAAAAGCAGCAAAAATTTTAAGGGATGCTGATAAAGATGTTGGTTTAGCAATTGTAATGGCTAAAACAGGTTTAGCTAAGGAAAAGGCAGAGTTATTACTTAAAGAACATGAAAATAATGTAAGCAGTGTTTTGAAAGAAAATAATTGATTCTAAAAATAAAAGTCATTCACTATGAATGGCTTTTATTTTATAAGAAAGGAAATGTTATGCTAGGAATATCTGTATATTTTCAAGATTATGATGAAAATTATTTGAAAAAAGCAGCTCAAGCTGGAGCAAAATATATTTTTACGTCACTTCAGATTCCAGAAGAAGATTATTCAGATCTGGATCAAAAATTACCTCGATTCTTTGAACTGTGTAATGAATTGGGGCTTGAAGTAAATCCCGATGTTTCTCCAGCAACTTTGGAAAAGCTAGGAATTAAAGAAGGCGATTTTGAAGCTTTAAAAGATAAGGGATTCAAGGCTTTAAGATTAGATTATGGTTTTGATGACTTTGATTTAATCAAAAAGCTACAAAAAAATTTCTTTATTTTATTAAATGCAAGTGTTGTGTCACTGGACTATTTAGATCGTGCCAGAAATGCAGGGGTTGATTTTGATAAATTAGCTTTAACATATAATTTCTATCCGCATACAGACACAGGGATGGGGTGGACAGATTTTAAACGTAAAAATTGGATGTTAAAGGACTATGGCTTAAGAACTCAAGCTTTTGTTCCTGGGGATGCACTTAAACGTTTCCCACTATATGAAGGCTTGCCAACTGTAGAAAAGCATCGTGGGGTTTCGCCTTACGTTGCAGCTGTTGAATTAATTCATGAAGCAAATGTGGATGATGTGTTTATTGGCGATAGCAAGGCGTCAATCAAAAATCTTCAGTATATTGTAGATTATCAAAAAGATAATATTTTAAACATAGAATGTTCGCTATTGCCACAATATCAACAGCTGTATGATCAAGTGATTGAAGTAAGAAAGGACATGCCAGAAAAGCTGATTCGCTTAAGTTTGCCTAGAAAACCTGATATTCCAATTTGTAATACTTTAAATAGGCATAGGGGCACTATTACAATGCAAAACAAATTAGCTCAAAGATATAGTGGTGAAGTTAGTCTGATTAAGTCAAATTTACCTTTTGAAGCACGTAGTAATGTGATTGGTTTTATTTCACCTGAGTATGTGAAGTTGCTTGATTTTATTGATTCGAGTACGAAAATTATTTTTAGAAGGCTGACATAGAAGAAAGGTGATATTATGCTTAATTTGGCAAATAAGATTTCAGATGTATATCCTAATTTGAATAAGACTTCTAAGTTAATTGCAGATGTTTATTTTAAAGAACCAAGAATTTTTCTAAATAAAAATTTACAGGAATTAGGTACCATTACCCAAACAAGTGGTGCATCAGTCGTTCGCTTTTGCAGAAATTTGGGCTTTAAAGGTTTTAAGGATTTTCAAATAGCTTGTGCGCAAGAAATGCCTAATAAACAAGATGCTATGGTAGATACGATTATCAATACAAATGATGAACCAACAAGCGTGCTTTATAAATTGCAACTTAGCTTAGGAAAAAATATTGCAGACATTGGTAAAACAATAGATCATAAATCTTTAGATGCTGCAGTAGATTTAATGCGATCAGCACAACAGATATATGTTGCAGGAGAAGGAGCATCTGGTCTTGCTGCTCAAGATTTGTTTTATAAATTAATTCGTAGCGGAAAGAATGTTAATTTCGTTCAAAGTTCACATATTGCTTTAGAACAAGTAGCAAATATTAATAAAGAAGATATACTAATCGTTTTTTCCTACAGTGGATTAACTCAAGAACCATTGCTAATGGCAAAGCAGGCGCAAAAAAATAATGCCAAGATAGTTGCAGTGACTCGTATACAAGATTCACCACTAAAGAATATGGCTGATACAGTAATTACATTGCCATCAAATGAGAAGTTATTGCGCTATGGTGCTATTAATTCACTATTTGCAGAAATCTTTGCTTCAAGTTTATTATATTTGAGTCTTATTTCCCCGAATTTGGAAGAGTTGAATATAAAGATGAAAACTACACAGAGCCTTACCAATCAGCTAAAAGTGTAATAGACATAAAATAACTAATAAATAAATTTAAAAAAAATCAAAATATTTTTATGATAAAAATAATAAAATCGTAGAAAAATGAAGAAAAAGAGGACCATTTTGGTCCTTTTTTAGTACTCTTTTTTTGGAATAATTAAATCTATATTTGACAATGCTATAATTATAAATGGAAAGTGACTTAAAAATAAGATAACGCTATTGAAAGCGCATTACTTGCCTCCTTGCAAGTAAATTTAAGTAGCAGTAAACTTAAATTGGACAAAATAATATTTGTTATTATTAATGACAGAGACTAGTAATGCAAGTCAGAATATGGGGGCGTAAAAATGGATATTACTAGTTTAGCAAGATTCCAATTTGCTATGACGACGATCTTTCACTTTTTCTTCGTGCCATTTTCAATTGGTACGATATTCGTTGTCGCAATTATGGAATCAATGTATGTTCATACAGGCAAGCCTGAATATAAAAAGATGACCAAGTTTTGGGCTAATATCTTTTTATTGAGTTTTGCCGTTGGTGTTGTAACCGGTATCATTCAAGAATTCCAATTTGGTATGAATTGGTCCGATTATTCTAGATTCATGGGGGACATCTTTGGTGCTCCACTTGCTTTTGAAGCATTGCTGTCATTCTTTATTGAATCTACCTTTATTGGTTTGTGGATGTTTACTTGGGATAAAGTGGGGAAGAAATTACACTTATTCTTTGGATGGATGATCGTCTTTGGGACAATGACTTCTGCATTATGGATTTTAACAGCAAACTCCTTCATGCAGCATCCCGTCGGCTTTGCTTTACGCAACGGTCGTGCCGAAATGGCTGACTTTGGAGCACTTCTTAAGAATCCACAATTAATGTATGAATATGGTCACGTAATTGTTGGTGCACTTTTAACTGGTACTACAATTTTGACTGGGTTAGCTGCTTTCCAACTATTGAAGAAACGTAACCTTTCAGACATTAACAAGAAGATCTATCGTAAGACAATGCGTTTAGGCTTAATCTTAATGTTAATTTTCTCAGCTGGTGAAATTGCTGTGGGTGATATGCAAATGCAATATACTTTGCATGATCAACCAATGAAGTTCGCCGCAACTGAAGCTGTTTATAAGACAACTGGAGAAAAGGCTCCATGGACGGTAGTTGCAATTGCTAATCCAAAGACCCATGAAGTTAAGGGAATTGATATTCCAGACATGTTAAGTATTCTTTCTTACCACAAGACTACTGGTTCTGTAAAAGGTATGGAAGAAATTAACAAAGAACTTGAAAAGAAGTATGGTACACATATTGATGGTCGCAAGATGGACTACTATGTACCAGTTAATACTTTATTCTGGTCCTTCAGAGTAATGTGTGGTTTTGCTGCATTATTATTCTTGATGGCAATTGTTGGTTTAATCATGACTCGTAAGAATAAAGAAACCCTTTATAACCATCGTTGGCTATTATGGATCTTCGCACTTCTTACATTCTCACCATTCCTGGTCAATACTGCTGGTTGGTTAATCACTGAACTAGGCCGTGCACCATGGACAGTTTATGGTCTATTCACTATTGATCAAAGTGTTTCACCGAATGTTTCAGTGGCTTCACTTTTGACTTCAAATATTGTTTACTTCTGCTTGTTTACTGTTTTGGCAATTATCATGATTGCATTGGTTGTTCGCTTCTTGCACAACGATCCAGATGAATATGATAAGGCTCAAGAAGCAAGCAAAGTAGTTGATCCGTTCTCAAAGGGGGCCATCTAAAATGTCATTTTTACAAATACTTTGGTTCATTTTAATTGGAGTATTGTTCTCAGGCTTCTTCTTCCTCGATGGATTTGACTTCGGGGTAGGAATGGCTGTGAAGACATTAGCTCATAATGAATCTGAAAGAGATCAAATTGTTAGCACAATTGGACCAGTTTGGGATGGTAATGAAGTTTGGTTGATTACTGCTGGTGGTGCAATGTTTGCATCATTCCCATACTGGTATGCAACCTTATTCTCAGGTTACTATTTAATTTTATTATTGATCTTAGTTGGCTTAATTATTCGTGGTGTGTCATTTGAATTTAGAGCAAAATGTGCTCCATATCAAAAGAATATTTGGGATAATGCAATGGCGATCGGTAGCGTAATGGCCACCTTTCTCTTTGGGGTAATGTTTATCTCAATGATTAAAGGGATGCCAATCGATGCTAAAGGCAATATTTCAGCTAGCTTCTTTGACTACTTTAACTGGTTCTCAATCGTTGGTGGTATTGCTTTAACACTTCTTTGCTATTTACACGGCTTAAACTATATTACTATTAAAACTAAGGGCGTTATTTCAGATAGAGCACAAAACTATGCACAAGCTTTATACTGGGTACTCTACGTCGGTGAAGTGGTCTTTGCTTTATTATTGATTTTCCAAACCGACTTCATGAGAGTACATCCAATTGCAACTTTAATATGTTTAGTATTAATTGTCGGCTTCTCTGTGGCAGCACATGTAGCTACCTTTATCAATAAGCAAGGAATGGCTTTAGCTTGCAGTGGATTAACTCTGATCTCATTGGTTGCATTAATCTTCTGTGGCTTATTCCCAAGAGTAATGATTTCATCAATCAGTAGCAAGTATGATTTGCTTATTCATAGTGCATCATCATCTAACTACACTTTGATTGTTATGACTGTTGCTACTTGCATCTTGGTACCATGTGTCTTGGCTTACACCATCTGGGCATATTGGATTTTCCGCAAGCGGATTTCAATGCCAAGAATCGGAGAGGTTAAATAATGATTGATAAACAGCTATTTAAAATTGATGGCGCTGGTTCAATCTTAAAAAAACTTGCAGGGCTTGAGATTCTGCAAGCTTTTTTTATAGTAGGACAAGCCTTGGCACTAGCGTCAGTCTTAAGCAAATTGTGGGCAGGTCAACCTCTCGATTGGCTACTACTAATTACTTTTGCAGCTTGCTTTATCGCCAGACAATTGATCAGCACACTGAGAGATTCAATGTTAGAAAAATATTCCGGTCGGGTTGCAGAAGAATTAAGACAGCAGCTCTTAAATAAAGTCTTTCGTGATGGACAGGCTTTAGTACAAAAACAAGGAACCGGTAGTTTGATTACTATGTCCCTAGATGGTGTTGATGAGGTCAGGCAATACATCAAGTTAATCTACAGCAAAGTTTTAACAATGATGATTGTGCCAGTTTTAATCTTTGTCGGCATGCTGTTTTTAAGCTGGACATCAGCTGTGATTCTGCTAGTCATGTATCCTTTAATTGTCTTATTCATGATTATCCTAGGTCATGCTGCACAGGATCGAGCAATTAAACAATTTGGTAACTTTCAGGTTTTATCTAATAACTTTATTGATTCTTTAAGGGGAATTGATACGCTGAAGTATTTAGGCCTGAGTAAAAGATATTCCAAGTCAATTTTTAACTTGAGTGAGGGTTTTAGAAAAAAGACGATGGCGGTGCTAAAAGTAGCAATGCTTTCAACTTTTGCCTTAGACTTTTTCACTACCTTGTCTATTGCAATCATTGCTGTTTTTCTTGGTTTTGACTTGATGAATGGTAAAATTGCACTTTTTCCTGCTTTAGGAATTCTGATTCTGGCGCCAGATTATTTTTTGCCAATTCGAGATTTTGCGGGGGATTTCCATGCAACCTTGAATGGTAAAAATGCCTTTAAGCGGATCAACGAATTGATTAATCTGCCAGAGGAAAAAACTAATGATTTACCTTTAAAAACTTGGTCAGCTCAAGATCAATTGAAGATCAAGAACTTGAAGTTTACTTATCAAAAGGAAACCGAAATTGGACCGGTTTCATTACAAGTCCAAGGATTCAAGAAAATTGGCATTATCGGAATGAGCGGATCTGGTAAAACTAGTTTAATTAACCTGCTCAGCGGCTTTTTGACTCCGGATCAAGCGCAAATTGAACTACAGGGGCAAGAAACTACGACCATGAATATTCCTGCTTGGCAGCGTCAAATGACCTATATTCCGCAGGAGCCATACGTTTTTACTAAGAGCTTGCGTGAAAATATTGCTTTTTATAATCCGCAGGCAAGTGATGATGAAATTAAGCAGGCGATTCATATCATGGGTCTGGATGCCTTGTTAAATGATTTGCCTAACGGACTTGATACGGTGATTGGCCGCGGTAAGCGTGTCTTGTCTGGAGGTCAGTCACAAAGAATTGCCTTAGCGAGAGCATTTTTGGATCCTAAGCGAAAAATTATGATCTTCGATGAGCCGACTGCTCACTTAGATATCGAAACAGAAATTGACTTAAAGAAGCGGATGATGCCATTAATGCAAAATAAACTGGTCTTATTTGCGACTCACAGACTGCATTGGTTAAAAGAAATGGATTATATTCTAGTGATGGATCACGGTCAATTGGTTGAGCAAGGAAGTTATGAGCAATTGCAAAAGAATCAAGGCTACTTCTGCAAGTTAATGGCAGGAATGAGAGGTGAAAACAATGATCAATAAGATTCCGGTTTTAAGAGCATTAAAAAATGATCGTTGGGTTCGCCCATATTTGGAAAAATATCGTAAAACGTTGATTTTGGCGATTGCACTGGGCATTTTAACTTTCGTCTGTGGCGGGGGCTTGATGTTCTGTGCTGGCTATTTAATCAGCCGTTCAGCAGCTAAACCTGAAAATATTTTGTTAATCTATGTGCCAATTGTCTTAACTAGAGCATTTGGGATTACGCGGCCAGCTGTCCGTTATTTTGAGCGGCTGGTTAGTCACAATTGGGTGCTCAAAATGACCTCCAAATTTAGACAACAGCTTTATGACTCATTGGAGCGCGATGCGACTATTTTTAATAGTAAGTATCAGCTAGGAAATATTCTGGGACTTTTGTCTGATGATGTCAGCCATATTCAAAACTTTTACCTAAGAACGATCTTTCCAATGTTTGTAGCTTGGGGCTTGTATGCAATTATCGTAATTGGCTTAGGCATCATTTCCCCACTGATGGGCATTTGGATGTTGATCCTGTTTTTCTTGATTATTTTTGCTATTCCTATTTGGTCAGTCTTAATCAATGGTGCGCGGCAAAGCTATGAAAAAAAGGTTCAAGACAAGCTCTACGTTGATTTGACTGATAATGTGATGGGAGTAGATGACTGGATTTTGTCTGGACGCAGCAAAGAATACTTGGCCTTGCACGTCAATGATCAAGATAAATTTTTGCAAATCAACGCGAAGATGAAAAAATTTGATCGCTGGCGCGACTTTGTTTTACAAATCTTCTGGGTGTTGGTAATTGTGAGCCTAGTAATTTGGGGTGCTGCCAGATTTGGCGGGCGTTCAACTTATTATACTAATTGGATTGCGGCATTTGCTTTGGCATTATTCCCGACTGTTGAGGCTTTTGCCAGTTTGCCGACTGCTGCTCAAGAGACGAATATCTACAAAGATTCGCTTAAGCGTTTGAATAATTTGCCAGCTCCTGATCGGACTAAGCATAAACCAATCAAATTAACCGCACCGTTTAATTTAGTATTAACTGATGTGCATTATGCCTACCCTCAAACTAATAAAGAGGTTTTGCATGGGATCAACTTAAATATCCATGATGGTGAAAAGATTGCTATTTTGGGTCGTAGTGGTGCGGGTAAAAGTACTTTAGCTGCCTTGCTCAGAGGTGATCGAGTACCTACTAAAGGCCGAGTAACTTTAAATGGAATTGATACTAGCAAGTTTGGTGATCAAATGTCCAACTATTTTAGTATCATCAATCAAACGCCGTACTTGTTCAATACCACGATTGCTAATAACTTGCGGTTAAGTAATGAAGATGCCACAGATGAACAATTATGGGATGTTTTACGCCGAGTCGGTTTGGCCGAGATGGTGCAAAAATTAACGGATGGCCTTGATACTAAGGTAGATGAGGCAGGATTACGCTTTTCAGGTGGTGAACGCCATCGTTTAGCCTTAGCGCGAATCTTACTGAAGAATACGCCAATTGTCTTACTTGATGAGCCAACAGTTGGCTTGGATCCAATTACGGAGCAAGCTGTAATTAATATGTTTATTAAGGAATTATCCGGTAAAACTTTAATTTGGATTACACACCACTTGCAAGGAATTGATCAGATGGATCAAGTAATTTTTATTGAAGATGGACAAATTAATATGCAGGGTACACCGGAAAAATTATGGCAGACAGAGCCGCGTTATCGTGAATTGAAAAAGGCTGATTTAGGATTATAGAGGTTCATTATGCTAACGAATAAAGTGCCAGAACAAGATGTGCATGACCTATTTACTAGGGTCGCGCCTAAGTATGATTTGATGAATAATATTGTTAGTTTAGGGATTCAAAAGAGTTGGCGTAAGAAATTTTTACGGCAGTTAGATTTAAATAAAAATTCTATTTGCTTAGATTTGTGTTGTGGTAGCGCTGATTCAACTATTGATTTGGCTAAAAAAGCTAAATTAGTGACTGGTCTAGATTTTAACCAGGAGATGTTGAAGATTGCCCAAAAAAAGATTCGTCAAAAGCAGCTGCAGTCCAAGATAAAGTTGATTGCAGGGGATGCAATGAATTTACCTTTTGCGGCCAATAGCTTTGATTGTGTAACTATTTGTTTTGGTCTGCGTAATGTCCCTGACGCTGTTAAGACGATTCAGGAAAGCTACCGCGTACTTAAGCCGGGTGGACAATTTGCTGTTTTAGAAATGTCTCAGCCCACTAATGCATTAGTTAAATTGGGCTGGCAAGCTTATTTTAAAATTTTTCCGTATTTTGCTAAGTTGACACACGGTAATATCAAGGACTACCAGTATTTGTCAAAAACAAGTAAAGAATTTCTCTCGGCTGAGCAATTAAAAAAGCTACTTGAGCAAAATGGTTTTACTCGAGTAGCGGTTACTAAGTTAACTTACGGTGCAGGTGCGATTCATTTGGGACGCAAAGACTAAAGCGTTCGATTGACTAATTTACGCGTCATCTTTTTGAGCAAGACGGTCGCATTAGTTTGCGGCAGTTGGGCTAGGTTAGCCAATGCCCGATTAGTATATTGTTCAGCTAGAGCGTGAGTTTCATCGATGACAGAGCTGTTTAGCAAAATCTTTTGGATTTGTTCGATATCGTTTTTGCTCATTTGTCGCTTTTTTTCAAGTAGCGGTACTAATTGCTCTCGTAATTCCTTTTTGCTAAGAGCTAGCAGAAGAGGTAGAGAGTAGACGCCGGTAGTCAAATCTTCTAGCGTTGGCTTGTTCAGGTGCTTACCGCCAGTGTAATCAAGAATGTCGTCAACAATTTGAAAAGCAATGCCTAAGTTTTCACCAAAGGAGGCTAGGGCTTGAGTAGTTTGCTCATCCCCATTGCCAAAATGGCTTCCTTCTTCGGCAGCTAAACGAAAAAGTGCAGCTGTCTTTCCTTTAACATTAGTTAAGTAGTCGTTGAAATCTTGGCTTAGGTTAAAACGTTCAGCCATTTGGCCTAATTCGCCAGCCAGTAAATGATGCATTGTGTGAGCATTTTTGATCATGTAATCTTGTTCGGAAATGGCGTTCAAAATTAGGTCAAAAAAGTGCGTAAAAAGCAAGTCGCCAGCGTAAACTGCGGTGTCTTTGCCAAAACGGGCTTGGATGCTAATTTTACCGCGGCGCTCGTCAGAATCGTCAATGATATCATCATGAATTAATGAGGCCATATGCAAAATTTCGATTGATGAGGCAAGTTGAATAATTTGTTTTGATACAGTTTCTTTTTTGCTAGCAATTTGAGCTGACAAAATTAGTAAACTAGGCCGTAAATATTTACCACCGTTACTAGCCATTTCAAGGAGTGCATCTTGCAAGTCTGAATATGGAGTGCGGATGGTTGCCTGAATTAATTGATTAACTTCTTCAAGCGGTTTACGAATAAGTGGATATTTTTGCCAAGGTTGAGAGTTATTCATGATAGATTTCCTTATAATAGAGTTAACAGAATAGTGATCCTTTGAAAGGATGTGGATCGATGTCATTAAGTGTATTTTTAGAATTAATTGAGATTAAAGCAAAAACCGCTAGTGTCATTCCCTTTTTCTTAGGGATGTGCTACAGCGTGTATTATTATCACCAGGTTAACTGGGGATTTGCCCTAGTCTTCTTCATTGCAATGCTACTATTTAACATGGTAGTAGATATGTTTGATAACTACTGTGATTATTATCACGCAGATAGCAAGAATTACCAAGAGAAGACTAACATTATCGGGCGAGAAAATATTTCACCTAATTTAGTTCTGGGATTAATTATTTCCTTTAGTCTTATTGCAATTTTATTAGGTTTGTATCTAGTCGCTAAAGTAGGCTTGCCTGTATTGTGGATGGGCTTGTTCTGTTTTATGGTTGGTTATTTATATTCATTTGGTCCGCATCCTATTTCTAGCTTGCCACTAGGTGAATTGTTCTCTGGTTTCACAATGGGCTTCATGATTGTCCTGCTCAGTGTTTATATCAATAGTTTTCAAGCTTTTGATTGGAACTGGATCACAATCGGTCGTATCTTCTTATTAGCTTTAGCTGATGAATTATGGATTTCTAATTTAATGCTAGCTAATAACTTATGCGATGCCCAAGAGGACGAGGATAATCACCGCACCACAATTATTCACTTTATTGGTAAAAAAGGTGGCTTGATTGCTTTTAGTGTCAAAAATATTTTAGCATTTTTGGTAATCTTCCTCCTACCGTTCTTGGGAATTGCTCCTAAGACGGTTTGGTTAACAGTAATAATTGTACCGTTCGTTTATAAGCAGAACAAGATCTTAATTGGTAAACAAGTTAAGACAGAGACATTTATCACAGGAGTAAAAACGTTGCTAGTTGGTTCACTGACTTACTTAATAACTTACTTTTTAGGAATTCTATTTTAGAGAGGTTGAAAATTATGAAAACAGTTGTAGTTTTAGGTGCTGGTTTTGCCGGCTTGAAAACAGTTGTCGCTTTGCAAAAGAAGTTGCGTGAACAAGTTAAGATTATCTTAGTTGACCGTAATCCATACCACTACGAAACAATTCGCTTATATGAAGTGGCTACTGGCGAAATTCCCTACACTGGGATGTCATATGAAATTAATGATGTAATTAATCCGAAGATGACTACTGTGATTACGGATGAAGTTGAAAAAGTTAATATTGCTGATAAAACAGTTGAGTTAAAGGATCATGCTCCACTTAAATATGACTATTGTGTTGTTGGCTTAGGCTTTACCTTGAGCAATATGGGCATTAAAGGTGTAACCGAAAATGCTTTGCCAATGAGCAATGTAAAACAAGCTGAAGCTATTCGCGACCACCTTTATGCCGAAATGAAGGCTTATCGCCAAGACCATGATTCTAAACACCTGTCAGTAGTAATTTGTGGGGCAGGTTTTCAAGCAATTGAATTAGGAAATGCCATTGCCAAGGTTCGCCCAGAACTAGCTCAAATGGCTGGCGCCCAACCAGATGAAATTACCATCAGAATGATTGATGGTTCGCCACGTCTTTTGCCAATGTTCCAAGGTAAATTGCTTGATTACGCTTTAAACACAATTAAGAAAAATAAAGTCGAAATTATTAAGCCAGCTTATGTTAATGAAGTAACCTCTACCTCGGTTTTGTATAAAATGGCTAATGAAAAAGACAATGCTGAGCTGCAAGAAATTAAGGCAGGTACTAGAATCTGGATGATGGGCTTTAGTGGCAGTCCAGTAATTGAGGCATCTGGATTTAAGAACCGTCGTGGTCGGGTCATGGTTGGTGATCATTTAACCGCGCCAGAAAGTGATGATATCTACGTCTTAGGCGATGTTTCAAGCGTCATGGTTCCTGGTAAGAAATGGCCATATCCTAACACTGGTCAATTGGCTCTTTCAATGGCTAACTACGCTGCAAAAGATATTAAGAGCAGAATTATGGGTCAAACTAGACCGGATAAATATGCTTACCATGACTTAGGTGTAGTAGTTAACTTGGGTAATTCAGAAGCCGCAGGATTGGCAATGGGGCATGCTTTTAAAGGATACTTTGCAGCAACTCTTAAGAAGATTACCATTGATAAGTCGGTTCTTGAAACTGGTGGTATTAAAGAAACAATGGCGATTGGTCAATTTGACTTCTATCACTAAAATTGAAAATAAAAGAGAATAAAAAATCACTTCAGTTTGATTTGATATGAACCCCAAATTTGGGACATATTATTGAACTGCTTTATTTAAAACCATATTTCGATATTCTATCGGAGTATGGTTTTTTAGTACTGTTTTAATTCTATCATGATTGTAGTAATGAATGTATTAGGACTAAAGTGTGAAGTTTCGCCATTTTATGCCACACCAAGAAGATAAAGTTTCGATTCTTGATGTCCTGATTACGGATAGCAGAGGCAGGCGTTACAATGTGGAAATGCAGGTCGCGCATAAAGCAGACATGGATAAACGAGCCAGGCAATACCTGTTCAAGATGATGGAAGATGGCTTTTTACGACGAAAACAAGAATATGGCGAGCTGCACGCTGCATATGTAATTTTTATTCTGCCGTTTGATCCCAAAGGAAAAGGCTTGAAGCGATATACTTTTGTTTATACTGCTAAGGAAGACCCATCAGTTGAATTAAATGACGATTCTGCGTTAATATATTTAAACACAAAGGGAACAAAAGGCGAGATCAGACCTGAGCTTGATGACCTTTATCGCATGATTGAAGGCAAGCCAACTTCAAATGGAAAACTCGTCAGTCGAATTAAAAAGTCGATGAACAATTATCGTAGAACCGAAGAATGGAGGCAACACGTCATGAACACAGAAGAAGTAGCAGAAGCAGCAAAGCAGCTTGGCATGGAAGAAGGCATGCATGAGGCAACTGTTGCAGCAATCCATAAAACGATTAACATGCTTAGAAGGATGAAGTGCAGTCCCAAGCAAATCTTGCAAGAATTAGAACAAGATTATGGCAATGAATTTTCTGAAGAAGAACTAGCAGACTTTGTGAAAAACGCCTAGTCGATAAGATATAATGATAGCTGTGAAGCTATCATTTTTTAGATAACGGGGGCTTGATCATGAATAATCCTGAAGAATTACAACATTTTTTAGATGTTCTGCTAAAAGAGAGTAACTTTACCAGAGCAGCTAAAGAATTATATATTTCCCAGCCTTATTTAACGCAGCTAATTGGACGAATTGAGAAAAAATTAGGCACTAAGATCATCAACCGAGATGAGAGACCCTATACGTTAACTCCTGCAGGTCTAATTTACTATCAATATTTGGAGAATGTTTCATATAATAAGCAGCAATTAGGGCGCAAGCTGGAGGCATATACTCATCCTGACCAACAGATAATTAAAATTGGCATTTTGGAGAGCTTAGGTACATATTTATTACCAGAAATTTTGCCGCAATTTTTGCAAGAAAACCCTAACGTCAAGATTCAGCTATTTGAAAATTTCCCCAGAGAAAATGAAAGAAGACTGCTTAATGGCGAGCTGGATTGTTATATTGGTCAGACGCCAGAAGCACTTGACTCGAGTTTAGATGTGGTTGTGGGTGGCGAGGAACGCTATTACGTAGTGATTTCGCCAGTCTCACCATATTACCAAGCAGGAAAGTTTATCTTAAATTCGGATGAACTTGATCTAAAAGAGGTACTGCAGGAGCCTTTAGTGTTGAGTTCACCTGGTTCAGCTATCCGGCATCAAGTTAATGGCTTATTTCAGAGATTAAGACTCGAAAAAAATATTGTGATGGAGTCTAATAGTATTATTACTGCAACTAACTTGGCAATTCACGGCGTGGGTATTACCATTTCTTCGGCAAGTATTATCAGAAGAATGGAACAAACGCCAATTAACTTGTTGCCACTAGATCGAAAGTTAATGGATGTTGTCTTTTTCATTGCTAGCAAAAGCGGGGAAAAGTCGCCAGCGTTAGAAAACCTAATTTCAATTTTTCAAACGACGCATTTACAAGCAAAAATAGGATAAAGAAAAAGGCATCATGCGATGCCTTTTAAATTGCTTTGATTTCTATTGTTTTCGTTTCATGTCGATCATCTTCGGCTCAATGTAGAAGTGATAGAGGAAGGAATAACCAAGCAGTACAAAGGTAATTCCTTCAATCCAACCGCCGAATACATCAGATGGATAGTGCACGTGGACGAAAATTCTGGTGTAACCAATCATCAGTGGGAATAAAGCCCAAATAATAATCAATAAAGTCTTCCAGAATTTGCTTCTCACTAAAAGAATGGTTAGGATAATCAAAACACCAAATAGCGCCGCGCTACCAACTGAGTGCCCCGATGGAAAACTATAACCATCCGCATAAACTAAGTGCTTGACCGTTGGACGCTGCCGCATTACTGCGTGTTTGATAATCCAATTATAGCCATTAGCACAGATCATGACACCAGCGGTAAACCAAGCGTATGCATATTGCTTAAAGACCAGTAAAACTATGAAAACAATGATTGTTTCAATTGTGATCACGCTTGTATTGCCGAGATTAGTAAAATCTTTAGCAAAAGCGACATTAGCTGGATTATTGTTGCAAACAATGTTGATCACAGCATTATCAAAATTGTGAATAAATTGTGAGCCGGATGAAACCAGTGCGGCCCAGACAGCATAAATAACCACGAAGCAGATACCAGGTATTAAGGTGTCCTTAGGTGGTCGTTTCGTATTAATCAAAAAAGTACTCCCCTCTTGTATTTTTTAGCATTTGTGGTAAATTATAATCATTATCTATAAGAAAATAAAGGTCGAGAAGTAGTAACAAGAATATTTTTTCAGAGAGAGGCTGGCTGCTGTGAAGTCTTAAAATAGGATTGTGAACTCGTCTCGTGTTGAGGAAACCTAGCGTTGCCATCCGCGTTAAGGAGCAATTAAGTGTCACAAATTGTGAAACTTAGGTGGTACCGCGATGATTCGTCCTATGATTTTTTCATAGGGCGTTTTTTAATAGTAAAGGAGAATTATTTTGTATAACCACAAAGTAGTTGAAAAGAAATGGCAAGATTATTGGGCAAAGCATGATACTTTTAAGACAGGCACTGACCCTGATAAGAAGAATTATTATGCATTGGATATGTTCCCATTCCCATCTGGTAAGGGACTTCACGTAGGTCACCCAGAAGGATATACTGCAACTGATATCGTTTCAAGAATGAAGCGTGCACAAGGCTATAATGTGCTTCACCCAATGGGCTGGGATGCATTTGGTTTACCAACTGAACAATATGCATTGAAGACTGGTGAAGATCCAGAAGTTGTTACTAAGAACAACATTGCTAACTTTAAGCGTCAATTGAACAAGTTGGGCTTCTCATATGATTGGGACCGTGAAGTAACCACTTCAGATCCAAATTACTACAAGTGGACGCAATGGGTTTTTGAACAAATGTATAAAAAGGGCTTGGCATATGAAGCCGAAGTTCCTGTTAACTGGTCACCAGATTTAGGTACTGTTGTGGCTAATGAAGAAGTTATCGATGGTAAAACTGAACGTGGTGGCTACCCAGTATATCGTAAGAATATGCGTCAATGGATGCTTAAGATGACTGCATATGCCGATCGCTTATTAGAAGACCTTGATGATTTGGATTGGCCAGAACCAGTTAAGGAAATGCAGCGTAACTGGATCGGTCGTTCTGAAGGTGCGCAAGTTACTTTCAAGGTAAAAGACAGCGACAAGACTTTTGATGTCTTTACTACTCGTCCTGATACTTTATTTGGTGTTAGCTATACAGTTCTTGCACCAGAAAGCAAGCTTGTTCAAGAAATTACCACACCTGAACAAAAAGAAGCAGTTGATGCTTACATTAAGAAAATTGAATCTAAGTCTGATCTTGAAAGAACTGATCTTAATAAGGATAAAACTGGTGTCTTCACTGGGGCTTATGCAATTAACCCAGTAAATGGTAAAGAAGTTCCAATTTGGATTTCTGACTACGTTTTAGCAAGTTACGGCACTGGTGCTGTAATGGCTGTTCCAGCCCATGATGATCGTGATTACGCTTTTGCAACTAAGTTTGGTTTGCCAATCAATCCAGTTATTGAAGGCGGCAATATTGAAAAGGAAGCTTTCACTGGCAATGGCAAGCACATTAACTCAGAATTTTTAGATGGCTTAGACAATGAAGAAGCTAAAAAGCGCATGATTGAATGGCTTGAAGACCATAACTGCGGTAAGAAGAAGGTCAACTACAAATTGCGTGACTGGGACTTCAGCCGTCAACGTTACTGGGGTGAACCAATTCCAGTTATTCACTGGGAAGATGGAACCACTTCATTAGTTCCGGAAGATCAATTACCACTTCGCTTGCCACATGCAACTGACATTAAGCCATCTGGTACCCCGGAAAGCCCACTTGCTAACTTGACTGACTGGGTAAATGTTGTTGACGAAAACGGTAGAAAAGGTAAGCGTGAAACCAACACGATGCCTAACTGGGCTGGTTCTAGCTGGTACTACTTGCGTTATGTTGATCCACATAATGACAAAGAATTAGCTGACTATGATCTTTTGAAGAAATGGCTTCCGGTTGACCTTTACATTGGTGGGGCAGAACACGCCGTACGTCACTTGCTCTATGCTAGATTCTGGCACAAGGTTCTTTACGATTTGGGTGTTGTGCCAACTAAGGAACCATTCCAGAAGCTTTACAACCAAGGCTTAATCTTGAAGAATCACGAAAAGATGTCTAAGTCTAAGGGTAATGTAGTTAACCCTGATGAGGTGATCGATGAATATGGTGCAGATTCACTTAGAATGTACGAAATGTTCATGGGTCCACTTGATGCATCAATCGACTGGGACGATAATGGTCCTGCTTCAACTAAGAAGTTCTTGGACCGTGTATGGCGTCTCTTTGTAAATGACCTTGACTTGAAGGCAATTCCACAAGAAAGAATCGTTGATAAGAACGACGGTGAATTAGACAAGGTTTATGCAGAAACTGTTAAGAAGGTTACTGAAGACTTTGATGCATTGCACTTCAACACTGCAATCAGTCAAATGATGGTCTTTATGAACGCTGCTCAAAAAGCTAAAACTATTCCACGGGAATATGCGGAAGGCTTTGTAAAGCTATTAGCACCAGTTGCTCCACACATGATGGAAGAAATCTGGCAAGTCTTTGGCCATGACGAATCAATTACCTATGCTAAGTGGCCAACTTACGATCCAGCTAAATTAGTTGAATCAACTGTTGAAATTATGGTTCAAGTTAATGGTAAGCTTCGTGGTAAGTTCCAAGCTCCTAAGGATGCAGATCGTGATGATCTCCAAAAACAAGCAATGGAAATCGAACACGTCAAGAAGTTCTTAGAAGGTAAAGACGTCAAAAAAGTTATTGTTGTTCCAAACAAGATCGTTAATATCGTTGCTAAATAAGTTAAATTTTTCCTAAAAGAACAGTAGAACTTTACTTTATTGTTCAAATTGCGTGACAATTAATTAGTTAATACTTATATTGGGAAAAATTTCATGGAAGAAGAAAACAACTTAAATAGCAAAGATACACAAAATACTTTTCTAAAAGGGTCTGCTTGGATGACCTTTGGCTCGATTGCCTCAAGAATTTTGGGTGCTTTGTATATTATTCCGTGGTATGCCTGGATGGGACCCTACGGAAATATTGCAAATGCCTTAACTGCACGAAGTTATAATATCTACACGATTTTTATTCTAATTTCAACGGCAGGAATTCCAGGAGCGATTGCTAAGCAGGTTGCCAAATATAATGCCTTAAATGAATACGGCATTGGACGAAAATTATTCCGTAAAGGTTTAATTTTGATGACTATTTTAGGCATCGTCTCGGCGGCAATTATGTATTTTGCTTCGCCGCTACTAGCGTCTAATGGTAGTCAGAGTGATCCGAGGCAAGTTGCGGTTATGCGGAGCTTGTCTTATGCGATTTTAATTATTCCGATCTTAAGTATCATGCGGGGTTACTTCCAGGGATATGCCGACATGATGCCGAGTGCGATGTCACAATTTGTGGAGCAGTTTGCGCGGGTAGTCTGGATGCTGTTAACCGCATTTGTGATTATGCAAATGCAGCACGGTTCCTACGTTCATGCAGTTATTCAATCTAATTTGGCTGCCGCTGTTGGGGCACTTTTTGGAATTGGATTGCTAGTTTGGTTTTTGCTTTCCAGAAGAGAGCGACTGGACTACTTGGTGGCCCATTCAAATAATCGTTTGCGAGTTTCAACCACTGATTTATTTGGTGAAATTATTGCTCAAGCAATTCCATTTATCATTATTGATTCGGGAATTACCTTGTTCTCATTGGTTGATCAATACACATTCCACCCTATGATTGCTAGCTTAGTTCATGCAAGCTCAGATACAATCGAAGATTGGTACGCTTTATTTGGCTTGAATGCCAATAAATTAATTATGATCATCGTCTCATTAGCTAGTGCTATGGCGGTAACAGCTATTCCGTTACTATCGGCTGCGCATACTAGAGGAGACTACAAGAGTATTTCAAGTCAGATTGCCAATACGATGGACTTGTTCTTGTTTGTCATGATTCCAGCTGCCTTTGGGATGGCGGCAATTAGTAAACCAATGTACACGATTTTTTACGGACCAGATCCATTAGGCAGCAATGTCTTATATATATCTGCATTTACGGCGATTAGCTTAGGTTTGTTTACGGTATTAATGGCAATTTTGCAGGGTTTATCAGAAAATGGCTTAGCGATTAAATATTTGATCTCAGGCTTGATTCTGAAGGGAATTTTACAATATCCGATGATCTTTTTATTCAAGATCTACGGTCCGCTAGTTGCGACTAACTTGGGTTTGTTGGTCATTGTATTCCTATCACTGAAGCATTTGGAAGTTCAATATAATTTCAATTTGAATCGAACTAGTCGTAGGCTAATGGGAGTTACCGCATTTTCAATCGGGATGTTCCTGATTGTAAAATTAGTCGAAATAGGCTTAGGTAAGTTCTTGAGTCCAGAGCGAAGAATTCCGGCATTATCCCTGGTAATCTTTTCTGTGGGAGTGGGCGTGATCTTTTATGGTTTCGTCACCTTGAAGACAGATTTAGCACAAAAGATTCTTGGTAGCAAAATTGAAAGTATTTTAGTAAAATTTCACATCCATGACTAAAAATAAAAGTCACTACAGATCAAAATTATGATCTATAGTGGCTTTTTTAGTGCGTTGGATCCTGCGTGCCAATCCATTACTAATAATTTTAGGAGTGCTACTTAAAATTTAAGAATTAGTCAGGCGTAATCGCCGTTAAAACAAAGACCCCGATTAGTTCAAGTGCTAAGAATGTAATACCGATAGAAGCAATCATGATTCTCCATCTCCTCATCTTAGAGATAAATATTGAGATTTATCTTTTCTAATCACGTTTATTATTTACGCTTTTACTGTAGCACATAATCTAGTGAAATGGAAGCGATTTCATGAAAGCGAGAGAAAAAAGTTGATTCCCGAAGAAATCAACTTTGTGCCCCTGCCAAGGACCTACATTATAGCATTCATTTATTCTTGGTTGTCGTCTTTTTTTCGTCAGAATCTGAACTAGAATCATCTGACTTGGTAAAATCACCGTTCATTGTATTAGGACGACCAGTTTGATAATCAGTAGTGTGTTTTTCGGCTTTAGGTGCAATTTGGCCAGGTTCTGGCATGACCATTGCAGCGATGATATATAAAGCAATACCAGGGAAGATACCAGTGAATAAAATTAAGGCGGCACCGATGATTCTTACCCAAGCTGGGTCAAGATCGAAGTAATTGGCGATTCCGCCCAAAACGCCAGCTAAAATTTTGTTTTGTGATTTAGTAAGTCTCTTTTTCACAGTAATCAACTCATTTCTAAATTTGATGTCCTTCAATGTGTATTATACAGCAGAGATTAATAAAATTAAGAGCTATAAATTCTATTATTAAAAAATAAAAAAAGTGTTGATCTCTCAACACTTACACATAATTATGATGCCCGCTAAAGGATTCGAACCTTCACTTAGTCACCTAAACAGCGACCTGAACGCTGCGCGTCTGCCAATTCCGCCAAGCGGGCATTTTTATTAGCTACATGAATAATAATACCAAATATTTGGTAAAATGTAAGCATAAAATACTTTAATTATACAAAAGGATGGAATTTCATGTTTTTTAGTAAAAAAATAAAACGTGTAGCAATTACAACTGTTGCAGCTGTATCAATCTTTTCGTGCGGTGCAGTTTTTGCGACTACGCCTGTTAACGCAGATACAACTAGCAGTTATCAAGCAGATCAAGTTAAGCTGAATGTAAAGTCAGCAATTGCAATTGATAGTGATTCAGGTCAAATTTTGTATGCCAAAAATGCGACTAAAACTTTGCCAATTGCTTCGATGACTAAATTAGTAACAGTTTATTTAACTCTGCAAGCAATAAAAAATCATAAGCTTTCATGGGATCAGAAAGTAAAGCCAACGGCTCCGATAGTAAAGGTAGCTAATAATGCAGAATATTCGAATGTACCATTAAAACTAGGACATTCGTATACGATAAGACAACTTTATCAAGCAACCTTAATTGAATCAGCTAATGGTGCTGCTATGCTGCTTGGTCAAACAATTGCTGGATCACAAAAGGCATTTATCGATCAAATGCGAGCTCAAGTAAAAAAGTGGGGGATTGAAGATGCCAAGATTTATACTGCTTGTGGTTTACCTAATGGCAATTTGGGTAAAGATGCATATCCTGGTGTAAATAAAAATGCTGAAAATACGATGTCAGCTAAGGATATGGCTATTGTCGGTCAAAAATTAATCTCGGCATTCCCAGAAGTATTAGAAACTACACGCTTAGCTCACTTAAACTTTAAAGATGCTGGTCACGTAACTAAGATGGCTAACTTTAACTGGATGTTAAAGGGGCTTTCTCAATATGATCAAGCTTATCCAGTTGATGGCTTAAAGACGGGGACTACTGATGCTGCAGGGGCTTGTTTTATCGGAACTGTACAACACAATGGTGCTCGTTTACTGACTGTAGTAATGGGCGCACGTCACCGTGACGGAACGGATCCAGCTAGATTTGAACAAACTAAAAAGTTAATGAATTATGTTTTTACCAAGTATCGTCCTGTAACAATGACTGCTGGTAGCCAAATGAATGGCGCTAAGACAATTAAAGTTGTTGATGGTGATAATGCAACTACTAACTTAGGACTTAAGCAAAAGACTACTATCTGGGATCCAGCTGATGGCAAAACTTTAGTGGCATCATTGAATAAAAAATCTGTAGAAGCACCAATTAATAAAGATCAAACAGTTGGTGATTATCAATTTAAATCTGGTAATGAAAAGATTGTTTCATTGTCTAATCCTAATGGGATGAACGTCAAGGCTAAGGCATTGTCAGCTAATAACAAGGTGAACTTTTTTGTCAGAATTTGGCGCTGGATTTTCGGAGGAAGATAAATATGACTGAAATTTCTGAAGATATCTTGAAAAAGGTAATTAAAGAAAGAGAAAGCGATACACATAAAGGCGATTACGGTCGTGTACTCTTGATCGGTGGTAGTGAGAACTATGGTGGCGCTATTATTATGTCTACCGAAGGCGCTATTAATGCTGGCACAGGTTTGACTGCTGTTGCAACACACCCTTTGAATTTAGCACCGCTACATGCACGAGTGCCTGAAGCAATGTTTATCAACTGGCGCGATGCTAAGTTAGCAGATTTAATCAAAAATATGGATGTTGTAGTTTGCGGGCCAGGATTAGGCATGAGTGATCTCGCTAAGCAAATTTTAGTTATCTTGCGAAGATGTACTTCAGAAAAACAAACCGTTGTCTTAGATGCCAGTGCTCTTGATTTAATTAGTCAGGATAAGAACTTATTGCCAACTAATGCTGGCCACTTAATCTTGACGCCGCATCAAATGGAATGGCAACGATTGAGTCAAATTCGTATTCCGTTTCAAACAGATAGTGCCAATATTGATGCTTTAAACCAATTGATTCCAGATACTAATGCGCTTTTAGTACTCAAATCGAATCATACTCATGTTTATAATGGGACTGGTCAAATTTTTGTTAATCCAATTGGCAATCCAGGCATGGCCACTGGTGGAATGGGTGATACTTTAGCAGGAATCATCGGTGGGATGGTTGCTCAATTTGGCCCAGGCGTTGAAACCGTTCAAGCTGCTGTCTATCTTCATTCTTTAGCAGGTGACTTGCTTGCCAAAGATAATTATGTGGTACGACCAACGGAACTTTCTAAAGTATTGCCTAAATTGATGAAAAAGTATTCAGAATTGGCATAAACATGTTAAAATTCTAATAGTAAATAAATGCATCCCTAGTTGAGGGATGTTTTTTAACGCTTCAAAGACGAAAAAGCATAATATAATTGAGTTAAATATTAATAAAAAAGAAGATTAACATATTTATGAAAAAAAACATTATTATCGGCGTAACTAGTATCGTTCTAGCTTTTGGTGCAATTATCGGCTTAGCTAAGGTATGCGCACCTAAGTCTGATGTCTCACAAGAAGCTGCTACAACGCAGACTAAGGCCAAAACTAAGAAAATAAATAAAATTAAGAAAAAACAAGCTAAAAAAGTAGATAATGGTGCTTTATATCGACCATATAGCGATCCTAAGGACTTGCGCAAGGCAGGCACTTGGAAGAAAAAGAGTGAGCTTAAAAAATATCCTAAGATTAAGCCGTATGAAAAGGATTTGACTTTGCGGGTATCATTAAAAGGAAACCGGACCTATTTGTTAAGAAAAGGCAAGGTTTTGTATACCATGTTATCAACTGGTGGAATCTATAAGAAGGGCAAGTCATTGACCCCAACTGGAACTTTTAGGATCCAAAATGGTCGTGGAGACAGCTTTTTCAATTATAACTTAGGTGAAGGAGCTAATAATTGGACTAGTTGGAGTCCTGATAACGTGTACTTGTTCCACTCTGTGCCAACTAAAGCTGATTATAGCTATAACTTAAAAGAAGCAGCCAAATTGGGAAGAACTCAAGGTTCACATGGTTGTATCCGTTTGAGTGTACCTGATTCTAAGTGGATTATGGATCACATCCCAGATGGTACGAAGGTAGTCATTAAAAATAATTAACAAGAACGTTGCTTTTTAAGCAACGTTTTTTAAAAAATTACAGTAAAAAACTTTGTTCAAAGCGTTCAAGATTTTAATCCAACTCAAGAATGGCTTTTTTAACCAAATTAGTGGCAGAAGCCGTTTTTTCCTGCTATAATCATGTTTGCCAAGAAGTCAAAAGTAGTAGTTATTTTCTTTTTAAGCGAGTCTATGTTGGTGCAAGATAGATACTAGAAGATAATGAAGGCGTGTTTGACTGATAAAATCAAGAATTTAAATAAGCGGATACTTTGTATCAATCTGAGTGGTACCGCGGGTTTTTAACTCGTCTCTTTCTACATTTGTAGAAGGAGACTTTTTTATTTAGAAGAGAGGAATAAGATGGACTTTAAGAATGAAGTAGTTGACTTGGTTGCTAGTCAAGTTGATTTACCTAAAGAAAAAATTGCTGCATTAATTGAACGCCCTAAAAATGCTAAGATGGGAGACTATGCTTTCCCAGCATTTATTTTGGCTAAGACTTTGCACAAAAATCCTGCAGAAATTGCTAAAAATATTGCGGATAACTTATCAAGTGATAATTTCGCTAATATCCAAGCAGTCGGTCCTTACGTTAACTTTGCGATTGATCATGAAAAATTAGTTTCATCGACTTTGAAGGATGTTTTGACTGAAAAAGAACATTATGGTGATCAAAAGATTGGTGAAGGAAATGTGCCAATTGATATGTCTAGCCCTAACATTGCTAAGCCAATGTCAATGGGCCACCTTCGTTCAACTGTAATTGGTAATTCAATTGCTAAGACAATGGAGAAGGTTGGCTATACTCCTATTAAAATCAATTACTTAGGTGACTATGGTACTCAATTTGGTAAGTTGATTGCTGCCTACAAGCACTGGGGTAATGAAGAAGACGTTAAAAAAGATCCGATTATGAATCTTTTCCACTACTATGTAAAGTTCCACCAAGAAGCTGAGAAAAATCCCGAACTTGATAATGAAGGTCGTGAATGGTTCAAGAAACTTGAAGACGGGGATCCAGAAGCAGTTAAGCTATGGAAATGGTTCCGTGAGGTTTCATTAAAAGACTTCAAGCGAATTTATAAAGAACTAGGCGTAACTTTTGATTCATACAATGGTGAAGCTTTCTTTAACGATAAGATGCAACCAGTAATTGATGAATTAAAAGAAAAAGGTCTTCTTCATGAATCACGTGGTGCGCAAGTTGTTGACATGGGTGAAGGTGAAAATCCTGCTATTATCGTTAAATCTGATGGTACTTCAATTTACTTAACTCGTGACCTCGCCGCTGCTGAATGGAGAATGAAAGAATATAACTTCGTTAAGATGCTTTATGTTGTAGGTAACGAGCAAGCCCAACACTTTGTTGAATTGAAGACTGTTTTGAAAAAGATGGGTTATGACTGGGCTGATGAGATTCACCATGTACCGTTTGGTTTAATCACTCAAGGCGGTAAAAAGTTATCTACTAGAAAAGGTAACGTTGTCTTCCTCGATCAAGTATTAAAGGGTGCTGTTTCACTTGCTAAAAAACAAATTCAAGAAAAGAATCCAGATTTAGCAGATCAAGATCAAGTTGCTCATGATGTTGGTGTTGGTGCCGTTGTCTTCCACGATTTGAAGAATGATCGTTTAGACAATTTTGACTTTGACCTAGAAGAAGTTGTGCGTTTTGAAGGCGATACTGGTCCTTATGTTCAATACACTAATGCGCGGGCACAAAGCGTCTTACGTAAGGCTGCTGCGATGGGTGAAAATCCTAGCGAAACTGATCTAGCTCTTGATGATGACTGGGCTTTTGCCGTAGCCAAAGATTTAGCAGATTTCCCAAGAATTGTAGCTAGAAGTGCCGAAAAGTTTGAACCTTCAGTAATAGCTAAGTTTGCCTTAGATTTAGCTAAAAAATTCAATAAGTACTATGCTAATGTGAAGATTTTAACCAAGGACGATAAAATTGGTGCTCGTCTCGCCTTAGTTCAAGCAACATCAATCGTTTTAACGGAATCACTTAGATTGTTAGGTGTCAATGCTCCTAAAGAAATGTAAGAGAAAAACAATGAAAATAAGAAAATAACGCTTACATTCTGTGAAAAATTGTTCATATTTCAATTATTAGGGTACAATAGGCATGTAAGATATTTAGGAGGTATTTTTTAATGGCTTATTTTGACAACGGTAATCAAATCTTTAAAGATGCTCGTAAGAACCATTACGCTGTAGGTGCTTACAACACTAACAACTTGGAATGGACTCGTGCAGAATTACGTGCTGCTGAAGAAACTAGAACTCCATTGTTGATCCAAGTATCAACTGGTGCTGCTAAGTACATGGGTGGTTACAAGTTCGTTAAGGACATGGTAGCTGACCAAATGGATTCAATGAACATCTCAGTTCCAGTTATCTTGAACTTGGACCACGGTGACTTTGAATCAGCTAAGGAATGTATTGCACTTGGTTACTCATCAGTTATGTTTGATGGTCACGCACTTCCAACTGACGAAAACTTGGAAAAGACTAAGGAAATCATCAAATTAGCACATGAACGTGGTATTTCAGTTGAAGCTGAAATTGGTAAGATCGGTGAAAACCAAGGCGGCGGTGAATTAGCTTCTGTTGAAGATGCTAAGAAGTTCGTTGCAGCTGGTGTTGACAAGCTTGCTTGTGGTATTGGTAACATCCACGGTGTATACCCAGCAGACTGGAAGGGCTTAAACTTCGACCGTCTTAAGGAAATTGCTGAAGCAGTTCCTGACACTCCACTTGTACTTCACGGTGGTTCAGGTATTCCTGAAGACCAAGTTAAGAAGGCTATTAAGCTTGGTATTGCTAAGATCAACATCAACACTGAATTCCAATTAGCATTCCAAGAAGCTACTCGTAAGTACATCGAAGACGAAAAGGACCTTGACAAGAAGGCTAAGGGTTACGACCCACGTAAGTTGTTATTGCCAGGTGCAGAAGCAATTACAGCCAAGATGAAGGAAATGATTTCTTGGATGGGTACCAAGACTATCGATGACGAACTTAAGGATGCTTCATTCGACCGTTCATCATTGAACGAAGAATAATCATTGATTATCAATTAAAATAAAACTCAGCTTTGGCTGAGCTTTATTTTTTTTAGAAAGAAAAAGTTATGAAAGAATTAAACCTCCAATTGAAAGATACTGAATGGCCATTAGAATATATTGATCATGATCGTAAAATAGTGCGAGCTATCGTGTTTGATGACCAGGAAAATTATTATTTTGTTAGAGCTAAACGTGATGACGACTTTGGTAAGGCAACGCTAATTGAAACTTCAGGTGGTGGCGTTGAAGCTGGTGAAGATTTAGAAACAGCGCTAAAGCGAGAGCTTAAAGAAGAATTAGGTGCTGAAGTTGAGATTATGCATAAAATCGGTATAGTTAGTGACTACTATAATTTGATTCATCGCCATAATATTAATAATTATTATCTTTGCAAAGTCACTTCTTTTGGTGAAAAACATTTAACTAAGGATGAAATAGAAGATTTTCATTTGTCGACTTTAAGGTTGAGTTATCGGGATGCTGAAAAAGAATATCAAAAATGTGCGGAAACTAAAATTGGTAAATTAATTGCGGACAGAGAGTTACCGGTTTTAAGAAGAGCAAAAGTGTTGCTGGGTGAAAATTATGCGTGAGATACCAGTTAAACAAGTAAAGTCATTAATAAAACAGCTATTGAAAAGCAAAGAATCAAAACGTGTGGTGTTGCTTACTAAGAAGAAAGATCGTTCATTAACAGTTGAAGTTGATGGTGAGCAAATGAAATTAACTGAGCAGGGATATGAGAATTCTGTTAATACATTTGCGATTGATGATAATGTAGCAAAGCATGCTTTCACTGCGGCTTTTAAGCGTGAGTTTCCACGAAGTCATCAGGTTTATGTGAGTGAGAAGTGAGATTTAATTGTAATTAACTAATATGTATGTTTAGCTGATTTTTAGCTTATAATTAGAAGTGGAATATCTTAATTATTGATCAAAGCATGGCTCAACCTTTGTTGAGCTTTATTTTTTTTGTAAATATGATGTCAAAATAGTGTGAATTTAAGGTTCAAAAAGTTAAGTTTAGAATAGAAAAAGTTCTTAACGTTAAGGGCCGCGGTGCTGGTGCACCAGTATATTTGATTGCTTCTAAGGATAAGAAATATTCTAGTTGGACTACTCAATCTGGTTTGCAATACTATTACTTAAATAGTATTGCAATGAAGAATGTGAAAAAGCCACTTATGAGAATTGCTAATAGATTGAATACTAGTCTTAAGAAAGCAAACAACAAGCGTGACTTTAATGCTGCTATGAAGGCTGCTAAGAAGTTGCATGGTAATCAAAGAAAGTTTGTTTTACGTTCATTGAAACAATTAAAAAAAGATGGTTCAATGAACGTGGGTGGAACTAATCTATTAATTTTTGGTTTGCAATAAAATAAATGGCTCTCTGTCAAATCGTGTTGATAGAAGTCAACTATAATTTAATAATTGGATTAAGCATCAAGCTGCTATGTACCAGCTTGATGCTTTTTCTTTGATAATGGCACCTTTTTCTTCTAACTGAATTCTAGTTATCAAATGAGTAAAATTAGCGTAGCCATAAGCAGTACGCTCAATTTGTTTAATCTTGCGGTTTGTACCTTCAAGACAGCCGTTAGATTCATCAAACTTAGCAGCGTTGAGAATATCATGAAGATTTCGTTTGAAAGTATTCAACGTGGTATGCATCATGTTGCCAACGTGATCTTTGCTTTTGATTAAATCCTTGAGCTTATCGGTATCTCTGTCTCTTAAAGCTTTACTGATATCTTGCATAAGATTGTAGGTGTTCTCAAGCTCGGGACTTAGTCTGAGTCCATCAGCTACAACTTGTTCCTGAGTCAGAGTATCCTTTAGCCTTGGTTGATGGTACGGCTTTACTTTTTCAAGATCCTCAAATGGTTTGAGATACAGTTTCCAATAATATTTAAGCAGGTTATATTCTTTGGCGCCTTTCTTGTGCTTCTTCATTTCTTGAATACGGCAAGAATTAAAAGAACGATTGAGCATTTGAACGATATGGAAACGGTCAAGAATTACTTGAGCATTAGGAAAAAGCTCCTTAGCCATGATGTCATAGTAGTAATTAAGATCCATAGTTACAGTTTTGACCTTGTTTCTTACCGTAAGAGGAAAACGTTTGAAGTAGTTGATGATATCTTTCTTAAGTCTGGTAGGCAGCACTTTAACTATTTTATGAGTATGACCATCAATAGCGATAAAGTGCAGCTGTCTGCCAACGCCTCTGAATTCATCAAAGGCTAAGTATTCTGGCAGCCAATCGGTATCTTCAACGGTAGAGTAACCGTATCGCTCCAATACGCGCTGTACAGTGTTGGTTGAGGTCGAAGTTTGTCTGGCAATGCTTTTCATGGACCAATCTTCAGTTAGAGAACCAATAATTTTACGTTTAGTGGCGTTAGAGATACAGCAGTATTTTTCTACTAATTCCGTTTCAGCCATTGAATTCATATGACAATCGCGACAAATAACTCGCTGCTTGGCTACTCTGATAAAGACAGGCAAGCTAGCATCTAAAGCAGGATAGCGCACATTAGAATATAAATGACCATTGTGGACGATATTAGTTGAGCCACAATTAAGACATTGATCTAGATGAGCTACTGCATGGTAAAACTTTGCATCGCGATTACGATACTTTCCAATTGAAATATCCAAGAATTCTAACAGTGGGTCTTTAATATTCAGAGAAAATTTAATACAATCATTGTATGAGGACATAAGCAAAACACCTTAATTTCTAAAGAGTGGTATCAAAGGATTTTATGTAGTGAGGCTTATGCCTCTTTTTTCTACCAAAAAATCCCATTGATAGAATATCATAGAAATCTATCAACAGGATTTATCATAGAGCCAATAAAAAAAGCCTGAAATTTGTAGTGCGGTACAATTTCGGGCTTTTTTGATTGGTAGCTGATAAGGATGGGTCACAGGAACAATTAGCTAAGAAAGTTGATGTTTCAAGACGGACAATCTCGGCGATTGAAAAAGGTAATTACAATCCATCGGTTAATTTGTGTATTAAAATTTGTCAGGCACTAGATAAGACTTTAGATGATCTGTTTTGGCCAGAGTGAGAAATTGAGTTAATTATAAAAGAAGTATAAAATAAAAGATAGTAATTATAAAAACTCTATAAAACGTAAATTTTGATTATAAAAAATCTATAAAAAGGAATCTTATGGAAGAAAAAATGTTAAATCCGTTTATGCCTAGTTTTGGACGTTTTCCTAAAATTATCATTGATCAACAAGAAGCATTAACCGATTATTTGACAGGACTGCAAACACATGATGCTAAATATCAAACGTCTTTGGTGTATGGAACGAGAGGATCGGGAAAAACTGTTTTTCTTTTAAATGTTCAAAGGTCTTTAGAGAAATTAGACAATTGGATATTCATTCGTTTAAACAATGGGCAAGGTAATCTATTATTCCAATTAATGCATGGTCTTCAACGAGCAGCAGGGATTTCATTAGTTGATTTATTAAAGAATGTTAAAAGCTTAAATATTATGGGCAATGGTATTACCTGGCAAGCATTACAAGAATCTCAGCAAATTGATTATGATGAATATATTTCTATTTTATTGAGTCGCTTAAAAAAGCAAGGCAAATCTATTTTGATTGGCATTGATGAAATTGAAATTAGTGATGATGTGCGAGCCTTTGGATCAGAATATCAAACTTTAATTGGTGATGAATATGATATTTCATTATTAATGACAGGATTACCAAGCAGAATTTCTGAAGTACAGAATGATAATACTCTTACTTTTTTATTGCGTAGCAATCGGATTTACTTATCTCCGTTAGATGAGGAAACAATAACCGCTAGCTATGAGAAGGCATTTACTAAAGGTAAACGTGAAATTGACTTCATGGTATTAGATGAAATGAGTCGTGCGGTAAAAGGTTACGCTTATGCTTTTCAAACTATTGGTTACTATGCCTGGCGTTTTAGTCAAGAGTCTTTGCAGCTAGATGAGGAGGTTTTAAAGCAGACAATAGAGGCCACTAAAAAAGATTTATTCAGAAATGCTTATGAAAGAATGTATATGGACATTTCTAAAACCGATCGTGACTTTATTAATGCGATGATTAAAGCTGGAACCAATCGGGTGACAACAAAGCAATTGCAAGATATTTTGCATAAACCGATTAACTATATTTCAGTATATCGTGCACGCTTGCTAGATGATCAGTTGATTACTTCACCTGAAAGAGGAGTAGTTCAACTGGCACTGCCATTTTTTGCAGAGTTTGTGGAAAAATATAATTTAGAACATTTAGCTTAAAGAAAGTGAAGATATAGATATGAGTAAATACGATCAATTATGGCAATATATTAAAAACAACAAAACTGGCGACTTTTAGCTCTCATTTGATGAGGTTTAAAAAGCAGCAGGTCTACCAATCGATCATTCATTTTTACGTTATAAGAAAGAACTGCCTGATTATGGCTTTGAAGTGAAGAAAATTTCACTTAAGAATAAGACAGTTAAATTTCATCAACTATAGAGGCAGAATATGGCTTACGATTTTAAAAAAGAAGAAAAATAATTCTATCGTTCGGGCAAGAAGCCTGAATTGGTTGATGTTCCGCAGATGCAATATCTAGCTGTTCAAGGTCAAGGCGATCCCAATCAAGAGGGCGGAGAATACAAGCAGGATCTACAATTGTTGTATAGTCTAGCCTATACAATTAAAATGAGTAAAAAAGGCTCACATCAGATTAAAGATTATTTCGACTTCGTGGTTCCACCGCTTGAAGGCTTTTGGTGGCAAGATGGCGTTGAAGGCGTTGATTATGCTCACAAAGAAAAGTTCAATTTCATTTCCTGCATTCGGATGCCTGATTTTGTGACAGATGATGTTTTGACTTGGACTAAAAAAGAAGCTGCAGTTAAGAAGGGGTTGAATTTTTCACCAGTTAAATTACTTACTTTGACTGAAGGAAAATGCGTGCAAATCATGAATCATGGCAGTTATGATGATGAGCCAGCTACAATCGATAAGATGCATCAATTTATTACTGAAAATAATTTGAAATTAGATTTTTCGGATAAGCGGCGTCGTCATGAAATTTACTTATCAAATCCTCAGCGCACGAAGGTGGAAAATTTAAAAACGATTATTCGCTTGCCTGTTAAAGAAAAGAAGATGAACAATGACTAAAAAAGTTACGCCACGTTTGGTGATGGCGATTTTATCCGCAGGGATGCTCTCGTTTTTGGGAATCCTTGACGAAACGGCAACGACAGTTACTTTTCCAATCTTGACCAGAGATTTTGCGATTACTACCGATCAAGTTCAATGGGTTAACACCTTGGTGTTGCTAGTGATTGCGACGATTGTACCGATTAGTTCTCAGATTAGATTGCGAATTCTTACTAAAAGTATTTTTATTCTAGGAGTTTCGTTATTCATAGTGGGTTTGCTGATTGATATCGTTACTCCATGGTTTGATCTTTTGTTAGTGGGTCGAGCCTTGCAAGGAATCGGTACCGGTATAGGCTTGCCGCTGATGTACAACATTATCTTAGCTGAAGTACCTAAAGAAAAACTCGGCTTCATGATGGGGATCGGGACGATGATTACCGCTTGTGCCGTGGCCTTTGGGCCGCACGCTAAGTTGACTCAAGTGACAGCCTTTGGTACTAATTACCTTGGTTCATCTGGTATGGTTGTTGCTATCCTTGTTGGCTGGGTTGTTGGGATGCTTTACGTATTCCTTAACAAAAAGAATATTGTAATTAAATTACCTGACAGTGTTCCACCTAATGTTGCAGCTTCACTTCAGCCATCATTAATTGCCGGAATTATTTTGGTATTAATGACTTTAATTAGAGGAGCATTTAGTTATACTGCATTTGGTAACATCTTTGATTGTGTTACTAAATTGGTTCAAACACCACTTCAGACATTTACTGCTTCTCCAATTAGTATTATTGCTATTTACACCTTGGCTAATGTTTTATGGTTCTTTGGTATTCACCCTAACATGGTTTATGGTATTGTAATGCCAATTATCATTGCTAACGGTATTGTTAACCAGAATGCATTTAAGGCTGGTCAACCAATGCCATACGTCACCATGGCAATGCTTTCTGTCATTTTAAACAGTGCTTTTGGTGGTCAGGGTGCTACAATCGGTTTAATTATTTCTATGTTTAGAGCAAAATCTGATCGCTACAAACAAATGTTAAAATTGGCCGGAGTACCAGCATTGTTCAATATTAATGAACCATTGGTATTCGGGATGCCAATTATGTTAAACCCCGTTTTCTTCTTACCAATGCTGTTTGAACCTATCATTAATGGTTTGGTAAGTTGGGGATTGATTGATTTGTTCCATGCTACTGTTAACCCATTTATTCAATTACCATGGACTATGCCTGGTGTTGTTCAAGCATTCTTCTCAGGTGGTATTCCATTCTTTATCATCGCTATGGTTGTAGTAGTCTTAAGTACTTTGATTTGGTTCCCATTCTTCAAGATTGCTGATAATAAGGCTGTTGCTGAAGAACAAAAGAATGCTAAGAAAGCTTAATTACCGTAAACTTCAAATAAAATCATACAAAATCCAAGATTTAAATAAAGAAAGTTACTCGGTGTGAGTAACTTCTTTTTTATCTTAAAAGAAATTTTATAAGATCTAAAGAGATCTAAAAATAGACAGAAGATCTAAAGAGATCTAAAATAAATTTCAAGAACTAAAAAGATATAAAAGTAGGTGGATTAAAATAATGACTAACATGAATAATCCTTTTGATCCTAACTTTGGTAAGGTACCAAAAATATATTTAGGGCGACAGAAAATAGTAGAAGATATAGTCCAATCACTTGAAAGTGGAACAGGTCCTTATCAAACTTCAATGATTTATGGGATGCGTGGCGTAGGAAAAACTTCTTTGTTAGCTGATATAACCTCCACATTAGAACAGAAGAGTAATTGGCTCGTTATCTATTTAGCTATGACTAATGATTTGCTTGCCACCTTAATTCAGAGTATTTATCAGGAAGCTAATAATACAATTAAAAAAGCACTAGATAGGATTGATGGGGTGAAGTTCTCAGCATTTGGTTTTGAACTTGAAGTGCATGTTTCTAATCCTCAGTCTACTTATCAAGTTTTATTAGAAGAAATGTTAAAAGTATTAAAAAAGCATGATCAATCTCTATTGATTGCAATAGATGAAGTTAAAGAAACTCCTGAAATTGTTAATTTGGCTTCTATTTATCAGATAATGGTGCTAAAGGAGTACCCTATTAATATTATGATGACGGGGGTACCTAAAAATGTTTCTGAACTGCAAAATAATGATGTCTTAACTTTTCTTCTGAGAAGTGGGCGCGTGCCATTAGGTCCTCTTGATCTTTTTGACATTAAATATCGCTATCAAAAAGCCTTTGAGAGAGGAAACAAAGAAATCGATAATAATACTCTAATGAAAATAACCAAACTGACTAAGGGATATGCTTATGCATTTCAAGATCTGGGATATTATGTCTGGCAAAATTCTGATAATAAGGTTACGGAAGAAAGTGTGGAGAAATCTATCCCATTATTTAAAAATGATCTTTTTCGTAATGCTTATACTAAGATACTATCTGAATTGTCGCCAACAGATAGGAAATTCTTATTTATTATGGCTAATTGCCCTAAGAATATTGTGGAAATAAGTTATATTCGTGAACAAATGAAAAAGAGTTCCAATTATATTTCTCAATATCGCCAAAGATTGATGGACAGTCAAGTAATCGTAGATGCAGGATATGGTAAGGTCACATTTTCATTACCATTCATGAAAGATTTTTTGCTGGAAGCTGCAGAATTATATGGAATTGAAGAATAAAGCAAAAGAGGTTACTCCGCGTGAGTAACTTCTTTTTTATCTTAAAATTAAACTTTTTGCTTTCATCCACCAGACATGCAAGCAATATGCGGAAGTGAAAGACAGGATCCACGTTAAAATCCAGGTGCCAAACAAAGTCAAGATTGGATGATAGATTGCGTGATATTGCATGTTAAGTCCGCGCCAGACTAGTTGATTCCAAAAGCCATTGGATAAGTATGCTCGATAAGCATAAGTAGCTAAAAAGTGAAAGACGTTTAAACTAGCCCGTGAATTTTTTCTAACTTGGTGCAAACAAAATGCAGAGATTAGTGCAATAACTGCTAAACAGTACAAGGTCATTGATGGCTTGTAGTATGGTGCATTGTTAAAGTTGATGGGATGACCAAATTTTTGTAATTCGATGTTAGTCCAAATGAAGCAACCGATGAACGAAATTGAGATCAGCCACCATAACTTAGTGACTAGCTGGTTGTAATAACCTCGCAGTTGCCAAGCTAACATCCCGTACACACCATAGATAAAGAATGAAATGAACACGCGATCAAGCAGATACCAATCATGTTCATGCACGCCGTGGAAAACGTAGTAGTCATATAACCACAGCCAGGCGAAGTATAGCACAAAAGTAATGATTGCAACCCAAATTCCGCGTGTTAAGTTATGACCGACAAAGCGGCTTAGTGCCCAAAAAAGTGGCATTAAGATAATGAATTGCAACATCATCGTGTTGTACCAAAGGTGTGGTGCCGCATTACCATTAATAAATTGCCAGCAAAATGAACCGATGCTATTAAAATGATTGACTTGTTGCACCCATGGCATCCCAAAAAGGTAAATCAATGTCCACCAAATAGTTGGTACAAACAGATTAGACCAGTTAGCTCGCATATGTTTGGCATATGAGAAACTGCCTTTTTCATCATTAGTCCGAATGGTAGTGTACAAAATACCAAAGATAAAGGCTGGCGCCGTATATTTAACTAAATTATAGAAAACACCAAAAACGTCCTGCACATGAGTGGGCTGTCCGGCACCCATGATCATCGACATAATTGGCTGCGATATCACAGCCGTACAGGCGAAAACCTTCAAATAATCGCCAATATCAGCTGCACTAGAGCTGTCAAACTGATATTTTTTCATAAAAATCTCTCTTTTCTTTTGAATTGTGAGATCCAAAAGAAGTTCAAGTTTAATTTAACGGTATTTTTTAAAAAAAGCAACGGTTTAAATTCATAATTATTTTGTTGCAGCATCTATTTCTTGCAAGAAAACATTGGCAATTTCATTGCTAAACAGCCGCTGGGTATCAGTTAAATTATGATGAGGCGAATTTAAATAAATCGTGCGTTGAGGAGCTTCTGGATAAATATGAGCCTTAGTGATATTTTGAGTTTCAAAGTCCTGCCAACTAATAGCTGGGATAAAACCGATCCCAATTCCGCTTGCAATTAACTGCCGCACCGTCGCTGGTTCATCAGATTGATATTGATAATTTAGTTTGATTTTGTGAGCCATTAAAAATTGATCGATAGTTTGTTGCAGCTCGGTTTCTTTATCAAGACCGACAAAGATATATTTTTCTAAATCTTTTAGTTCAATGAAATCCTTGTTAGGAAGAATGCCTTTTTTGGCACCGATCAGCAATTCTTCAGTGGTGATGGGGATGCTATTAAAGTTGGGGATCTTGGCAGTAGAAATAATAAAGTCAAATTGTTCTAGATCTTTGGCAAAACTATTTTTCTGATGAATATTCAAGCTGATATTGGGTAAAACTTCCTGCATGCACAAAATTATTTTAGAAATTAAAGGCGAAGCAACAGTAAATAAGACATTCAAAGGGCTTTGATCGATATTTTTAGAACCTTGCACTGCTTTAATCCCGCGATCAAGCAAATTTAAACTGTCGGAAACATAAGAATAAAACAATTTTCCTTGTTGATTTAGCTTGATCGTTCTGCCTTCACGATCAAATAATTTCACACCGATTTCGTCCTCTAATTGTTTAATAGTTTTGCTGACGGCAGATTGACTGACATAGGCTTCCTTTGCAGCTTCGGTGATTGATCCAAGGGAAGCTACCGAAATAAAGTATTTTAATGTAGTTAGATTCATTTTACTCACTCAATTCATAACTATTTGGTTAAGTATTATTCTATTTATATATTATAAATTGTCATTCAAACGTTTTAAACTAAAAAATGTGAGATCCAAAGAGGTGATTATTTTGCGAAACTTATGGTTATTTCCGGGTCAAGGTGGTCAAAATCCGGGCATGCTTGACCAAGTCGATCCTCAACTGAAAGAGCAGGTAGAAAAATGGACCAATGTCAAGCTACTGGATACTGCTGAGGGCTATCAAGATTCAGTTCAAATTCAGCTAAGTATTTTGCTTTTGCAGATTGATCAAGTCGATCAATTGAAAAAGTTAGGCTGGCAGCCGACTTTAGTTGCAGGACATTCTTTAGGCATATTTGCGGCAGCTTATGCAGCTGGTGTCATAAATAAAGAAGATGTTTTCAAGTTAGTAGCTCTTAGAGCTAAGTTGATGCAGGAATGTTATCCAGAAGGCTACGGCATGGGTGTTGTAGTTGGCTTGAGCCGTCCAGAAGTAAAAAAGTTAGTTGCTGAAGTTCATTCAGATACCAATCCAGTTTATATTTCTAATCAAAACTCAGAAATGCAGAATACTATTTCTGGGAAACTCATTGCGATTAAGCAAGTTCTAGCATTGGCTAAAGAAAATGGTGCATCAAAAGCAAAATTGCTGCATGTGCCTAACCCATCGCATTCGCCACTAATGCAGAAGACAGCCGATCAGCTGAATACTTTTATTGCTCAGCTTAATTTGCATCAACCTAGTTGCATATATTTAGCTAATTACAATGGTCACGCAGTAAGGAGCTTAAAAGATATCAAATATGATTTAGGAAACAACGTAATTTACCCAGTACTTTGGGAAACGATGATGCAGGTTGCTCTTGAATATCAACCTGATGTTAGCTCCGAATTTTCACCTGGAACAGCTTTTACCAAACTACTAAAAGCAAAGACGGATCAATTACATATGGTTACGTTATCGGCAATGTCGATTGATGATGCGGACTATTTATTTAACAAATGGGAGAAAAAAGAATGACAGAAGAAAAGAATTGGCATACTCATCGAGATGCGAAAAATGCACGTTTAGCAAGCGCCAGTTCATTATTTAATGGTAAATTTGCTAAAACCGAAGATGTCGTTGAAGTGTTGAATACTTTAATTAAGCCAGGCGACAAGGTGGTGCTTGAAGGGGATAATCAAAAGCAAGCATCATTTTTATCAGAAGCTTTAACTAAAGTGGATCCTGAACGTGTTCATGATTTACACATGATTATGTCTAGTATTTCACGTCCAGAACACCTTGATATTTTTGACTTAGGTATTGCCTCAAAGATGGACTTTTCATTTGCCGGCCCACAAAGTACACGTGTATCGCAAATGATTGCTGACGGCACAATGACGGTTGGTGATATTCATACTTATCTTGAATTATTTGGTCGTTTATTTATTGATTTGATTCCGAACGTTGTCTTGGTTGCCGCGGATAAAGTTGACCGTGAAGGTAACCTTTACACTGGTTTTAACACTGAAGAAACCCCAACAATTGTGGAAGCCGCAGCCTTTCATGATGGAATCGTGATCGTGCAAGCAAACGAAGTTGTTGATAAATTACCACGTGTTGATATTCCTAGCGACTGGGTCGATGTCATTATTCCAGCTGATAAGCCATATCAATTGGAGCCTTTGTTTACTCGTGATCCACAAGCAATCACCGAATTACAAATTTTGATGGGGATGATGGCAATTAAAGGAATCTATGCTAAGCATCATGTTCAAACCTTAAATCACGGTGTTGGCTTTAACACTTCTGCAATCGAACTTCTATTGCCAACATATGGTGAACAATTAGGACTCAAGGGCAAGATCTGCCGCAATTGGGAATTGAATCCAACTCCAACTTTAATTCCAGCAATTGAAAGTGGTTGGGTTCAATCAATCCACTCATTTGGTGGCGAAGTCGGGATGGAAAAATATATTGCCGCTCGTCCAGACATTTTCTTTGTTGGTAAAGATGGTACCATGCGTTCTAATCGTGCTTTAGGTCAGGTTGCTGGTCAATATGCACTTGATATGTTCGTTGGTTCTACTTTGCAAATTGACCAATGGGGTAACTCTTCAACTGTTACTAATGGTCGTTTGTCAGGCTTTGGTGGTGCACCTAACATGGGTTCTAACCCGACTGGTCGTCGTCACTCAACTCCAGCTTGGCAAAGCTTAAAGCCAGATGATGATCCATTGGCTAAGGGTCAAAAATTGGTTGTTCAAATGGTTGAAACCTTTGGTGCAAATAAGAAGCCAGTCTTTGTTGATCACTTGGATGCTGAAGAAGTTAGAAAAGAAGCTAAGTTGGCTAACGTGCCAATCATGATTTATTCAGAAGATACCACGCATATCGTCACTGAAGAAGGTATCGCATATCTTTACAAGACCGACAGCATGGAAGAAAGAAAAGCCGCAATTGAAGCAATTGCTGGTGTAACTCCTGTTGGTTTACGTTCAAATCCAGAAGAAGTAAAGAAGCTGCGTGAAAAGGGCATTGTCGCATTGCCAGAAGACTTAGGCGTACGCCGTGAAGATGCTAAGCGTTCACTTCTTGCAGCTCAAACTATGGATGATATTGTTGAATGGTCCCATGGCCTTTATAATCCACCTGCAAAATTTAGATCTTGGTCATAATTGAGGAGGAAGAATAATGGAAAAATTACACTTTGAATATCAAAATTCTACACCCGTAAAGAAATTTGCCCACGTTGGTGTGGTAGCCTCCGGTGACTTAGAAATCTTGGTTTACCCAGCAGATGGGGAAAAGACAACATTAGATATCACTACTGGTAGCGATGGCTTTGAAAAAGTTTGGCAAAATGTGCTCGATCGTTTCTTTGCTCGTTATCCATTAAACGGTAAGTTTATTGTTCACGATTTTGGTGCAACCCCTGGTGTTGTTAACTTGCGTTTGACTCAAGCAATGGAGGCTTTGAAAGATGAAAAATAGTTTTGTTGAATTAAATGGTCGTCAGCGTGCATTTGCATTAGTTGATGAAAACTCTGGTCGCGAATTAGTTGGTCCAGAATATGATATGATTTCGCCTCACCTTGAGCCACAGAAGATTGTGCCCGAAAGTGATGATGGGGTTATCTTAGTTAAAGGTACCTTGAATGGCAAAAATGTTGTCGTGATTTCCATTGAAGGTAAATTCCAAGGTGGTGGTATTGGTGAAGTTTCCGGTGCCAAGATCGTTGCTGCTTTAGAAGAAGCCTTAGATGACAATAAGAATGGTAAGACTATCTATCCAATCATTATTTTGGATACTGGTGGTGTACGTCTTCAAGAAGCAAATTATGGCCTTTTGTCAATTTCTGAAATTCAAAATTCAGTTATCGCGTTGAAGAAATATGTTCCTGTAATTGGTTTGGTGCCGGGTAGAGTTGGTAGTTTTGGTGGTATGTCAATCACTAGTGCTGTTTTGTCATACCTAATTACTACCAAGAAGGCTAGAGTTGCCTTGAACGGACCGGAAGTTATCGAACAAGAAGCAGGCGTACGTGAATTTGACTCTAGCGATAAGGACTTAATTTGGAATACTTTGGGTACTCGTCAAAGAGTTAAGACTGGCATTGCTGATGAATTAGTTGAAGATGATGTTGAAACTATTAAGAATGCGATTTCTGAAGCAATCGATCAAAAGAAGGATGCTCACAGAACTGATAAGGCTGATTTCTATTTAACTTTGCTTGATAAGATCGATTTTTCAAAGCCATTAACTACTGAAGAATATCGCAAGATTTTCAACGAAACAAAAGCTGAAAAGCATGAAATTCCAAGTGCTGTATCTAGCAATACACCAGGTGATAAGAGCCGCGGTCGTTTATGGTTTGAAAAATTAACTGGCATTAAAAATGCTAAGTCAGAATATCCAACAGTTTTAGCAGCTGAAGTTGATGGCAAAGAATATATTGCTATCGTGCCAGACAAGAATAATCGCTTCCCACGCGTACGTAATGGTGAAGTGGGCTTGCAAGAAGGATTTGTCATTTCTAAGATCGTTAATAAGATTGTTGAAGAAGACAAGGATAAAGAGGTTAAGCGTCCAATCATTTTGATTGTAGATGTACCAAGTCAGGCTTATGGTTACAAAGAAGAATTAATTGGAATTCACATTGGATTAGCTTCTAGTGCTGCTGCTTATGCTAAGGCTCGTCAAGCTGGCCACCCAGTAATTGACTTTATTCCTGGGGATGCTGTTTCAGGTGGTTTCTTAGCTCATGGTTTGCAATCTAACCGCATGATCGCCTTAGCTGATAAGTCAATCACTATTCAAGCGATGTCTAAGGCATCTGCTGCTAGAATTACCCAAAGAACTATTGCCGAACTTGAAGAAGCTACTAAACATGTTCCTGCAATGGCTTACGATATCTTCAATTATGAAAAATTGGGTGCTTTATACAAGCTAGTGCATGATGTTTCATCTTGGGATGCCAACGATGATGCAGTTAAGGAAGTTCATGAATTAATCGATGAAGCTATTGCAAGTACAAAGGATCAACCAACTGACTTGCGCTTCCGTTATGAGACTCCAATTGCAATTGAAAGTGGACGCAAAGCTACAATTAAGATGCGCGAAATGGTTGATGATCAATGGGAAAAATAACTAATATTTGGCCGCATGATTTATTAACGTTTACCAATGATGACGACTTAATATTAGAAGAGAATCCTTTACCTGAATGGGCAAAGGATTCTTTGTCTAAGGCTAAAATCGTAGTGGTCAGACGTGGTCAATTCAAAAATGGTTTAATTCCGGTAGGCTTGCGCGGTTACGAGCGTAATCAACGCTTGGCTGGCTATTTAAAAAAGTCTAGTATAGTTAAGCAGTATCATCCAGATTATTTTATTAAGCATGAGTCTTGGTGTGATTTGCCAATTGAAAGGCAAAAATTAATTGCTTTTCAAGCACTGGTTAAGATTGCACCACTTTTAACTGATTATCAGTGGGGAATTAGTGGTTCACTTGCTTATGAAATGGCAACTGGTGTAAAGATGGTCAAAGAAAGTCCAGAGCATACTAGTGATTTAGACTTGATTATGCCCGATTTACCTAAAATGAACGTAGCTGAAGCAAGAAAATTTTTAGCTAGATTAAATCAATTTGGCACGCACGCGGATGTACAAGTAGTTTATGGTGAGAATGGCTTTTCTTTGGAAGAATATGCATTGGAACGTGATCAGCAGATTTTAATTAAAACTGCCACTGGTCCAATTTTAAGTGAAAATCCATGGCAGGCAATTAAAGAGGGATGAAATGGATTTTGTAACTAATGATGGAATTAAAATTAATTACCAGATAAAAGGTAATGGCAAACCAATTATTTTTGTTGCTGGCTTTGGCGGTTATCAAGAAGTATGGACTATGCAGGTTGACTATTTTACTAAAATGGGATATCAGGTGATCACATACGATCATCGCAATTTTGGTCGGAGTCAAAGAACAAAAAATGATCATACTTTACAACGTCTAACTGATGATTTGATTGAATTGGTACAATGTTTAGGCATAAAACAAGCTGTGTTTGTCGGTCATTCAATGGGTGGCAGTTTACTTTTTAATTTGATTAAAACCGAACCAGATTTAGTTAAACTGGCGGTTATCGTAGACCAAACGCCTTTTATGTTGAATACTTCGGATTGGTCATATGGTTTTATGAACTATACGTTAAGTAACTATGTAAGAGAAGCTAAAATGGTTCCTGCTGTGCATGAGACTTTGCACGGTATAGATAATCGAGTAGCGATGAAACTGAATAATGCTAGAATAGATCACCCTTTTAGTAGATCTGATAATTTTGATTTGTTGTGTGAGCATATTGCCCATGATTGGCGTGGGGTGGTCAAAGATAGCCAAGTACCTATCGATGTAATTGCGGCCGTTCAAGGTCCATATTATAATTTTCTTTTTGCAAAATGGATGACTACACAAAATGATCGCGTAAATATGGCTTTGGTTGATAATTGTGGACATGATATCATGGCAGAGGTACCAGATCGTTTTAATCAGATTTTGCGGCACTTTTTGTTAAAAAATCGATACTTGAGTAATTAGAAAGAGACAAATGGCAATAGAAGAGATCGCTCAAAATGCATTAAAAGCATTACTTTATGAAGTAGTTACTAATCCTAAGCCTGGCTTGGTTGATCCAGCTGATGTGGGTTCTCATCCCGATATGAACGTCTATATGTTCATTGATAGTAGCTTAAGTTTGGAAAAATATTTTGTTCAAGCCGCTGAGATTGGTTTTAACTTTACTGGACAAGATTTAAGACAGATGTTTGAACTGCTGCGACAAGCTGGGATTAAGGCAGAGAAGGCAATGCTTGCCGCTACGAATAATGTGAATACGCATAAAGGGGCAGTTTTTTCATTAGGTTTATTCGTCTGTGCATGTGCATATTGTCAAAAACATGGCGGTAATGAGTTTGAAGTAATTCAGATGATGACTAGGGGCTTAGTTAAGCATGATTTGGGAGAGAAGAGTGAGACTGCTGGCGAAAGACAATTTTTGCAATATGGCAAAGGCGGCGTTAGAGCAGAAGCAGAGGCAGGCTACCCTTTGGTGAGAAGTGTCGCATTGCCATTTCTAGCACAGACAAGTGGCGACTTGAATACGCGCTTGCTTGATACCTTGATGAAGATTGCTAGTGAGATTGAAGATTCTAATTTGATTAAAAGAGCTGGCAATGTTGAAGTAATTGATTGGGCGCATAAGCAGGCGCAGAAATATTTGGCATTGGGTGGCTACGGCAGCCAAGCTGGTAAACAATTCATGTTAGAATTAAATCGGATTTTTAAAGAGAAAAATTATAGTCTTGGCGGCAGTGCAGATTTACTGATTATTACTATTTTTATGGGATTGCAGCGCGGAATAATATAAATTGAAAGTCATATTGCTTGGTTATTTTCAAAAAGGACACCATACTGAAAGTGAGAAAAATGATTTTTCACGAAAGGATGGGAAATGCAATGGACGATTATGTAATTGATTTTGATTCCTTGAATTACTTAAGACCAGAAACTTTGGCCATCATGAAGCTCTTGGTAAAGAAATACAATGAAAGCAAAGATGATGATGTTTTACAAGATGGAGTAGTAGTTAGCTTTGATGAATTAGCAAAAGCAGCCAAAATTCCAGTTGATAAGTTACCCGATGAAGTCTTTAAAGATCTAGATGCCGAAAGAAATCAGTTTGATGAGGAAAAGAGAGGCTATGAACCATTAGTCGCTAGTTGTTTAGCTGATGAAGAAGATCGTGAATTTAGAATTATCATTAACCACCGCTTGTTTGAATTTTAAAATAATATCAAAAAAGATCGATGATCAACGTTTTTTAACGAAGATCATCGATCTTTTATTTTTCATTAATCTAAATCCGCACCATTTGAGGCAATTACTTTTTTATACCAGTAAAAAGAATCCTTAGGGTAGCGCTTGAAGCTGCCTTTACCATAATCATCTTCATCAACGTAGATAAAGCCATAGCGTTTCTTCATTTCACCGGTACTTGCACTAACCAAATCAATGCATCCCCATGGCAAATAGCCGATTAAGTCAACACCATCATCAATGACTGCTTTTTCCATCTGCTTAATATGGTCACGGAAGTACTGAACACGGTAATCATCGTGAATTTGATGATCAGCGGTCATTTTATCGTAAGCACCAAGTCCGTTTTCTACGATAAACAATGGTTTATGCCAGCGGGTAGTCATCCAGTTCATTGCATAGCGCAAACCAACTGGATCAATTGCCCAATCCCAATCGTTGGTCTTGATATATGGGTTGGAAACTAAATCTTGATATTCACGATAATCCATGTGATCAGTGTATTTGGCAGTGAAAGACATGTAATAGGAGAATGCAATATAATCAACCGTACCATTCTTTAGTATTTGCAAATCTTTTTTAGTAATATCCAAGTGATACTCTTTTCGATCAAAGTAAACTTTTAACCAATTTGGATATTCACCGTTAACATGCACATCGCCAAAGTAAAGACGTGAATCCATTGCACGCTGAGCAAAAAGAATATCTTCGGGTTTAGATGAAGCAGGGTAAATAGGGCAAAAGGCCAACATACAGCCAATTTGTAATGATGGATCAATAGCGTGTCCGATTTGAACGGCTTCGGCACTAGCAACTAATTCATAGTGGGCTGCTTGATACATCATCTTTTCTTTGTCGTCACCTTTTTTGAAAAGCAGACCAGAATTTTTTAACACATTGCTGATATCTTCGTAATTAGCTTGGTTGTTAATTTCGTTAAAGGTCATCCAGTACTTAACTTTGTTGTGATATCTTTCAAAACACACATGAGCAAAGCGAGTGAAGAAATCAATTAAGTTGCGGTTAGACCAGCCACCGTATTCAGTTACCAAGTGATATGGCATCTCGAAGTGAGAAAGAGTGACGACGGGTTGGATACCATATTTTAACAATTCATCAAAAAGATTATCGTAGAATTTAAGTCCTGCTTCGTTAGGTGCATCTTCATCGCCATTTGGAAAAATTCGCGTCCATGCAATTGAAGTACGAAAGGCTTTAAAACCCATCTCTGCCATCAGTTTAATATCTTCCTTGTAGTGGTGATAAAAATCGATTCCGACATGGTTAGGATAGTATTTGTCCTTTTCGATAGTCTTTGTAATTTCACGGGGATGCTCACGATCTCCTAAGGTCATAATATCGGCGATAGAGATTCCTTTTTCGCCTTCTTGATATGCGCCTTCAAGTTGGTGGGCAGCAACGGCGCCACCCCATAAAAAATTCTTATCTAAAGTTCTAGTCATAAAAAACTCCTTTGATTCATTGCTTACTTGCATTATATGAAATCATTTGCAAGTAAGTAAGAGAAGATGGGAGTTTTGGTATGGTTCGAAGATTTTGGAATAATAATTTATTTTTGGAACAAGGTGTTCCAGATATAAAATGCATGTCAATACAATAGAATTTTACCTAATACCGTGATAACTATCGAGTTGAAAAAAGCGGTTGCATACAATACAGAAGTGTAAGGAATAAGAAGAGTTAAGAAGAGAGAGGAGTTATCATGGGGAAATTCTTCAATAAATATATATTGCCCCCAGTAATGAAGTTTGTTAATACTAAACCAATGCTCTCATTAAGAGATGGGATGGTATTATCATTGCCATTCATTATGATTGGGTCAGTATTCTTGTTATTAGCTTCATTTCCATTACCAGCTGTTGCCAACTGGATGAATGAAAATGGCTTAACTCAGTTTTGGAGTCAAGCATACAACTGTACTTTTGGTATCGGTTCTGTTTTTAGTGTTATCGGTATTGCTTACACTTGGGCAAAGAAAGATGGGATAGATCCAATTCCAGCTGGTATTACTTCATTTGTTGGTTTTTTTGATTATTATGAGTCCAACCACGGCAGTTATGCAGGGAACAAAGACTGTTATTTCTGCTAAGCAAGCTCCAGTTTTATTGTCAGCTAATTATATTGACCGTACTTGGTTAGGTGGTCAAGGAACGATTGCAGCAATTATTGTAGGTTTAATTACTGGTTGGATTTACTGCTGGTTTGTTAAGAAAAAGATCACTATTAAATTACCAGAACAAGTTCCACCTGCAGTTGCAAGCTCCTTTGTTGCATTGATTCCGGCTTCCGCATTAACAGTTATGTGGCTACTTGTATACATGTTCTTTGCAAAGTTCATGGGTACTTCAATGACTCAATGGATTTATTATACAATTCAGATTCCATTACAAGGTTTGTCTGATACCTTTGGTGGTATTATGCTAGTGGCATTCTTAATTCCATTCTTTTGGATTTTTGGTGTTCATGGTTCCAACTTGGTAGGTGGTATCGTAGGTTCAATCTTCGGTGCCAATACTCTACAAAATGCTAATATCTTTAAGGAATATGGGTATGTAACTGCTGCTCATGGCGGTCATATAGTTGTTTCAGGATTGATTGATCAATTCATTAATGTCACTGGTGCCGGAATTACTATTGGGTTAGTGGTATTCATGACATTCTTTGCTAAATCCAAGCAATTAAAGAGTGTAGGTAAATTGACCATTGTACCTGGTATCTTTAATATTAATGAACCTGTCCTCTTTGGTTTGCCAGTTGTTATGAACCCAATGTTAGCTGTACCATTTATGATTATGCCAGCTATTTCTGCAGGCTGTACTTATTGGTTAATTAAATTAGGTGTCTTGCCATATTTGAACGGGATGCAGGTCCCATGGACTACGCCACCAGTTATTTCTGGTTTTATTATTGGTGGTTGGAAAGTTGCCATTTGGCAAGCAATAGTATTGGTAATTAGTTTCTTTGTATATTTACCATTTATTAAGAGATATGACAATATGTTGTAGCAACAAGAACAGGCTAAAGCGACTAAAGAAGCTAAATAAAAAGATCGATGATCACCGTTTTTTAACGAAGATCATCGATCTTTTGTTTTTCTATAATCCAAATGCAATCTTGTATAACAATGCACCGCAGATACCACCAGCAATTGGAGCAACTACTGGTACCCAACCGTAGTCCCAGTGAGCAGAACCCTTATGAGGCAATGGGCAAAGTGCATAGACAATTCGTGGACCTAAGTCTCTTGCAGGGTTTAATGCAGGACCTGTAGGACCACCAACAGCCATAACCAATGCGGTGATTAAGAAACCAACACCTATGTTGGCAATATCTTCTGATTGCTTGAAGAACATGCCACGGTATAAACCAACGGCTACAAACAAAAGAATTGCTGTACCAACAAATTCAGTGATAAAACCGTTTAACTTACTGTTGGCAGTATCACCAGTCGCAAAGCTGGCAAAAACAGCGTCATCACTAGTAGTTCTCTTAATGTATGGCCAGTAAACAGCCACTAATATAAGTTGACCTACGATTGCACCAAGCATTTGAACCAAGATATATGGTAGAACTTGATCCCAAGGGAATGCACCGGCGCAAGCCTGAGCTAAGGTAACAGCAGGGTTTAAGTGGTTCCCTGAAATTGAACCAAAGAGCATGGCTGGGAGCATTACTCCAAACCCAAAACCGAAGGCGATCAAGAGCCACCCACCATTGGCTTGACCGTCACGGCTATTACCACCGGTATCACGTAGTACAGAATTGGCAACTGATCCGTTACCTAAAACAACTAAAATAATCGTACCGAAGAATTCGGCAAAATACTTCATTAACCAAGTATGTTCCATAATAGATACTTTCTTCTCCTCTAGTAGAAAAAATAAGTGAAAAATAGTACAACCACAAATTATACTCTTAACTCGAAAAATAGATATAGTTTTTTGTAAAAAAGCAAGAAAATAGCATTAAAAAACACTAACTTTTAAATAGTTTTAAATTAATTAAAAAGATTTACTATTTGGTTGCAATCATCACAATTTTCTAATTATCCAGCAACTCAATAAATTAGACCGTTCCAAATATGAACATTATTTAACAAGCCCTAGATAATGCCAAATCTACTTTTGACAAATAAATGCATAATCATTATATTAATTTCACAAATTTGGTATATAGCTTTATATATACTTAATATATAACTTTAAGCGCTATCAAAATATTGTGGTATTATACAGTTGTTCACAATTAATATGCATAAAAGGAAAGAGAGTAGCAGTTAATGAGAACAATATATTTGGTGCGACATGGGCAAACTTTGTTCAATGTGCATCATAAAATACAAGGTACTTGTGATTCTCCTCTGACGGAATTAGGGAAAGCGCAGGCGACAGCGGTGCGGAAATATTTTTTGCAAAAAGAAATTAGTTTTGATGCCGCATTTTGCTCAAAGCAGGAAAGGGCAAGCGATACTTTAGAAATTATAACTGATAATCAATTGTCTTATACGCGACTGCGTGACCTGCATGAAAAATCTCATGGTGAATATGAAGGACAAGATGAATTCATGTTGCCATGGCGACGTGGCTTTAGCCGTATTAATGCCGCAATGGAGCCGGATCAACATGTTGAAGAAAGAATGGAACGAGCGATCACTAAAATCATTGATTCAACCCATGCCAACGATACAATTTTGATTGTTGGACATGGGACGGCTTTAAGGTTATTTACGCAGCGAGTAAATCCAACTTTTAAAGAATATGATAATTGCGGGATAGTAAAAATGTCTGCTGTTGATAATAACTTGAAATATTTAAGTTATGTAGCACCCGCTAAAGATGTGGTTTTAAATAAAGCAGCTAAAAATGAAATGTTAGTTGTGCGTTAACGAAAAGAGAACAAGCATGAATAGAGATAATTATATTTTGTGGTTTGATCAATTGCATCGCGATGATGTTGATTTAGTCGGTGGTAAGTCATCCTCATTAGGTGAGCTGACTTCTGAAACGAGTGTCCCGGTTCCGTATGGTTTTGCGACTACTGCCATAGCTTACCGCCACTTTATGAATTATTCTGATTTAAATCAAAAAATTGATAAATTATTGGCCACTTTAACTGATCCAGAAGATTCTGAGCAATTGCATCGAATTTGCACCAAAATTAGAAAATTAATTATAGAAGCGCCGATGCCAAATGATTTAGCCTTAGAAATTAGCTGTGCTTACGATAGCTTAGCCCAAAAGATGCACCAAAATGAGCCATTCGTTGCTGTACGTTCTAGTGCAACTGCCGAAGACCTGCCTGATGCTAGTTTTGCTGGCGAACAAGATACTTATTTAAATATTCATGGTCGTGAGAATGTTTTGAAAAAGGTGCAAGAATGTTACGCTTCTCTTTTCACCGACCGGGCAACTTATTACCGAATTAAACAAAACTTTCCACAAGAAAAAGTTGCTTTATCAGCTGCGATTCAAATGATGGCCTTTTCTAAAGCAGCTGGTGTGATGTTTACGGTCAATGTAGCAACTGGTGATGACACTAAGGTTATGATTGAGGCCTCTTGGGGACTAGGCGAATACGTGGTGTCTGGAACTGTTACACCTGATAACTATGTAGTTGATAAAAATACGATGAAGATTGTACACAAAATGGTGACTAAAAAGCCAATTGAGTTGATCAGATTGCCATCGGGAGGAACAATTGAACAAAAGGTAGCACCAGATCAAGTGAATGAGCCTGCTTTGACTGATGCACAAATCATTGAATTAGCTGGTTATGCTAAAGAAATTGAAAAACATTATGGCTGCTACATGGATATGGAGTGGTCACTTGATCAAAATGATAAGTTGTGGTTAGTTCAAGCACGCCCAGAAACTGTTTGGTCACAAAAGAAAAAGCAGGAGAAAACCGATGCACCACAAGAAGCAACTACAGAACACCGAGTATTGTTAAAAGGCTTGCCAGCTTCACCTGGTTTTGTCTCAGGCAAGGTACATATTATTGATGATCCAAAAGATATCAATGAATTTAAGCAGGGCGAGGTTTTGGTCACTCTAATGACGTCGCCTGATTGGGTGCCAGCAATGAAAAAGGCGGCCGCAATTATTACCAATAATGGTGGAATGACCTGTCATGCTGCAATTGTATCACGTGAAATGCAGATACCTTGTTTAGTTGGAACAACTAGCCGTGGACAAGCTGCTACGAAAACTTTGAAAAACGGCGAGACTGTCACCGTCGATGCTAAAAATGGTGTAGTTTATGCTGGAGTTGTTAAAGACGCGGTTAAAAAAGTCGATGAAAAGCCAGCTGAGCCTGCTGCAGTTGAATATTTCCCACCAACTGCAACCAGAGTCATGATGAACTTAGGAGATCCTGATCTTGCTGAAAAATATGCATCTTTGCCAGCTGATGGGATTGGTTTAATGCGCGAAGAATTTTTATGGACGACTTATATTCACCAGCATCCCCTTTATTTGATTGAAACTGGTCATCCAGAGAGGGTAGTTAACGAGCTAGCTAATGGAATCGGTAAAGTCGCGCGGGCAATGGCACCACGGCCAGTAGTTTTACGTTTTTCAGACTTTAAGTCTGGCGAATATCGCAACTTAAAGGGCGGCGACAAATATGAGCCGCATGAACCAGCAGACCTATTAGGCTGGCGCGGTGCTTCTAGATATTATGATCCAAAATATATTAATGCTTTTAAATTGGAACTTGAAGCGGTAAAAAAGGTGCGCGATGAGTTCGGATTAAAGAATTTACATGTGATGATTCCATTTTGCCGAACAGTGGATGAAGCGCGCAAAGTGACGGAAATCATGCGGACACAAGGTTTAGTTAGAAGCGCAGACTTCAAGGTTTACATGATGGCTGAAATTCCAGCTAATATTATTTTGGCGGACCAGTTCAATCAATTTATTGATGGTTATTCAATTGGTTCAAATGACCTAACGATGCTTTTACTGGGGTGCGATCGGAATAATGATGTGATTGCTGATCTTTTTGATGAAAGAAATCTTGCCGTCAAAAGGGCGATTAGACACTTGATAAAGGTTGCTCATCAAGATGGTAAGACGGTTTCGATTTGTGGTCAAGCACCATCAGAATATCCAGAATTTACTGAATTTTTAGTCAGAAGTGGCATTGATTTTGTATCAGTTAACCCTGACATGGTGAAGGCGACTAAGCTAAATGTAGCTCATTATGAGCAGAGGATCCTCCTTGATCATGCAACTGGCTTAGGTAAAAAGGATCCAAATGAATATAATTGGTAAAATTTATAATTTGATGAAAAGTCTTTGATTGCAGTATTGCAGTCAAAGGCTTTTTTAGAGTTCAATTTTGTTTTTGGGCAATTTTACATTTAATTTAGTAAAAGAGTAAGGTTGAACTAATGAAATTTCGTAAGCATCTAGGGCTAATCTCTCACTGGCAAAATCAGGGTTATATAAAGGATCGCCTACAATAGGACTTCCTAAAGAGGCAAGGTGAACGCGAATCTGGTGTGTACGACCAGTTTCAAGCGTCAATTTGACAATCGCAGTATTGTCATCATTTTTTTGTAAAACTTGATAATGAGTAACTGCTCTTAATCCAGTAGGATCGATTTTGCGTTTGCGTTGATCAAGTGGATCGTGACCAATTGGGGCATTAATCGTACCTCTTTCAGCTAAGTGATCAGCATTGATAACTTTAGCTAAATAATCGCGGTGAAAAATTTTGCTGGTTAATTCACGATTTAAAATAGGTACAACTGCAGGATTTTTAGCAATTAAAAGTAAACCACCAGTTAACATATCTAATCGATGAACAATATAGGGACTCTGACCAAGATAAGTAGTACAATCGTTCAGAGCAGTATTAGTTTCATTTAGATTAGGGTGCGTTTTTTGCCCTTTTTTCTTATTAATAATTAAAAGATTATCATCTTCATAGATAACATCGGGCATCTTACCGCTTGGTGCATAAGCCTGTTGATCACTTTCAACATGATCCAAGTTAATTTCAATTTTATCACCAGGTAAAATGTTTTGATTAAAATAGCGATAGTTGCCGTTAACTAAAATATTTTGTTCAATTCGCAAAAAATGACGCCACTTGCGAGGGATTAAAAGTTGACGTAGTACTTCATTGACAGATGCCGGAGCAAGATTTTCTGGGTAAAAAAGTGTAAAATGGAAACTCATAATAATTTCTTAAGTCTAATCTAGTTATAAACACGTGTTTTGATAGTATGGTACAATTTTCTTGTTTCTAAAAAGGAGCAATATTTAATGAATAACGACCAACCAAGAAGAGGTGGCTTTAAAGATGCTTGGCATCGATTTGATAGTCGCTTCTTTATCGGACGCTGGATTATTTTAATCCTGCTCACATTGATGCTCTTAACTTGTACCTATTATACAATTAAAGTTAAGACATCAAACATAGCTAATTTGAAGGCCTCGCTTTCAACCACAACTACAATCTATGACTACAAGGGTAAAAAAGCAGGTTCTTTATACTCGCAAAAAGGATCATTTGTGGAATATGACCAGATTTCGCCTAATATTCAAAATGCCGTAATTTCGACTGAAGATCGGACTTTTTGGAAGAACCCAGGTTTTAGTATTAAAGGCATGGCGCGAGCTGCTTTAAGTTTAGTGATTCATCACGGTCAAGTAACTGGTGGTGGTTCGACCTTAACTCAGCAGTTAGCCAAGAACTCGCTTTTGACCCAGCAGCAGACTTTTTCAAGAAAATTGGAAGAACTCTTTTTTGCAATTGAAATTAACCATGTTTACTCCAAAAAAGATATTTTAACGATGTACTTGAATAATGCTTACTTTGGTAACGGAGTTTGGGGCGTGCAAGATGCAAGTCGTCGCTATTTTGGCAAAAACGCAAGTGAACTTAATCCGAGTGAAGCCGCAACTTTAGCTGGAATTTTACGAAATCCTAGTTTTTATAATCCGGTTGATCACATGTCAAATGCTTTAGCAAGACGAAATTTAATCTTAAACTTGATGGTGGATAATAATAAGTTGACAGCGGCTCAAGCTAAAATGTATCAAAAGCAAGGATTAACTTTGCGGAATACTTTTCAAAATAAAAACGGCTATCGCTATCCATACTTCTTTGATGCTGTAGTTGACGAGGCAATCTCTAAATATGGCTTAACTGAAGAACAAGTCATGAATAAGGGGCTTAAAATTTATACTACTTTAAATCAAAATTATCAGGGTAAATTGCAGGATACTTTTGAGCAAAGCTGGCTTTTCCCACAAAATGGTAGTGATGGAACTGAAAGCCAAGGCGCTAGCGTGGCAATGGACCCAAGTACTGGTGCTGTTCGGGCAATCATCGGTGGTCGCGGTAAGCACGTCTTCCGGGGTTACAATCGTGCAACGCAGATGAAGCGGCAGCCAGGGTCATCAATCAAGCCGTTGGCAGTATATGCCCCAGCTTTACAAAATGGCTATCACTATGACTCGCAACTATCGAACAAGTTGCAGAAATTTGGTAAAAATGGCTATGAACCGCATAATGTGGACAATGGCTATTCTAATACAATTCCAATGTATGAAGCTTTAGAACAAAGTAAAAATGTGCCAGCTGTTTGGCTATTGGATAAGATTGGTGTAAGTAAAGGCGTGCAATCTGTTGAAAACTTTGGAATTAAGGTACCAAAGAGTGACCGTAATTTAGCGCTTGCCTTAGGTGGATTATCTTCAGGTGTTTCGCCAATTCAGATGGCACGTGCATATTCAGCTTTTGCCAACAAGGGTAATTTGCCTAATAATTCTTTCTTTATTACCAAAATTACTGATGCTTCGGGTAACGTTTTAGCCGAAAATAATAATCCAAGCAGCCACCGCGTTATTTCTGAAAATACTGCTAAAGAAATGACGACTATGATGCTCGGCGTTTTCACTAATGGTACAGGACGCTCTGCTCAGCCAAATGGCTTCCGTGTAGCTGGGAAGACTGGGTCAACTGAAGTACCTAACTCATATGGATTTGGTACCAAGGACCAGTGGATCGTCGGTTATACGCCTGACATTGTACTTGCTACCTGGGTTGGTTTTGACCACACTAACAAGCAACACTACATGCAGGGCATTTCTGAAACAGGAATTACGCGTTTATATAAGGCTGAGATGGAAGGAATTTTGCCGTACACCGCGCAAACTGAATTCACGGAGAAGGCACCTAACCAGATTGTGAAGAATAATGGTTCTAATGATGACTGGACTAATGGATTAGGTGAAAAAATTCAAGATGGACTCGGTTCTGCAGGACAGAAAATCAATGAATGGTATAATAGCCTTAAAGGCTTATTTGGCCAATAAAATTTAGGAGGACTAGATGGTTAACATTTACGATGCTGCTAACAAGTTAGCAGAAGATTTGACTCAAACTGATCAATACAAGAAGTTGCAAGAAGCAATTAAAGCTGTTGAAGATGATAAGGATGCTTCAGCTTTATTCAAAAAGATGGATGAATTGCAAAATAAGATCATGCAAGCACAACAAGCTGGTCAACCACTTTCAGCTGAAGATCAACAAGCTTACAAGGACTTAAATGATCAAGTTCAAAAGAATGATAAAATTGTTTCGCTTCTTACGAATGAACAGGGTTTGTACGATTTGCTTGGTGAAGTACAAAAAGCTTACACTAAGCCAATTAATGATCTTTATGAAGATCTTAGAAATTAATATTCGCGATGAAATTTATTCACTTTGCGGATGCGCACTTAGATAGTCCATTTCGTGGGCTATCTTTTTTGCCATCTGAGGAATTTAACCATATCTATCAGGCAGCTGATCAGTCGCTAAAAAGAATTGTCGACCTAGCATTAGCTGAAAAAGTTGATTTAGTTTTAATAGCAGGGGATACCTTTGATAGCAGTCAGCCGTCACCACGGGCTCAGTTGTTTTTTGCTGAGCAAGTGAAGAGATTAACTGATGCACAAATTCAGGTAGTGATGATTTTTGGTAATCATGACCACATGAAGCAAGAAGATCTGCTAGTTAGTCCCAGTCCTTACTTTAAATTGTTAGGCAATAATGAAACAGTAGAGCAAGCTACTTTTACTACGGATGCGGGTTTTAACTATGACGTAATCGGCTTTTCATATCTGAATAACCATATCACTGAGGATAAAATCCCAGAATTTCCAGCAAAAGGAAAAAATTATACTTTTGGTTTAATGCATGCTCAAGAGAAATCAGCTACTGCTAGTCAGAATGTGTATGCACCGTTTACAGTTGATGAGTTGCAAAACTTGAATTATGACTATTTTGCTTTGGGTCATATTCATGCGAGAAATAATTTAAGTAGTACGCCGTGGATTGTTTATCCAGGTAACATTCAAGGTCGCCACATTAATGAGATGGGAGCCAAGGGATGCTATCTAGGTGAGATTGATGAAAATAGTGGTAAGACTACTATTGATTTTAAAGAAACAGGGCCAATTTTATGGCAAGGGACAAAAATTAATCTTGAAGGAGCTATCAGTAAAGCTGACTTACAAGCAAAAATTATTGCCAAGCTTGAATCTGGACAAAAAACGTACTTTAGTTTGACGATTGCTGGTGCTCAATATTTGAGTGCCGAAGAACGCGATTTAGTTCAGGATCCTGATTTTTGGCAAACTATTTCTCAATCGCTGCCATTTGCTTCTCAGTTAGTTGATGTGCGCTTTGTTGTGAATACTAGTTTAAAGTTAAATGACAATGACCAACAAGCCTTCCAAGCTGCCAAAGAAGAGTTATTTGCACCAGCTGAATTCAAGCAAATTGTTAGTGACTGGCAAAAAAAGGATCCAGAAGCTGCTAAATTAGCGGCTGATCCAGACTTTATTGCGGCGGTTAAGAATCTAACAGAAGTAAAACTAATGAGTAAATTGAAAGGAATTAAGGATGAGACTGAAACAAATTAAGATTATTAACTTTGGGCAGTTCTCGAATAAAACCTTCGATTTGCCTAGTGATCAAATTAATGTTTTCTTTGGTGCCAATGAAGCTGGTAAAAGTACAACGGTAGCTTTTATTAAACAGATCTTATTTGGCTTTCATTTGAGAAGTAACTCTTCACCGTTTTTTGAAGATTATACGCCGCTAGCTCATGTTAGTCCGATGGGCGGTAATTTAGTTTTTACTGCAGCTGATGGTGAATACGAACTTGAGCGACTCTATGCTAAAGGTGACAAGACTAAAAAGGGAATTTTAACCGTCAAAAAAGATGGTCAAGTTGTACCTGAGAGTGTATTTTTTGATCAGATTCAAAATATTGATGGCTCTTTTTACGCTGATAGTTTTATTTTTAACCAAGAAATGCTGGGTCAGGTTAACAGTTTAAGTCAAGAGGATTTGCTTGAGCGAATTTATTACTTGGGAGCAGCAGATTCTAGCAAGTTGCTGGAAATGCGCGACGATTTTGCCAAAGAAGCAGGTAAGCTTTTTAAAAAGACAGGTAAAAAGCCCGAAGTAAACCGTCTGCTTAAGGAAATGACTGATCAACGTGATAAATTAGCGCAGACTAAAAATGAGTTTAATGATTATGAACAGCTGCACCAAGATTTTGTACAAAAAAGAGCGGCATTAAACAGACAAAAACAAGATCTGGCTGTTTTACAAAAACAAGAACAAGATTTGCATGATTTGCAAAAAGAAATGGGCAATTATCAGACGCTGCTTGATTTGCAAAAACAGGTCAAGGATGTCGACTTTAATGGTCAAAATTATCAAAAAGCCCAAAATATTATGGCTCAGGGACGTAATTTGCAAAAGACGATTCAATCGGTAGAAGCGCAGTTGCAGGGCCTGGGTGAAAACGATCAGTCTGATTTTACGCTAGAGAAGAAGCTAATCCAGCAGAAGCCTCAACTCTTGCAGTGGCAAGCGGAATATCGTAATTGTTTGCAAAAGGCTGACCAATTGAAGCAGGAGAAAGAGCAACTATTAGCTTTGACACCTGAGTTAAAAAATCTACTCAAGTTGACACCAGAGCAAATTGAACAAATGCAGGCAGACTATCAAGCTTTGCCAGGTGCTGTCAATGAGCCTGCTTATGTAACTACTAATGACAAGCTTTGGTATGTTATCGGTGCAGTGTTAGCGGCATTAGGTGTAATTCTTTTGGTAGCGTTGGGTATAGTTGGTGTAATTGCATTAATTACTGGACTAATTTTCCTAGCAGCAGGATACTTAAAAAATAGTAACCAAAATAAGCAAAATGCGGCAGTATTAGAAAAGCAAAAGCTGGTTGCTCAAAAACGCCAAGCTTTCCAAACAAAATATGGATTGAATCCTGATACGCTAAACTTAAATAGCTTACTAACTAATCTGAACCAATATCAAATCAAAAAGAATGCCGCACAGACTAATAATAATCAAGTAACTGTTTTGAATCAGAATGTGGCTCAACTGGCCTCAAGTGTCCAAAATGCATTGAAGCAACCGATTGATAATGACTTTAGTCAAGTTTTGAACGGTTTGGACGAACTTGAGACACAAATTAGTGAAAAACAAGAATTATCTCAAAGAAAGGCAAGCTTAACTGCATCACTAAAGCAGGACAAGCAAGATTTGAAAGAATTGGGTCTGAAATTACAGGCACTTTTTGCCCAAGTTAATGTGGAAAATATGGCAGGTTACGATCAGCTTTATCAAGATTCACTTAATCAGGCTAAACTGAAGACGCAGATTGCGGCCTTGAAGGAATCGTTAGGCGATGATCTTCAACAGCTGCAAACGCAGACAAATTCAACCGAATTAGCAGATAAATTAACGGCTTTGACTGAACAAATTAGTACTAAGAATGCAGAAATTAATGAACTTCAGAGTCAAGTTGCTCAGTTGCAAGTGCAGTTAGACAATTTAGCTGATTCTACTGCGGTGTTTAAGGCTAAGCAGGATCTGGCTAATACAGAAACCAATTTTGTCCAGAGCAGTAAAGAATACTTGGCTAACTTGTTTGCGGCAAGGTGGATCAGTCGCTCGCTTGACTTGGCATCTAATGAACGGTTCCCCAAGATGCTTAAGGCGGCTCAGGAATACTTAGCTTTGCTAACGGGCGGCAGATATGTTGGGATTAATTTAGATAAGAAGCTAACAGTAGTCAGAAGTGATGGTAAAAAGCGCGAAGTAAAATACTTGTCACGGGGGACTGCTGAGCAATTATACTTTGCCTTGAAGTTAGCTTTTATTGAGCAGATCAAGGATGAAATTAATTTGCCAATCTTGATTGATGATTCGTTTGTAAACTTTGATGATCAGCGAGTCAGCTATATCGATCAGTTATTGCAAAAGATTAGCGAAAACAATCAAGTTTTAATTTTCACAGCTCAAAAGAATTTAGTTGATCAGCTTGGGATTGAGCCATTAACTTTTACGAAAGGAACACAGGATGCTTAAGAGATTGTTAGATTACAACGATGGAGAAGAAATGGACATTGTTGTTTTGATTAAAAACTCACAGTTGCGTCATAATAAAAAGAATAAGTTGTTTTTAGCGATGCAATTCAGTGATGGCTCAGGCGAGATTCGCGGTAATTACTGGGATGCTAACAATCAAGATGCAGCAACTTTTTCAACTGGGACAATCGTTGAGTTGAATGGCAAAAGAGAAGAATATCAGGGTCGCCCCCAGATTAGGATCTATTCTCTGCGCGTGGTCGGTCCACAAGAAGGCTATGAATTAGATCAATTTATTAAATCAGCGCCGGAACCAGTTAATGAGATGGAAGCTGAAATTAATAAATTTGTGATGCAGATTGATAATCCTACCTGGACAAAAATTGTGAAGTATTTACTTCAAAAATGGCATGATCGTTTTTATGATCATCCTGCTGGTAAAAGCAACCACCATGCGGTCCGCGGAGGTTTAGCTTTTCATACTTTATCAATGCTTAAGGATGCCAAAGGTTTGGCTGATAATTATGAGCAAGTGAATAGATCGCTACTTTATGCGGGATGCATTTTGCATGATATGGGAAAAGTACTGGAACTTTCAGGTCCTGCCGCAACTCAATACACGACTGAAGGCAATTTGGTTGGGCATCTGGTTTTAATTGATGAACAAATTATGCTGGCCGCTCAGGATATGAAGATGAATCTGGAGTCGGAAGATTTACTCTTATTGCGGCATATGGTGCTTAGTCACCATGGCCGCTTTGAATATGGTTCACCCAAATTGCCGGCATTGCTAGAAGCGGAATTATTGCACCGAATTGATGATTTAGATGCTGCAGTTTATGCAGTAACGAATGCCCTGCAGCATACGCCTAAAGGCGAGTTCACCGAGCCACTACTGAGTCAAGATGGCAAGCGATATTATCGACCGATGCACGATTCAGCGCTAGATAACGCAAAACATTTAGAATAAGAAATAAGCATCACTGCAGTTGATTTGCAGGGATGCTTATTTTGTTGAAAAATTGAACTAGAGTTTTATTATAATTTCATAGTATAATAAATCTAATTTATAGGGGAGTAAAAAGGATGGATATTGCTGAAATTACTAAAATGATTGAGGCGGTTAAACAAATAATAGAAAAGAATGATTACATTGATTTGCCGCTATTTCAGAATTCTAGTCAATTAAGGTTAAAAGGAAATAATTATAATTTTATACTTGATTTGAATAGAAAAGGACATAGACGTCCTAAATGTACTTTTCAATTAAGGGAAAAGAGAAATAAGGAACAGCCATTAGTTAGAGTAGATATTATTGGACGTCCTCATCAAAATCCTGTTGGAGACTTTAAATGGTCAAATAAAGTCATTCCTTGTCCTCATTTGCATAGAGCGGATTTTCCAAAATATGGTACACATGTAGCTGTACCACTTTTGGAAAAGAACGAAAATTTTCAATTGAGTCAGAATGATTTAAATAACTTGTGTGAATGCTTGAAGAAGACATTAAAGTTTTTGAATGTTGATAATATAAATTCATATAATTTTCGAGAACAGGAAAGTTTATTTTAAAGAAAGGGGGGAGAACAGTTAAATATGTTTGATGTAGAGAAAATGAAGAAAATATATTTTGACTGGATAGATAAAAAGATTCAATTTGTCCCTTCTAAAAATCAGGATTATATGACTATCACTACACCTTTTTTAGATATGTACAATGATTATATAGAATTAGTGATTGCACAAGGAAATACATCAAAATATATAATTAGTGATGATGGGTATACTATTAATGAGTTAGGGTTATTAGATATTAATTTAAACAGAAAATCTAAACGTAGGAACTACTTTCAATCGATTTTGATTAATTTTGGTGTGAAAAATCAGAATAATGAATTAATAATTGAATTTGATGACTTAGCCCAATTTCCAGATGCACAAAATAGGTTAACTCAATGTATGTTGCAAGCTTTTGATTTATTACAGACTTCTAAAAATAGTGTTATTAAGTATTTTAAAGAAGATGTAACAAATTATTTTATTGATAATAATATTCCAGTAGGAGAAGATTTGAGTTTACTAGGAAAAAGCGGACGGAATTCTAAGTTTGATATTGTGGTTGGACGTACAAGAAAAAAACCGCAACAAGCTATTAAGGTGGTGAATACGCCTATTAATTCTAATATAGCTAACCCTTTATTTAGAATTATTGATGTACGAGAAAGCCAACCTAAAACAGAATTTTCAGTTATTGCGAACAATATTAATAGTCCTGTTTCTAGTGATTTTAAGTCTGCCTTTAAGAACTATAATATTCCTGTTTATTCTTGGTCAGAAAGAGAGCAATGGCTTTCCAAATTTAAATTGGCAATGTGATAGTTGATTAAAGGTGTTGAGCTGAAATTGTAAATAATATTAGTTCTAGCATTAGGCAATATGGAACATTTAGAATAAGAAATAAGCATCACTGCAGTTGATTTGCAGGGATGCTTATTTTGTTTTGGTGAAAAATTGTGTCAATAATTTTTTGAACAAAGTTATTGACCAATTAGCTGAAGAATAATAACATGTTTATACAATTGAAAAGCAGAGATGTTTTTGGATAGATTAGAGACTTGTCTCCTTTCTATTTTTTTATTGATAAAAAGTTCAAGAGGTATACATTGATTTCCTCTTGGACTTTTTTGATGCATTGAATTGCTAAAGATGTTATAAAAATTAGGGTAGGGAATAAAAATGAAAGCATCAAAAAAATTAATTTTAGTATCGGCAGCTACGATAATGTTGACTGTACCTGTTTTAGCAAATAATCATTTGTCTAATCCAGTTGCTGCCGCAAGTCAAGATAATACACAAACTACTAAATTAACGTTCTATATTAACCACAATGCCTATGTTTACAATCATCAAGGTAAGCGTACCAAGAGCAAGATTAAGAAGGGAAAGTTACTAAAGGTGACTATATTGAAGCCTAAGGCAATTACTAACCCAAATCAAAGCAGGTATTTCTTCAATAATGTATTAGCTGGCAAGTATTTTTCGTTACCGACAGTAAGCATCAAGAAGACAGACTTTGTTAATATTGGCAAAAATAAATATATTAAGCCAGGCAACATTGGTAGAATCTCGCCAGGAAAATATCAATATGCGGATCTGTCAACTAAGGAAATTAAGGTAATTACCAAAAAGACTGCTCCAGTAACTAATCAAATAGGGATGCCAATTGCTGCTCCAATTAAGAAGGGAACTAAGCTTACAGTTGATCAGAACTATTATCATAATGTTGACGGCGCTGATGATTATTTGAGTAGTCTGGAATATTATCGGATTAAAGGTACTGATAAGTGGGTCAACCTACCTGATATCAAAAAGTCAACTCGGATTATGCCAAATAATTTTGCATTAGCTGCATCTACTGAAGATAATTATGTCATTGCCGGTAACTCAACGTATCTCTATAATATTGACGGTGAAATCGTTGATAAGAGTTATTTATTGATTCCAGATGTTAATGTTGGCGTTGATCGAGCTCTTTATATTTGGAACAAGCAAACTAAACAAGCTGATCTATATTATCATCTTACGGCTAACAAAAAATTGGTCTGGGTTCCAGCTCTTGATGGAACAGGCAAGACTGGTACTACGATTACCAGCAACGGCTCATATGCTCACCAAACTAAAGATACAGCAAATACTTTTGTTAAAGCTAGTGATGTGACAAGTCAAAATCCAGTTGCATTAAAAGTTGATAATACACCAAGCGAAGCACAAGCAGATGCAAGTCAGGCCACTTCTAGTGACTATGGTGAGTTGCAAGCCTTAGTTGATCGAGCAGGTCAAATTAAAAAATCGACTTTATATCGTTTGACTGAAAAAGCACAGCAAGAAAGATATGATTTGGCCGTTGATAACGCACAAAAGTTATTGACTAACAAGAATACTTCTATTGCGGCAGTTAAGCAGGCTAGTTGGCAAATTAAATACGATCAAAGTAAATTAGACGGACAAAAAGTTTGGGTTAAAAACATGAATAAACTAACTAAGGCAGAAAAGTCTTGGGTAGTTTCATTGGCTAATTGTGATATCCATGGTGATTTACAAAAAGAATATGCTGGCTTTTATAAAGGTAAAATTGCGGTAGTGACTTATAATAAAAAGACTTTCAAGAGTGAACTTGTACGCTACTTGAAGTTGTCTGATTATGCTACTGATAAATAAAATTAAAGAGCTCAAGAATGCTTTAATGATGAAGCATCTTGAGCCTTTTGATTTTTAGTAAAAAAATATCCAAGACTGAAATCTTGAATACTCATTGGAGCTGGAACTGTGCTTGATGAGGCAACTGCTAGAATGGCGATTGTTTCAGGAGCTAGATTCGTTGTTAGCCCATCTTTTAACGAAAATACTGCTAAGGAATGCAATCTGTATGCGGTTCCTTACATGCCCGGTTGCTTTAGTCCAACGGAAATTCAATCTGCTTTAACTTATGGTGCTGACGTAGTCAAAATCTTCCCAGGTTCAATTGCTGGTAAAGGCATTATTTCTGAAATTCATGGACCTTTCCCATATGTTAATGTAATGCCAAGTGGTGGTGTATCATTAGGAAATATGCATGAATGGTTTGCTAGTGGTGCCTATGTTGTTGGTGTAGGTGGCGGATTAGTTGGACCTGCTAAAAATGATGATTATAAAGCTGTATTGCATAATGCTCAAGCTTTTCATAATGAATTTCAAAGTATTATTTATGCCAACTCAGCTGTTACTAGGAAGGTGCCAGTGAAGGCATAGTTTTTTTGGGGGGGAATATGACACCCCTATTTAAAAAATAAATTAATGAAATAAAAAAAACGTCGAATCCATTCAGATTCGGCGTTTTTGATTAACTAAATATATTTGTTACTTAGTAGTTGAAACGTATGATGATAATACATCCTTCAAGTCGCTATCCTTGATTGAAACGTCAGCCTTCTTCAAAACAGTAGCAATAACGTCTTTCATAGTAGCTTGGTCTTGAGCCATTGATGCGTAAATTTGATCATCAATAGCCTTCTTGTGGTCAGCAAACTTACCCTTAGCTGGGTGGCTGATCATCTTGATTACGTGGTAACCGGATTGTGACTTAACTGGAGTTGAAGTAACTTCACCAGTCTTAAGCTTGAAGGCAGCGGTCTTGAATGAGTTGTCTAAAGTAGTGTCAGTTGAGTCGAATGATGGCAACTTACCAGCCTTGTTCTTAGTAGCAGTATCAAGTGAGTACTTCTTAGCTAAAACCTTGAAGCTCTTGCCATCTTTCAATTGCTTGATGATGCTTTGAGCAGTTGACTTCTTAGCAACCAAGATGTGTTGAACAGTTACCTTAGGTTGGTAGCTCTTCCAAGCTTGTTGTTCTTGCTTCTTAGTAACTTTCTTAATGTGCTTCAATGCTTGTTCAGAAAGAAGGTTAGTCTTAATGTTTTGCTTGAAGCTTGAAGCAGTCATACCGTTTTGTTGTAAAACAGCACTAAATTGTGAGCCGTATTGCTTCTTGTAGTTGTTGTATTGCTTGTCGACTTTCTTTTGAGATACGTACTTGCCGTATTGTTGTTCCAAAGCGCGGTTGATGATCATGTTAGCCAAAGTTGACTTACCGGCTTGTGACTTCTTCATCTCATCGTAGTATTGTTCTTGAGTAATCTTGCCACCCTTGTATGAAGCAACAGTAGCCTTAGTGCCGCTATTAGAACAAGCAGCAGTTGATAATGCAACGCCAGCTACAGCTACGACTGCAGCAATTTTTTTCATATAACTCTTCATAAAAATAATATCTCCACATCCTTAAATAAGTAACTGTTCATTAATATACCATAAAAAAGGGCGTTTCGTTTTCAAATTACGAATTTTCACAGAAAAATCAAATTTTCTTTATTTTTTCTTAGTTCTTTGTGTCTTGTGAGTTAGTATCTGGCACGATGTTTTCCAAATCTTGGTTCAATTTATCGCTCTTTTTTTCTATGCGGTTAACGATAGGTTGAATATGGTCGGAATAATGTTCAACACTATCATTAATATCACTAATTGTACGTTCAGCTGTTGGCATTTGTTCATTTAATTCTTGACTAGCCTTTTTAGCTTTTTGCAAGGCAGAATTAAAGCGTTGGCTTTCATGTTTAATTGCTTCGAACTCATCTTTTAATGGCTTGCCTGGGCGATTACCATTGCTATCTTTCATACAGGAAAAAACTAGCCCAGCTGTTGCACCAAAAACTGTGCCTAATAAGAAATGTTTCATTTTTAACCTCTAAAATTGTGCCTTAATTTTGTTAGCAACTTCGTTGTATTTAGCTTCATCGTATTTGTCAGCGTTGTTGCGGGTCATCAGCTTCAAGCCGTCGCCTTCAAAACGAGGAATGAAGTGAATGTGTGAGTGCATAACTACTTGATTTGCGGCCTTACCATTATTAGTAGTAATGTTCATTGCAGTAACATTAGGGAAGGCTGCCTTAATTGCATTAGCAATTTCAGGAATATATTGTAAATAGCGTTGTGCGTCTTCCTTGGTGTAGTCAAACAAGTTAACGATGTGCTTTTTTGGCACCATTAAGGTGTGGCCTGGGTTAACTTGAGAAATATCTAAGAAGGCCTTAACATCGTCATTTTCAAAAACGGTATAGCTAGGAATTTCACCGCGGATAATTTTGCAGAATAAACAATCTTTGTCTAAATTTTCCATAATAAAACCTCATATCCTTGTACTTTAGTTTACTATTAAATCCATGCTATCATAATAAAGGTATAAATTCAGTAAAGAAAGATAGGAAAAATGACATTAAAAATTGAACATTTAACGGGAGGCTACACGGGTGTCCCGGTTATTAAAGATATTAATTTGGAAATTAAGCCGGGTGAGGCACTAGGCTTGATTGGGCTAAACGGCGCGGGAAAGTCAACTACGATTAAACATATTTTGGGTTTACTTCGCCCGCAAAAGGGTAAGATCAGCTTGAACGATGTTGTATTGACGCAGCAACCAACTAAGTTTAAGCGTGAAGTAGCTTATATTCCAGAAACACCGATTTTGTATCCGGAATTGACTTTAAAGGAACATTTGGAGCTAACCATGTTGAGTTACCACTTGGATGAAAATAAAGCATGGGAACGCGCACATGAGCTGCTTAAGATGTTCAGACTTGATGACAAGCTAGAATGGCTGCCGATTCACTTCTCCAAGGGGATGCGCCAGAAAGTAATGATTGTCTCTGCCTTTTTAGCAGATACTAGTTTGCTTGTAATTGATGAACCATTTACTGGCCTTGATCCTTTGGCAGTTGCTAACTTAATCGATTTAATAAAAAAAGCAATTGCTGACAAAAAGATGGTCTTAATGACTACTCACGTTTTAGCTGATGCACAGCAAGCGATTTCGAATTATGCTGTGTTAAACCGCGGCACGATCGAAGTTGTGGGGAGTTTGCAAGAAATTCGTCAGCACTATGGCCTTAAGCCAGATGATCCTTTTGACAAGTTATACCTTGCTTTGAATAGAGAGGATAATGGCAATGCATGAGTTAGCGAATAGAAGGTTGAGCGAGAATCTTAAACAATCAGTAAAATATTTGACGCTGGTGTTTAATGACTTCTTTATTTTAGCGTTGATCTTTTTGTTTGGGGCGCTGATGTTCTGGTATGCCCAAGCTATGCGCGTAATTCCCAATAATCTGTGGTTCTATAAGCCACTTGTCGGCTTTATCATGTGGTTGCCATTATTAGCTGGTCGATTAGTTACCTTATTAAAAGAGGCCGACATGCAATTTCTGTTTACGCAAGATGAACAAATGGGTGAATATCTGAAGCCGATGATTCGTTACAGTATGGTGCTGCCAACAATTCTGATTGTTTTGCTTGGCGGAATTCTGTTTCCGTTTGCGACGGTAAAAGCTGGAATCCCAGTTTGGTCATATGTAATCCTGATTATCAGCACTGTTTTATTAAAATTGTGTATGTTGCTGATTGAAAAAGAGAGTTTGTACTTCTACTACAATTATCCGCAATGGATATTATTAGTGATAACTCTGGCAGCTTTGTTGATTGGCTCACTAGGATCATTTATTTATCCAATTGAAGTTGTAGTATTAATGGTAATTACACATTTTGGTACTAAAAAAGAAAAGGGCGTCTTTAACTGGCGCTATGCGATTAAAACTGAACAAGCTAGAAAAGATCGCGTTTATTCAATCTTCAGTATGTTTACCGATGTGGCAGAAAAGCAAGTTACAATCAAACGCAGAAGATACCTCGACTTTCTTTTACCAAAATCATTGGCTAAGGAAAATCCTAATTTGTTCTTGTATCGGAGATCACTTTTGCGTAATCCAGAATACTTGAACTTATTAGTCAGAATGACTGTCTTTGCAATCTTGGTATCGTGGTTAGTGCAAGATTGGCGTTGGGCACTAGGCCTTTCATGCTTGGTAATCTTTTTAACGGTCTATCAATTATTGCCAATGGCAACAGAGTTTGACCGCAACTTCATGTACCGCGTTTACCCAATTGAACGGCAAAATCGTGGCAGGGACTTGGTAAAGGTGTTGACAATGGGCTTGTTTATTCAATGGCTCTTGATTAGTGTCTGCTGGTTAATTGTGCTACCAATTAATGTTAACTTGTTTGAAGCGATGGCAATTTTACTTGGTTTCACTATGATTGTAACTGCCACTTACTTGCCAGGCAGAGTTAAAAAAATGAATCAAAAAAATTTTGGAATTAGATAGGAATAGAGAATGAGATTAAGAAATAAACCTTGGGCTGTTAAGCTTGTAAACGACCATCCAGAAAGTGTTTTGCAAAATCCTGATCCTGAAAAAAAGATCGACTGGACTGAACGATTTGGTAATGATCATCCCATCGAAATTGAAGTAGGTTCTGGTAAGGGACATTTCATTACTACGTTAGCTGAACAAAATCCTGATAAAAATTATGTTGCATTAGAATTGCAAACTACGGCTGCGGGGATCATCTTGCGAACAAAGTTGGAAAAGGGCTTGGATAATTTACAAATCTTACGCGGGGATGCGGCTGACATCAACTGCTTCTTTCCAGCAAATAGCACCAATGTTATCTACTTGAATTTTAGCGATCCATGGCCAAAGACTCGTCATGAAAAGCGTCGTTTGACTTACAAGAGTTTTTTGAGCAAGTATGAACAAGTTCTGAAGCCAGAAGGACATATTGAATTTAAAACCGACAATGCGGGCTTGTATGCTTACTCTGTTCAGAGCTTGAATAATTATGGAATGAAGTTTGATTTTGTTTCAGTTGATCTTCATCATGAAAAGCCAGAGATTGTGGAAAAGAATATTGAAACAGAATACGAGCATAAATTTGCAGCTAAGGGTAATCCAATTTATGCTTTGCACGCTCATTTTGAGGATGAATAGTTTGAAGCGTCTAGAGTTACAGCAGATAAACTCTAGGCGTTTTTTAATGCTTTATTGGATAGAATCTTGCTACTAGCTCATCGCTTTAGTTATTTTGTTTTAGAATAGAACTGTAAGATTTCAGATTATTGGAGGGAAAATTATGGAAGATAAACCTTATTATGAACAAGAATATCACGAACCTAAAACTGATATTCCTAGACCAACTTTTGGACAAGCATTCAAACTTTTGTTTACTGCACCATTTAAGTGGAATGCACGTAGTACTCGTCGTGGATTTTGGTATGCCTATGTTTGGGCAATTATTTTGCTAGTCATTTTAGCAGCATGTTCAGCTACGGCATATTCAATTGATGGCATTGCTTATTAAAGTAATGAATTCTTCTTATTAACGCACGTTTCAACTGGTACACTTATTATTCAAATAATTATCTATCTACTGATTATTTGGATCTTATTAGGCTTACTTGGCTTTACCATAAGAAGATTGCATGATACTGACCACACCGGTTGGTGGTACTGGATCTCGGTTATTCCATTTGGGTATTTGTTTTTACTTTACTTCATGGTTTTGCCAACTGTTGAAAAACCAGTTCGTTGGGGCAGTTATCTATTTAAAGAAAAGAAATAATTGTAAGATTCAATTTCTAGCTTTTTAGTTAAAGAATGGTTATAATAATATCGACTTATAAAAAGTAAGAAATACATGAGGTATGAAAAATGGAAAAGATTAAAGAATTAACTGAAGATCAATTAAAGGAAATTACTAAAGAAGGACGTACTGTGCTTGAATTCTCAGCTGATTGGTGCCCAGACTGCAAGTTTCTTGCTCCATTTATGCCTGAAATTGAAAAAGATTTTTCTGATGCAAAATTCTACGAAATTGACCGCGACGGTTCAATTGACATAGCAAAAAAATTAATGATTATGGGAATTCCTTCATTTGTTGTCTACCAAGATGGCAAAGAAATTGGTAGACTAGTAAATAAGGACCGTAAAACTAAAGATGAAGTGGAAAACTTTTTACGATCACTTGACTAATAGAGGAGAATAAAAAAGCATGATTACTAGTACTAATAAAGAAGCTTATCCTAACACTTTGATCGTTATCTTAGGTCACGATGAAGGCCGTAGCTCATTTGAGGAAAAAGAAGACGTTACTCGCGTAACTAACGATGAAGGCAAGACCATTGGTTACAACTTCTTCAACGTTGATAAGTTAGTTGACTTTGATAAGTTACCAAATGGTCCAGTTAAGTTGTCAGACGATGAGCTTGTTGCACTGAACAAGAAGCTTGATGAAGTTGGTTTTACTGACAAGTTAGCATATGGCAAGCCAACTTTAGTTTATGGCTACGTTAAGACTTGTGAACCACACCCTGATTCAGATCACTTACACGTAACTACTGTTGAGGTTGCTGATGGTGAAGAACACCAAATCGTTTGTGGTGCACCAAATATCGCTCAAGGTCAAAAAGTAGTTGTTGCACTTCCAGGTACTTTAATGCCAAATGGTGCACAAATTTGGCCAGGTGAATTGCGCGGTGTTGATTCATACGGCATGATTTGTTCAGCTCGTGAATTAGGTTTGCCACACGCACCACAAAAGCGCGGGATCATGGTTGTTCCTGATAGCTTCGAAGTTGGTGCAGAATTTGAACCAACTAAGTGTGATGAACTGATCGCTAGTGGTGAAATTACTTTATAATTTGAATAAAGCAAAAATAAAAAGTTGACCAGTTGGTGCAAAAAAGCTAATTGATCAACTTTTTTATTTTGTCTAAGAAAAGCCACCAGTTTCACCTTTTAAGGAGCTAGTGAACCAATTTTGTGGGAAATAGTTTTACCCGTAAGATCTTTAATGATCAAATGATCGACAGTATTAACATAATTGTCGTTTTCATCATAGATTTCTTTTGATTTTAAAAATTTTAGCATAAGAAAAATGGTAAAATAGTTAACGAATAAAAACGTTAAAAATTCGAGGGTAAATAAATGTTAGACAAGAATAAGCAAATTTGGTTCATTGGTATTAAGGGTACAGGTATGGCATCCCTTGCCTTGCTTTTACATGACTTAGGCTATGATGTAGCAGGTAGTGACATTGAAAAATATACCTTTACGCAAGTGCCACTTGAAAATGTGGGCATTGATGTTAAAAACTTTAACCCGGATAACATCAAGAGCAATGATGAACAAGTAATTGTTAAAGGGAATGCTTTTAAAGAAGACAATCCAGAAGTTAAAGCTTGCCTTGAAAAGGGTGTTAAGTGGCAATCATATCCAGATACTGTTGAAGAAATTGTGCAAATGCATACTTCAATTGGTATTTCAGGCACTCACGGCAAGACCTCAACTACCAGTCTTTTATCACACGTCTTAGGTGAAGTTGCCCCAACTTCATACTTAATCGGTGATGGTCGCGGCAAGGGCGTGGCAAATTCACGTTTCTTTGTTTATGAAGCTGATGAATATCGTCGTCACTTCTTGGCATATCACCCAGATTACCAAATTATGACTAACATCGACTTTGACCACCCAGACTACTTCAAGGATCAAGACGATTACACCAGCGCATTCCAATCAGCAGCTGATCAAACTAAGAAGGCATTGTTTGTATGGGGCGATGACAAGCGTCTTCAAAGCCTTAAGACTGATATTCCTAAATACACTTACGGCTTTAACGATACTGATGACTTCCAAGCTACTGACATTAAGAAGTCAACTACTGGTTCTAGGTTCCATGTTTTAGCACATGGCAAGGATCTTGGCGAATTTGAAATTCACTTGTTTGGTGACCACAGCATTTTGAACTCAACTGCTGTTATTGCGGTTGCCTACACTGAAAAGGTACCAATGGATGACATTCGTGATGGTCTTCTTACCTTCAAGGGTGCTAAGCGTAGATTTAGCGAAAAAGACTTTGGCGACATTGCAGTTATTGATGACTATGCTCACCACCCAACTGAAATGCGTGCAACTATCCAAGCTGCTCGTCAAAAGTTCCCAGACAAGAAGTTGGTTGTCGTCTTCCAACCACACACTTTCTCAAGAACTAAGAAGTACCAAAAGGACTTCGAAGAAATTTTACGTGGTGTAGATAAGGCTTACGTAACTCCAATTTATGCTTCAGCTCGTGAAGCTAATGGTGATATTTCAAGTGAAGACTTGGTTAAGAATATCCCAGGTTCAGAAGTTATCGACTTAAACAATATTGCTGATTTGACCAAGAATAAGAATTCAGTCATTGTCTTTATGGGTGCAGGTGATATTCCTAAGTATGAAGATGCTTTTGAAAAGTTGCTTTAATTGAAAGATAAGCATGAAAAAAACTGTTCTCAATAAGAGAGCAGTTTTTATTTTGGCTAATCTTTGATTTTATCCTTGAGATCCAGGCTCTTTTCATAAATAAAGTAACCGATGATGCAGGTGATGATATCACTGGCTGCTTGAGCCCAAACGATACCGTGGTAACCAAATGTGACTTTTAGAATTTCTAATGCGATAAAGTAGACAACGCCTTGACGAGTAATTGCCATGATGAAGGCAGCCCAAGCATTACCAACTGATTGGAAGACGGTAGTGTAAACTAAAATGATACCAACGATTGGTGTGGTAATAATAGTGGCAATTAACATATAACTACCAGCGTTGACGATATCTGGTTGATTCATAAATAGAGCGGTGACTGGACGAGCAAATAAAATTAATAATCCGCCTGAAATTACAGCATAAACAACTTGCACAAGAATATCGAAGTTTAGAATTTTCTTTAATCGTTTCCAGTTTTTAGCACCATAGTTGTAACCAATTAAAGGTTGTGAACCAAAGGCAAAACCAACGATTACCAAGATAACGATACTGTAAATCTTTTGGGTGATTCCCATTGCGGCAACTTTGTTTGCACCGTATAGAGCTAAAGATGAGTTAAGAAGTGCCATGCCAAAGCTTTGAGCGAAGTTGGTGATTGAACCGGGGATGCCGATTGCTACGATATCTTTGATTGTTTTGCCGCTAATTTTGCTATATTTTAGCTTTAATTTGATGTAGTCAGTTTTGTATAAAACGTAGTAAATGAGAATAGCATCAGTGACTAGATAACCTGTAACGTTGGCAATCCCAACACCGATTGCACCCATTTTGAAAACAAACAAGAAAATAGGATCAAGGATGATAGCTAAAATGGTTCCCGTCATTGTAGCAACCATTGCTTGGGTAGCTAAACCTTCTGTTCTGATTAAGTTCTGCGGAATGATTGAGAAGATAATTGGCGCAGCACCAATTGATATTACACGATAAAAATCGGCAGCATCTTGATAGGTGGCAGCTTTTGCTCCTAAAAGATGAAGGATCGGATTTTCCAAAATTAGTAAAATGGCTGTTAGTATTAAACCAGTAACAAATCCACCGATCATACAAAAACTGCTTACACGTTTACTTAATTGATAATTTCTTTCACCGAATAGCCGTGAAATTAGTGAAGATCCACCGAGCCCAAAAATGTCAGAAACAGCGATTAAAAAAGTAAAAAGTGGAGCACCAATCGTAATTCCTGCTACTAGATTTGTATCACCCGTTTTGGCAACAAACATTGTGTCTGCCAGGTTGTAGATCATGGTAGTGATCATCCCTAGAACAACTGGCAATGCTAGCTTAAAGTAGACCTTTTTGATCGGGGCTTTAGCAAATAATTCATCCATATATTTTCTCCCACATTGAAAAAAGCGGCCTAGAAAGATACTTTGAGGAAAACCTCACGATTCTAGGTCGCCATATATTATCGTTAATTTAATTTTAGCATATTATCTTAATTAGCAAGGTGATTATCTAAATTGAAGTTGCCTTGGAATTCATCTGTGGTGCTTTCTTGATCCATACCATATTCAGCATCGTCGCCCCAGTAAATGTATTGTGCATTTTTGCCCTTGGTACCGGCAATTCTGAAGTAAAGTGCAGCGCTGTCGCCTTTACCAGTGGTCTTGGTGGCATCTACCTTAACTTTTTGACCAATCTTGAGCAACTTGCTAGTTGACTTGAGCTTATTATTTAAAACGTGGATCTTGTTTAAAATAGTGGCTGTAGTGGTGCCAGAAGCTTGGTAAAGAGTGTTGCCGTTAACAAAACCAGCATTTGAAGCATAAATATAAGCACCGTTGCCTAAAGCATAAAATGGCTTGCCCTTGATAGTGGTTGTATTCAAACTTCTTTTCTTAGATCCGCTAAGATTTGCAAAGTAGAAAAATACGTCATTCTTAGTTGTGGCGTGGGTTTTAGCTGGCGTTTTAACTAGCATATATTTAGGAATAAGCGACATACCATTGAAAGTAGTGCGGTGACCGTTTTTATCATAAATGCGAGAGTTGGAACTCAAGATTAAAACATTTTGTCCATCCATTGAGCTAACATTCAAAGATTTGATGTAGCGTTTTTTACCGATGTTAACGTAAGAAGCGGTAGTATAGTGGTAGTTCTTAGAAGTTTTTGCATCTACTTTTTTACCTTGGATCAGGATAGGCTTGCCATAATATTTAAAACTTGAGCCTGATTTAACCGTTGAAGCAACAGTCATCTTCTTGCCATTGACTTTTTGGGTAGTGGTAGTGGCATTGCCTTTGCTGTTGAAGACTTGAACTGTGCCGTTAAAGGATTTCTTGAGAGTAACTTTACCTTTTTGTGATTGCGTAGCTGCTTGAACTGTGTGAACAGGTTGATTGATAATGGCAGCTGCTGGTGCAACACTGATTAATAAAGCTGCTGCGATAGTTGCTAATTTTTTAGTAGTCATATTTGTCTCCTTTGTAATAATCCATTAAGTTGATTTTAGCACTTATGAGACTATAAAAATAACCTCGAAATTCAAACATTTTCGGGGTTATTTGATTTTATTCACTTAAGTACTTAGGATCAATAAATTTATTGATCACGTTGTTAACCTTCTTTGAATTATCGTACTTGCGGATAATGTTCAAGAAGTCTTGCGTGGTTGCTTGCTTCAAGTAGTAAGTTTGGTAGTAATCGTGTAAAGCATCAAAAAACTTATTTTCACCCATGGCTACTTTTAAAACAGCAGGGAAATCCATACCAAGTTCGTAAGCCATGTTTTCAGTATCAACACCTTTTGGTGGATTATTAACAGGGTAGTTGATGTAGTTGGCCTTTTGATTCTTATTAATGAATTGGTTAGCATTTTCTTTTAAGATCTTGTTAGCACGCTTGACGTTCTTACGAGTGTAGAACTTACTGTGCATCAGTTTAGCACAGTAGGCCTTACTCTTAGTGTAGGTCAAACCGTAAACGCCATTTTCAAGGAAGTTGGTAAGACCTTCGTCAAGCCAAGGTTCCATGTATTCGTCGCTGCCGACAGTGCCGTAGAACCATTGGTGACCAACTTCGTGAGAAACATCTTCAGTTAATTCATTATATCTATCAAGTGGGTGCTTCTTTTGTAAAAAGCCACTAGCGTCGATCATAATCAAACCAGGATATTCCATACCGCCGGTGTCTTTGCCAAGTAAACCTTCAGTAATATCAATTTCTTTGTAAGGATATTTGCCGATCTTTTTGGTAAAAATGTGGAAACTGTCTTGAGCAGTCATTAAAGCTAGCTTGTTGTATTGCTTGCTGTTTTTGCTTGCAAGGTAGTAGTCGTTGATTCTTACGCCGTTTGCATAAGCGTGATCAACCTTGAATTTGTTGGAAGCTGTGATGCCGACTTCACGCATGTTGTTGGCAACAATTGTGGTTTTACCATTCTTAGTGGTATTTTGACCAGAAGCTGCAACCTTGTAGCTCTTAGGTGCAAAGAAACTAACGTGGAAGTTGCTTACAGCACTGTTGTGGTTTTCACCAGCATCGTAGTATGGGTGATAATTCCACTTACCGTTGCGATAATCGCTTAAGTATGGGAAACAGAATGACAGGTTATAAACCTTACCGCCGTTGATATTTTGGTAGCCAAAACGATCTTGTCTCTTAGGTACACCGGTAACTACGTTGACAGTTAAATCAGTAGATTCACCTGTATTTAGACTTTTGTTAACAAATAAATTGCTCTTGTCTTTACCGGTAGTGTAAGAAAGCTTTTGACCATCTGATGAAATGCTTTTAACTGAAGTTGTCGCATTTCTTGTAGCCTCAAAATTCTTGTGGTCGTATTTCAACACGCCGCTAGCAATATTTCTAACCAATAAATTTCTAACAGGTTCATTGCCGTTATTAACAACGTGCATGGTAACTTTTTCTGTTAATTGATTCTTGCGAGTGTCCAACTTCACGATCATGTTGTAATTTGTTGCCTTGATCGTAGGATCAGCCGCAGCTTGAACTTTTGAGTTGAAGCTAAATAATGCCGCAATGGTTACTGCACTCGACAATAAAAGTGTTGTTCTTCTTTTCATAATTTTCCCTCCAAGAAAAATTTACTCTAATTATTGGAAGTTATCGGCATAAAGTCAATCTATTTTTTGATGGTAGGATATAATTTGTGTATAAGTGAAAATGAATAGATATAAAGAAAGAAGATAAATAAGAATGGTTAAAAGTATTACACCTCATTTGGTTTATCGCTTGAATGGGATGCACCATGTTGTAGCACAAGTTGGTGTAGTAAATGGTGATCATGTTTTTGCCTTGCAACTTCTTCACAGTGCACATGATGTGTTGGTTTATAGAAAACATGAAGGTTTAACCAAGAACATCGATTATACTGATCCACACTTAGTAATGATGGGCTTTGGCCACACGCAAACCTGGGTACCAGCTAATGACAAGGATGAATATTTCGTAGGTGCTAAACCAAATTCAGGCAACTGGACTACTCAAATTGCACGAGTAAAGTACCCAAGACTTTTACCAGAAAGATATACTTCAAATACACAACTTCCACGTTTGTCACACTTGAATCACGTAACCGACGTTCCTTATGATGGTCATGATCACTTGCACAGAGTAGAAGCTTCAGTTTCACCAAATGGCAAGTACTTCATGATTGCTTCAATTTGGGATGATGGTTCAGGTCACTTTGGTTTGTTTGACTTAAATGAAGTAAACCAAAAGTTGAATGAAAATGGCACTAAGAACACGCCAATCACTGATTTACATTGCTTGAGTGCTTTCCACATCGACAACTTCGATAATCCAAGTGTCGCTCCAGATGAAGAAACGCTACAAATGATTGATTCAGTTCAAGGCTATGCTATTGATGATGACAAGAATATCTATATTTCTAACCAATTGTCACCAAAGATTAACCATGAAACTGGTGAAGTAACTACTTGGTCACGTAAGATTGTTAAGTTCCCATGGGGTGAAACAAACAGTGATAACTGGCAAGTAGCTATGGTTGATGGTATTGATTTACCAGATCGTTACAGTGAAATGGAAAGTATCCATGTTAATGCCGCAAATGATATTTACTTAACTGTGGCTTACCACCAAAAGTACATTAAGGGTGGAGAATATAAATTAAGAACTTTGGAAAACCAAATTTTCCATATTACTGATTTGTAGAATAATAAAAATTAAACCAAGTAAAAAAGTGCTGATGTGTCTTTGTTTATGAAGACTATCAGCACTTTTTATTTCATATTAATCAGTAATTCTTTCTTTACCAACAGCACGTTGTTCGGAAAGATTATAACCTAACTCTTCAATTTCTTGTCTTTTTTCTTTGTTATTAATTTGAGGAAGAGTATCCCAAAAGTTAGACTTGTTTTTCTTAATCTTTGAATTTCTGTTAGTTTTCATTGTTGTTTCCTTCATTTTCACTTTCTATAAATATAAGTATACTCTGAAAACCAAATCTATTTTTAGCTATTAAGATCGATTAATTCAAAATAACAAAAATATATGCAATTTATATGCGAACGATATATAATAGTATCAAATTCAGAAAGGAGTAAAAATTATGGCAGAAAAAACAACAGGACTTTATGTCAGAATGAATCCAGAAAAGAAGGAAAAGGCAGAAGCTATTCTGAAAAAGCTGGGGTTAAATTCAGCTACGGCAATTAACATGTTCTATGATCAGATTATTCTTCATAATGGTATTCCTTTCAGAGTAGAGATTCCAAATGCATGGGATAATTTGGATCAAATGAATAAATATGAATACGCCAAACTGCTTGACGAGCGCCTGAACACATTGACCGGAAGGGAAGATTTGCTTGGAGATGTCGCCAAGAGGCTTGATGCGGAAAAGAATGAAAAGAAAGACAACTAAGTTTTGAGGTAAAAATTATGATGGTAAGAATTATTATTGGCATTATTGTTGTTTTAGTTATTGTGTATGTTTGTTGTGGTTTTAGAATCGTTCCACAAAATAATGAAGGTCTGGTTGAAACCTTGGGTAAGTATTCTAAGACAGTAAAAGCTGGATTTATCTTTGTCTGGCCACTTTTCCAAAGAATTCGCAAAGTTCCATTAGCACTTCAACCACTTGAAATTTCTAAGTACTCAATCATTACCAAAGATAACGCTGAAATTTCTACTAGTTTAACTTTGAACTACTTGGTCACTGATTCATACCGTTACTTCTACAACAACACCGACTCAGTTGAATCAATGGTGCAATTAATCCGTGGTCACTTGCGTGACATTATTGGTCGTATGGATTTGAACGCAGCCCTTGGCTCAACTAAGGAAATTAACGATCAACTTTTCACTGCAACTGGTGACCTGACTGATATCTACGGTATCAAGGTCGTTCGTGTCAACGTTGATGAACTTCTACCAAGTGCTGAAATTCAACGTGCCATGGACAAACAACTTACTGCCGACCGTGAAAAGACTGCCGCAATCGCTAAGGCCGAAGGTGAAGCTCGTACCATTGAAATGACCACTAAGGCTAAGAACGATGCTTTGGTTGCTACTGCTAAGGCCAACGCTGAAGCTGTTAAGACGCAGGCTGATGCCGATGCTTATCGTGTACAAAAGATGCAAGAAGCTTTGTCAAAGGCCGGCGAAGGATACTTCAGAAACCAGAGTTTAGACAGCTTTAACCAATTAGCTCAAGGTCCTAACAACTTAATCGTGGTTGGCAAGGATGAAATGACTGACTTGGGTAAGGTTCCCGTTTTGAAAAAGGTGTGGGATGCAAGCGACGATAAGAAAGATGAATAAAAATTAGCTCAATTCTCAAATGAGGATTGAGCTTTTTTATACTTTTAACGTATACCAGCATCAACATTAAATAATTTTAACACTCTCTTGCTCGCCTTATACTTGTAGTAACAATGAGAACAAGAGGGGAAAGAAAATTATGTTTGGTCGTACTTATTCAGATTTAGGTTCAGTTGTTGGACAAATTAATGGTGAAGATATTCGCACAAATCAATTAGAAAGACATGGCTATGATTGGGAGAATGGTTATGGCACTCCATCCGATGGCCAAGATACTAATCGTGATGGTCAACCAGTTAGAAAATTAACTAAAGATGCCAAAAGCATCATTATCTTTTGGTTGTGTTCCGGTTCAACTAAGTTGCTCGCAAGTAAAATTACGCGTGAAACCGGTGCTGATACTTTAGAAATTACTTTAAGAAATCCTTATCCAGCAAATTACCGTAAAACGCTCAATCGCGCTAACTGTGAAAGAATTCAAAATGATCCACCAGAGCTTGAGATGCAGTTACCTGATTTGAGTCAGCCAATGAAGGCATTCCTACTTGAATATGGTGGCGAGTTTTCTAACAAGGAGATTGCACCATTCCTTTTTGAAGGTGGATATGGTTTGGTGATAGTACTGAATTGATCCGTGAGTTTATTGCACGTGATGGTGGTAAAAATAAAAAGGTCGATTGGACATTTGTTGGTCCAGAAAATGTCCTTTGTGCTGGCATTACTGATAAATTTGAAAAGGCAGGACAAAAGATTTTCGGCCCTAACCAAAGAGCGGCACAATTAGAAGGCTCAAAAGATTATGCATTGCGCTTCATGAGCAAATACAATATTCCAACGGCTCGCTATGAAACTTATGCCAGTGCTGAAACTTGTATTGCAGGTTTGAAGAACTTCGATTATCCAGTGGTGATCAAAGAAGATGGTTTAGCTGGTGGTAAAGGTGTAACCATTGCTCAGAACCAAGACGTCGCTGAAGAAACGATCAGAGAAATGTTTGCTGGTGGCCAAACTGCTGTCGTCCTTGAGGAATGCTTAGTTGGTCCTGAATACTCAATGTTCGTGGTTGATTCGGAGGACCAATTCACCATTTTGCCAATGGCGCAAGACCATAAGCGAGTTGGCGATGGCGACAAGGGTCCAAATACCGGTGGTATGGGATCATATTCTCCTTTGCCACAACTGAAAAAAGAAGATCGTCAAAGAATGATCGACGAGATCGTGAAGCCAACGATGAATGGATTGGTTCAAGGAAACTACCATTATTGCGGTATTTTGTACATCGGTTTAATGATGACGGAGAATGGTCCAAAGGTCATTGAATATAACGTTCGCTTGGGTGACCCTGAAACTCAAGTTGTCTTACCTCGAATTAAAAATGATTTTGCAGAAGTGATCGATGCAGCGGTAAATCATGAGAAATTGCCTGAGATTGAAGAAAACGATCAGTCAGTGTTAGGCGTAGTTGTCTGCAGCAAAGGCTATCCAACGCATCCGGCACCTAATGTGAAGATCGGCAAGTTGCCTCACGGCACTAATACTTATATCGATTATGCCAACGTGAAAGGTAATTTGGATAATCTGATAGGTGATGGTGGCCGCCTGTTCATGGTAATTTTGGAAGCCGACAATCTAGTCCAGGCGCAGGATAATGTGTATTCTTATTTGAGTAAGCTTGATCTGCCAGATTGCTTCTACCGCCATGATATTGGCAATCGTGCTTTGAGAGATTAGACGTGAGAAGAAAGTCCCAGTTGGGGCTTTTTTGTTTTGGTTGAAATCTGGTATAATTGATACGAACACTTGGTCATGGCGATGGGATCGATGATAGATTTTCTCCACGTAAGTGGAGGTGATCCTGAAGCGACTTTTAATAGAAGAACGAGTAATTAGTGTTCTCCACGTAAGTGGAGGTTTTGAAGATTATTAAAAAGCTCTTAGTTGTGAAAACTAAGGGCTTTTTTGATAAGTTAATAACATTATAGGTCATACTAAATTTTCTCTTTTATAATAGGCTTGTATTGGGAGTAAAGGAGAAAAGAATATTATGAAGAAAATAACGATGTTGCTGGCGTTGATTTGTTTAACATTTGCCGGCGTGAGTGTTTCGACTGCTCAACCAGTTCAAGCCGTAAGTAAGTATTCTGAAAAGTGGCATACTGTAAAAACTACTGAGAAGGTCTATAGATATAGGCCATATGTGCCTAGAGGTGCTGCTATGTATCAAATGAAATTTATTCATAAAACACCTATTAGGAAAGGGACATATTTAAGACTGCGCTGTCCAGGTACTCATTATCTATGGCAATTTGTGATTGGTGGACGTTATTGGACCGTTTTAAAAAATGATGCCAGATGGTTTAAGAATGTAAGATAAAATCCATGTGAAGAATTGAAATAATTCTGATAATGAATTTATGATATAATACCTTTGGATAGTGTTTGAAATTAATAAAGCTCTTAGCTCGTGTAGCTAGGAGCTTTTATTTTTTAGGAGGTTCAAATGAGCAATTTGGAATCAAACTTTAATGATCAATTTATTAATAAGCTGCATCAAGCATATCTAAAGAGAGTTGGTATCTATCATGTACCTAACGATGAATTAACTAGGTTTTCATGGACGGAAAATAAAACTGTTACTATTTATGCTATTAAAGTTTTTACTGCAGAGCCGGGCTATAAGTTTTATACAATCTTTTTTGCCACTAAAAATAGCGATGAAAAGAATAAATTAATAATATTAGATCTAACAAATAATACTGAAGATCCTAAATTTTTTAGAATTGACGATGGTTTACCTGTAAAAAAGCTTTTATGGTTAAATAGTCATAATTTGTTGAATAAATCTATAGGTTCGAATATAATTACTCCTTCTGCTAATTTTAGTTATGTTAAAAAAGTAGAAGAAGAAGGCGACTTCTTATTCGAAAATTGGGCACAAAAGTGGGTAGATCAAGAGTATGATAGGACTCAAGAAGCGGAAGAAAATTCCACACTAGTGGAGGCTTTTCCAGATTTTCCTAATACAAAGCAAAGATTCTTTATCGATAGATATCATTTTAAAGACATGTTAGAGAGCTTAAATGATAGTCAGTTTGAAGATGAATTTAATCAATGCCTTTTTGCTTACGAGAATGAAAAGTGGTTTTTATGTGCTACAGGTCTAGGCAGTTGCTTAGAGCACTTAATGTTAATTATTCTTACAAACTATGATAAGAATGGTTTTAGAAATGAAAAAAACAGAGGAATATTTCATGGATTTCCAAAAAATCCAACTGCTCAGGATTATGTGAGATTATTTACAAAAAATCCCATTAAAATTACCTCAAGACAGGCTACTTTTATTAATTTACTATATATGGCACGAAATTCTGTAGATCATCATAATACTGGTAAAACACAAAAGAATCTTTGTGATCTTTTGTTAGACGGTATATCTGATATGTACAATGACTATTATTCAAGTAGTGTATTATATAAGTCCACATCCAAAGAAGATGAATAAAAAATACTTATTTAATTAATTGATTAAATGAAAAGTTTTCCGTTATTTGCAAAAGATAACAACTTTATCTGTAGAGTAATAATTAATAAAAAGTTATCTAAGAGTAACTAGAAAGGATATTTATGCTTGATCCTATTACATTAGAAGCAATCAAAGATCTTATTCCTGAATCAACAAGAGAACTACTATTTAACCCCGCAGCAAATGAAGTGGGTAAAGGAATTGGCGCGCTATTATCAATGTTATTTTCTCCGTTATTAACATTAAACGTTATTGAAAAACAAAAACTTGCTAAATTTGCTGATAAAATTGCTAATAAGGTCAACAATATACCAGAAGAAGATCGAGACTTCGATAAACCAGGCTTGGCACTTAAAGCTTTAGAGGAATCACGATATCAAATAAGTAATGACTTACTGCAAGATATGTTTTCTAGTTTATTAGCTTCTGGGGTTAACAACCAAAAGAACGAAGATATCACACCTAGATATGCTACAGTTTTATCTCAAATAGGATTTAAAGATGCCGTTTTCTTGCAGGAATTAAATAATCAAGAGGGACGAAGCTTTCCCATTGCAAAATCACGCCATACTTATGATGTAACGGGAAGTAGTTTCCAAGATGCTTCAGATCCCTTTCTCTGCAATGAAGGTGATGAAATAAAAAGAGTACCAATAGAATCTGTTGATGTACTACAATCATTAGGCATAATTAAACAAGAAGAATTTTTGGCTATTGCGGAAAAAGAATTTCAGAATAAATATGAATTACTTGATGATTATTTAAGAAATAAAGACAAAGGTGGTAAGTATTACATTAAAATAATTCCTGGTGTAATTCATCCAACAAATTTCGGAAATCATTTGTTAGATTGTATTTTTGAATAAAGTGAAAGCTCTTAGTGAAAACTAAGGGCTTTTTCAGTAGCAGGAATATTGAGTTGTAGCGCTTTTTCTACGATAATAGAACTAAAAGTGATTTTTGATGAATCAAATCCTAACTAAATGAGGTGAATGATATGGATCCTGAAAAAATGAATTTAACGGAGGAGGATATCAAGAACAGATATATTTCACCTGCTATTTTTGAAACAGCAGGTTGGAAGAAAAAAGATTCTTTGATGGAATATTACTACACGGATGGTCAAATCAATGTTGTAGATGATGTAGCCAAACGTGGAAATGGTAAGAAAGTAGACTACTTACTCTTATACAAGCCTAATTATCCAATCGCAGTGATTGAAGCCAAGGATAGAAAGAAGCATGCATTACCAAGTGCAGGGTTGCAGCAAGGTATGGGATATGCCAGAGATTTACAAGTTCCATTTGCTTATTCTTCCAATGGGGATGCATTTGTTGAGCATGATATGCTGACAGGAAAAGAAAGGACTTTGACTCTTGATGAGTTCCCAACTAAAGAAGAACTTTGGAAGAGATATGTTAAGGAAAAGAAAATTTCCGACAAAGAAATCAAAGTAATTAATGAACCATATTATTCATCCAGAGATACTTATTCACCACGTTATTACCAACAAAATGCTATTAACCGTGTAGTAGAAAAGATTGCTAATGGCGAACGTCGTGCCTTATTGGTTATGGCTACTGGTACGGGTAAAACTTACACTGCTTTTCAAATTGTCTATCGTTTGTTAAAAGCTGGGATTAAGCATAGAGTCCTTTATTTAGCTGACCGTAATATCTTGGTTGATCAGGCAAGAATAGGTGACTTTAATCCATTAAGTGACAAGATAACTAAAGTTCAAGATGGACATATGGATAGTTCATATCCAATTCAATTCGCTCTATATCAACAATTAGCAGGCAGAGATGAAGATATTGGACATGAACCATTTAGACAACTTAAGCCAGATTTCTTTGATTTGGTTGTAATCGACGAAGCACACCGTGGTTCTGCTAAAGCTGATAGCCAATGGCGTAAGATCTTGAATTATTTTGATGGTCCTAATGTAACTCATTTAGGTATGACTGCTACTCCTAAGAATGATAAAGAAGCTTCAAATATTCAATACTTTGGCGATCCAGTTTACACATATTCACTTAAACAAGGTATTGAAGATGGTTTCTTAGCCCCATATAAAGTTATCAGAGTTAACTTCAATGTAGATATTAACGGCTTTCGTCCACTCAAAGGTGAGAGAGACAAGCATGGTCGCGAGTTCGATAAGCAGTTATACACAACACGTGACTTTGATAAAAGCTTAGTCATTGATGAACGTACTGAAATGGTTGCTAAATATGTAAGTAAATATATGAAGGACAATGATCGACGTTGGGATAAAACTATTGTCTTTTGTGAAGATATTGAACACGCTGAAAGAATGCGTCAGGCTTTCGTGAATGAAAATTCCGATTTAGTTGCTCAAGATTCACGTTACGTTATGAGAATTACTGGTGATGATAATACAGGTAAAGCACAATTAGATAATTTTGAAGACGTTACAAGTAAGGTACCTACAATAGTCACGACTTCTAAATTGTTGACTACCGGTGTTAACGTAAAAACTTGTAAAACTATTGTGTTAGATTCAAATATTAATTCCATGACAGAATTCAAGCAAATCATCGGTCGTGGTACTCGATTAGATACTGATCATGGTAAGAGTTACTTCACTATTATTGATTTCCGTGGTGTATCAAGGTTATTTGCTGATCCAGCATTTGATGGTGAACCAATTGAGATAATTGATGGTAATAAAGGCATAAGCTCTCACAAATCTCATCATTCTGGTGTATCAGATTCTGCTAAGCAAAAATATGAAGTAAATCGTAATGTAAAGGTTTCAAATGCTGAAACTCAATTCTTAGATGAACATGGTAACCTAATCACCACTTCTCTGGTTGACTACACTAAGAAGAATATTCTTGGTGCATATGCTACATTGGATAATTTCCTTCAAGCTTGGAATAAAGCTGATAAGAAACAAGTGCTGCTTGATGAGATGGAAAAGCATGGCATTCTCTATAAGGAAATCATCAAGCAAAAGGGTATCAGGGACATGGATCCATTTGATCTCATGATTCATCTTGCATACAATCAAAAACCACTGACTAAGTCAGAGAGAATTAAGAATGTTAAAAAGTCAGGTATTCTTGATAAATACCAAGGTGCTGCTAGGGAGATTCTTGATGCTTTACTAGAAAAATATAAAGATGATGGAATTACTGATTTGGAAAGTAATAAGGTATTAAGTTTACCTGAATTTGAAAAATATGGTGGTGCCGTTAAGATTATTTTGACCTTTGGCGGTAAGAAGAATTACGAGAATACTATTAAAGAAATTAAAGAGAAAATTTATAGCTAGGGAGTTTTTATTAAATGGCAGGTACGACTACTCAATTTGTTAAAAGAATAAGAGATATCATGCGTAATGATCCAGGTATCAACGGTGATGCACAGCGAATTGAACAATTATCTTGGATTTTGTTCTTGAAAGTTTATGACGATAGAGAACAAATTTGGGAGATTGATCAAGATGATTATGAATCAATTATTCCGGAAGGGATGCACTGGCGTGAATGGGCTGAAGACAATAAAGATGGTAAAGCTTTAACTAGTGATGAATTACTAGACTTTGTTAACAATAAATTATTGCCTACGTTGAAGAACATCACTGTAACTAATGAAACTCCTATTAGCAAGGCCATTGTAAAAGATGCTTTTATTGATGCTAACAACTACATGAAGAATGGTGTTTTATTGCGCCAAGTAGTTAACGTAGTTAATGAAGTTGACTTCACTGACCCTAAGGATCGTCACTTATTTGGTGATATCTATGAAAGTATCTTGAAAGAACTTCAAAGTGCTGGTAGTTCTGGTGAATTCTATACTCCTCGTGCATTGACTGACTTTATTGCAGAAACTTTGAAGCCTAAATTAGGGCAAAGAATTGCTGACCTAGCTTGTGGTACTGGTGGCTTCCTTGTTAGTGCTTTGAATATCTTGAGTAAACAAGTTCATAGTGTTGAAGATAGAGAACTGTACAATAAAGCAGTTTTTGGTATTGAAAAGAAGGGACAACCTTATATTTTGGCTGTAACTAACTTGCTTCTTCATGATGTTGATAATCCAGATATTGTTCATGGTAACTCACTCGAAAAGCGAGTTACTGAATACACGGATAAAGATAAGTTTGACCTGATTATGATGAATCCTCCATTTGGCGGATCAGAATTGCCTATTATCAAGCAAAATTTCCCTACAGATTTGCAAAGTAGTGAAACTGCTGACTTGTTCTTGGCATTGATCATGTATCGTATTAAAGATAATGGTAAAGTCGGTGTGATTTTGCCAGATGGCTTCTTATTTGGTAATGATGGTGCAAAGCTTAATATTAAGAAACGTATGCTTAAGGACTTCAACCTTCATACTATTATTCGTTTACCAGGTAGTATTTTTAGTCCATATACTTCTATTGCCACTAATATTTTGTTCTTTGATAAGACAGGTCCTACCAAAGAAACTTGGTTCTATCGTTTAGATATGCCTAAGGGATACAAGCACTTCTCTAAGACTCGCCCAATGAAGTTGGAGCATTTTGATCCTGTGCGTGAATGGTGGAATGATCGTCATGAAATTCAAGATGAAGATGGTAACTATAAATCTAAGGCTTACACTCCTGAAGAATTAGCTAAGAATAATTACAACTTTGATTTGTGTGGTTTTCCTACAGAGACTGAAGAAGTTCTACCACCATTTGAATTGATGGATAAATATCAAAAAGAGCGTAAAGAATTAAATGCGAAGATTGATAAACAATTATCCATTATTAAACAATTGCTTGAGGAGGATGACTAATGACTCCTGAACAATTAAAAGCTTCAATTCTTCAATATGCAGTGGAAGGTAAGTTGGTTAAGCAGGATTCTAATGATGAACCTGCCAGTGAATTGCTTAAGAAGATCGAAAATGAGAAAGATCAATTAATTGAAGAAGGTAAAATTAAGAGAAGTAGAAAATTGTCTGCAATTACTGATGAGGAAAAGCCATTTAATATTCCTGATAGTTGGGAATGGGTGAGATTAGGAAATATTTTTGATATTACTTCTAGCAAGAGGGTAATGAAAAAGGAATGGAGAGATTCAGGAATTCCTTTTTATAGAGCTAGAGAAATTGTAAGTATCAATAAAAATAGACCGCTAAAAGATCCTATTTTTATTGATGAAGATACATATCTTAAAAAAATCAAAATATCCGGAAAACCTAACGAAGGCGACATCCTTTTAACAGGTGTTGGTACATTAGGAATTCCGTATATTGTTCCTAAAGATAAGAAGTTCTATTTTAAAGATGGAAATATTATATGGCTGAAGAATTTTGGTAATTTAAATTCCGAATATCTTAGTTGGTATGTTCAATGCCCATATATGTTAAAAATAATAAATGATAATAGGGGGACCACAGTAGGCACTTTAACTATAGTTCGGTCAAAAAATTTAGTTATTCCTATTCCACCATTAGAAGAACAAAAACGTATTGTAGCAAAAATTGAAAAATTAATGCCTTTGGTAGATGAATATGCTGAATCATATAATCGTCTTCAAAAGATTGATAATGAATTTGAAGATAAATTAAAACAATCTGTCTTGCAGTATGCTATGGAAGGTAAGCTGGTTAAACAAAATCCTAGTGATGAACCAGCCAGTGAATTAATCAAGAAGATTGAAAATGAAAAAGCCGAATTAGTCAAAGAAGGAAAGATTAAGAAGAGCAAGAAGTTACCTGCAATTACTGATGATGAAAAGCCGTTTGATATTCCTGATAGCTGGGAATGGGTAAGATTAAAACAAATTACTACATATGGGAATTTTAACTCTATAAAAGGATCATCTATTCCTGATAACTCATGGGTTGTAGATATGAAAGATGTACGAAAAAATGGTGGTGGTTTTTCAGAAATTGTAAGAAGGAAATCTACTGATATTTATAAAAGTAATAAATACTCTTTCAATAAGAATGCAGTTTTATATGGTAAATTAAGACCATATCTCCGAAAAGTTGAAATAGCTCAAACTAGTGGTTTTACAACCACAGAAATGCTGCCAATTAATGTAGTTGATTTAAGTACTTTAGTTCCACAGTATTTAAGATATGCTATGCTTTCACCATACTTCGTTAATTTGGTTAATGATTCTATGTATGGTATGAAAATGCCACGTGTAGGAACGACTTTTTTAGCAAAAATGGTAGTACCACTTCCACCATTAGAAGAACAAAAACGAATTGTAGAAAAAGTTGAGGAACTTCAAAGTTCAATAAGCAATTTATCTAAATAAATTAATCAAAAAAGTTTAACTAGAAGATGGAGCTAACATCATGCCAATATTCACTAGATATAAATTGAGTGGTGAGTTTAAACCCGATGATGAGTTAAAACAATTTATTAGAGATTTTAATAAAAAACATCAAAAATAAGATTGATAAATTTCTACTTGTAACTACTATTCTTAGTTGATATCTTTTGATATAATTTTATGAGTAGAAAACAAACGTTTTGTTTTAAATCTTTATTTAACTCATGAGAAATGTAAATAGATCCTGATAAAAACAGGCTGTTTGCAAAAGCTGTTTCTTTATCTAATCTAAGAGGAATGTAAATACAATAAACAATGGCTTAAAGTCTTCACGACGTCCATTTTTTATCTAACTCAAGAGAATTACAAATAAATATATTTACAATAAAAAAGGCGATTCCTTAGTGAAAATCGTCCTTTTTTGCGTGTACAGAACAATATGGAGTATTTAAAGCTAATTCATATACTAAGTTTAATTTACCAATTATCGTTACTGATCCCGATGAAATAAAAAATATAAATACCTTAACGGTCGGATTTAAGGCTATTAAAAGAACATTATTTAGAAATACAGATAAACAATCTTATTATGTGACTTATAATGTTAAGAATTTACTACAGGATTCACGTTTTAAGAAGGGATATAATAACGAAATAAAAATTTTCATTACTATAAGTGAGATTTTAAATAGTGAAAAACTAGAAGATGCTTTTTTGTATGATGAATTATCTAAGTTAGATATAATTCTGGGAGAGTTGAAGAATAGTGAAATAAGTGATCAAGCATTATCCGATATAGTAAATATGTATAAATACTTAATTGAAAATAAAACGATGCTTTCAGTTGAGGTGAAAAGTTTATTGCGTGATATTACGAAAAGATCTACATTGGGTTTTGCCACTGAGAATAATCAAAAAAGAAAAGACTTAATGCTAGAAATAAAAAAAGACTTTAGTAAAATTTCTGATAGAATTATAACGTCAACTAAATTTTAAGCTAAAAGTTTATATTTGATCTGATATAATAATTAAGAATCTAATTTTAAGATTGTTGTTAAAACAATTTTTAAAATTATGGTCGCATTTATATGAGTGCGTGGATTGAAATCAATATATGCTTTCTGGTATTCCTTTTAAAGCTAATTGTAGGCTAATCAGAAAGGTTAATATTTAAAGGCTCCATAAAAGTGGAGCTTTTTTCTTTTCGATTAAACTTCCTATTAAAAGATTACCCTTGAAACTGGTAAAATAGATAAGTAAGTATAGAGAACAATTTATTAAAAAAGGGGAATAAAATGGCAGATAAAAAATTACTTCTAATCGATGGTAACTCTGTAGCTTTCAGAGCCTTTTACGCTCTTTATCGTCAACTAGATTCTTTCACAAGTCCCGACGGGTTACATACAAATGCCATCTATGCTTTTAAGAACATGCTCGATGTCCTTTTAAAAGACGTTGATCCGACCCACGTATTGGTAGCTTTTGATGCAGGAAAAGTCACTTTTAGAACAAAAATGTATGGCGAATACAAAGGCGGACGTGCGAAAACTCCAGAAGAATTATTAGAACAGATGCCTTATATTCAAGAAATGTTGCATGACTTAGGTATTAAAACCTATGAATTAAAAGACTATGAGGCTGATGATATTATTGGTACTTTTGCCACTAAGGGTGAAGAAAATGGTTTTACTACTACAATTGTGACAGGAGATCGTGACTTAACTCAGCTTGCTTCAGATAAAACTACTGTTGAGGTAACTAAGTCAGGTGTATCTCAGCTTGAAGCCTATACTCCTGAGCACATGAAGGAAGTTAATGGTGTAACGCCAACTGAATTCATCGATATGAAAGCTTTGATGGGCGATAATTCTGATAACTATCCTGGCGTCACTAAGGTAGGTCCAAAAACTGCTTCTCGTCTTATTCAAAAGTATGGATCAATTGAGAATCTTTATGCTCATGTGGATGAGATGAAGAAATCCAAATTAAAGGAAAACTTGATTAATGATAAAGACAAGGCCTTTTTAGCTAAAAAATTGGCTACGATTGATCGCCATTCACCAGTTACAATTGATATTGATGACGTTAAACGTGAACCAGTAGACTATGAAAAATTGCGTCAATTTTATGAAAAATTGAATTTCCGCAAGTTTTTAGCTGAACTCAATGCCTCAGGAAAAGGACAAGATGGTACTGAAGTAGAAAAAGTTGAATACACTGTTTTAGATGATAAGAATGTAGACCAAGTTAAAGCAACTGAAAACGACCAAGTAGAATTTTACTTAGCAATGCTGGGAGCTAATTACCATCTAGCTGATTTTGTTGGTTTCAGTTTAAAGGTTAACGATAAAATTTATGTTTCAAGAGATGTCGATATACTTAATGAAAGCAATATCAAGCACCTTTTGGAAGATAAAAAAATTAAAAAGAATGTTTTTGATTTAAAGAGAACTACAGTTGGCTTGCATCGCTTAGGGATTCACGCTCACGGTTTAGATTATGATATGTTGCTTGCTTCGTACTTAGTTAATAATGAAAATAATTCAAATGATTTAGGTGAAATTGCCCATTTATATGGTGATTATTCCGTTAAAACTGATATCGAAGTTTATGGCAAAGGTAAGAGTGAACATGTGCCAGACGACGATGATGAGCTCTTTAATCATTTGGCTTCTAAAGTTAATGCAATTGAACAGCTAAAGCAGCCATTACTTGAAAAGCTAAAAGAACATGAACAAGATGACTTGTTTGATACGATTGAAATTCCAACTGCTCGAGTTCTTGCCAAGATGGAAATCAATGGTATGAAGGTTGAAGCAAGTACTTTAATTCAATTGCAAAATGAATTTGCTGTGAAGCTGCAGGATTTAGAGAAAAAGATCTATCAACAAGCCGGGGAAGAATTTAATTTAAATTCACCTAAGCAATTAGGACATATCTTATTTGAAAAGTTAGGCTTGCCAGTTTTGAAGAAAACTAAGACTGGATACTCAACCTCTGTTGAAGTGCTTGATCAATTAAAGACGCAAAGTCCAATTGTTAAAGAAATTCTTGACTACCGTCAAATCGCTAAGATCCAATCAACTTATGTTAAGGGACTGCTTGACGTAATCCAACCTGATGGTCGTGTTCATACGCGCTACTTGCAAACTTTAACTGCAACGGGACGCTTATCTAGTGTTGATCCTAACTTGCAAAATATTCCAACTCGTACTGAAGAAGGCAAGCAGATTAGAAAGGCATTTGTACCAAGTGATCCTGATGGTTATATCTTCTCTTGCGATTATTCTCAAGTTGAACTTCGTGTGTTGGCACATGTTTCTGGTGATGCTCATATGCAAGAAGCATTTAAGACGGGCTACGATATTCACTCCCATACTGCGATGAAGATCTTCCATTTAGATTCTCCAGATGAAGTAACTCCACTTCAGCGTCGTCATGCTAAGGCAGTTAACTTCGGTATTGTTTATGGTATTTCTGATTATGGCTTGTCTAAGAACCTAGGTATTTCAAGAAAACAAGCTAAAGAATTTATTGATAATTATTTTGAACAATACCCACAGATTAAGGATTATATGGATAGGGCGGTACAAGAAGCCCGTGATAAAGGCTATGCAGAAACGATCATGCACCGCCGCAGATATTTACCAGATATTCATGCTAAGAAATACACCGTTCGTGCCTTTGCAGAAAGAACTGCTATTAATTCACCAATTCAAGGTTCAGCTGCCGATATTATTAAAATTGCAATGATTAATATGCAAAAGAAGTTAGATGAACTACATTTGAAGACTAAAATGGTAGTGCAGGTACACGATGAATTGATTTTTGATGTACCAAAAGATGAGTTAGAAACAATTAAAAAGATTGTGCCTGAAGTAATGCAATCAGCTGTTAAGTTGGATGTGCCATTGATTGCTGATTCTGGCTGGGGACACAATTGGTATGATGCAAAGTAGGTGATAAAATGCCTGAAATGCCTGAAGTTGAAACAGTTCGAAGAACGCTGCTTCCCTTAGTTAAGGGAAAAACTATTAAAAAAGTGATTTTGTGGTATCCAAAAATTGTGGCGACTGATCATGAAAAATTTTTATCTGAATTGCCTGGTAAAAAGATTATCGATATTGATCGCTACGCCAAGTATTTGCTTATTCGCTTGAGTGATAATTTAACGATTGTTTCTCATTTGCGAATGGAAGGAAAGTATCATTTAACTGCGTCTGATGCGCCTAAGGATAAGCACGATCATGTGGAATTTATTTTTACTGATCAGACCGCTTTGCGCTATAATGATGTGCGCAAGTTTGGCCGGATGCAGTTAATTTTAACCGGGACCGAGCGTCAGACTACTGGAATTGGCAAACTAGGCCCTGAGCCTAATAGTGCCAAATTTTCAACAGATTATTTTATTAATACTCTAAGTCGCAGAAAGAAAAATATTAAAAATACTTTGCTTGATCAGACTGTTGTTGCGGGTTTAGGTAATATTTATGTTGATGAGGTTCTTTGGCGAACCAAGATTCATCCTTTAAGTCAGGCCAATAAAATTCCTGTGGAAAAAGTATCTGAATTACATGATCAGATCAATAAAATTATTGCCGAAGCAATTAAGCTGCAAGGTACTACAGTTCATTCCTTTTTGAATGCGAATGGACAAGTTGGTGGCTTTCAAAGTAAATTGCAAGTTTACGGTCATGTAGGTGAGCCCTGCCCAGTTTGTGGTACTAAATTTGAAAAAATTAAGGTTAATGGTCGGGGAACCACTTTTTGTCCTCATTGTCAGGTGATTTATAAATGAGTTATGTCTTAGCATTAACAGGTGGAATTGCCACCGGTAAAAGTACTGCTGATGATTTTTTTAAAAAGAAAAACATTCCGATTATTGACTGTGATCAAGTTGCCCACGAACTGATGAAACCGGGCAATGCATCTTGGCAAGTGATTAAAGATCATTTTGGGGTAGAATATTTAAATTCAGACCAAACAATAAATCGTAAAAAATTAGGGCAATTAGTTTTTAGTAATAAAAGAGCCTTGTCTGAATTAAATCAGTTGACGCATCCGTTAATTTTCGATAAAACAGTAGCAAAGATAAAAGAATATCAGAATTTTGCTCTTGTTATTTTAGATGCACCAGTGTATTTTGAAGCGGGATTGGATAAAAAACATGTAGCTAATGGAGTTTTAGTGATTACCCTTCCTGAGCAATTACAGATTGAACGTTTAAAAAAGCGTAATAATCTATCTGACGAGGAAGCAAGAATGCGGATTAATAGTCAGATGCCATTAGCTGAAAAAGAAAAAATGGCCGATTTTGTAGTGGCAAATACTGGTACAATAAAAGAACTAGAGAATAAACTAGCACAATTATTGGTAAAGATTAGAGAAGAGGGATAGCTATGGAATGTCCAAATTGTCATCAAAATGCTTCTCGCGTTATTGATTCGCGGCCTAGTGATGAAAACCGGGCTATTAGACGGCGCAGAGAATGTGAAAATTGTGGTTTTCGCTTTACTACTTTTGAACGAGTGGAAACTGCTCCTTTGTTGGTAGTAAAAAATGATGGTACCCGTGAACCATTCAGTCGAAAGAAAATTTTGCACGGAGTAATGGCAGCCGGACAAAAACGGCCAATCAGTAGTGAACAATTTGAGCAATTGGTTGATCGTGTCGAAAATAAGGTAAGAAAACAAGGCGTTAGTGAAATTTCATCTAAGAAGATTGGTCAGTATGTCATGGATGATTTGGCTAATTTGGATGACGTAGCTTATATTCGCTTTGCTTCAATTTACCGTGAGTTCAAGGATATGTCTAGCTTTATGAAGACAATGGAAGATATGATGGCCAAAAAGGGAAAGGGTAATTAGTCATGTTTGCAACGTCTGATCCTAAGCATCTTTATTATGTAGCCAACAAGATTACCCTTTTTCCAGAGAATGAGAAAATCTTGATTAAACTGTATCAGCCTTTGGTTGGCGCGGTGGCAATTGCCTTGTATCAGACTTTAATCAATGACTATGATCCATATGGTATTGTTTCTGATGCAAAGGGAATTTATTCACTACAGGAGCAACTTGATTGTAGTTTGAAAGATATGTTTCATTCTTTGCATAAACTGGAAGCCGTAGGTTTAGTGCAAACTTTTTTAGCGGATAATGTCTTCAATAATATCATTGTTTTTAAGTTATTACAGGTTCCTAGTGCAGACAAATTTTTTGCAACACCACTGCTAGCAAGTTTGTTGAAAGAAAAAGTTGGCAGCCCAACCTTTCATGACTTGAGTCATGCTTTTGCTAAGGAAGCAAAACTGTGTGAAAAGCCAATCAAGAATGCGCGCGATGTCTCAGCCAACTTTTTTGATGTTTTTCGCTTGCCAGGGGATGAAGCAATTAATCCATCTAATGAGGTAGTAGAAGCTGCGCAGGAAAATAAAGCGCCTGAGATAGAAACTGCTGAAATTAATGCCCAGGATCCAATTGATTGGGATCTAATTAAAGATCAATATAATGTCTATCAAATTCCAGCTCAAGAAGTAGAAATTAAAAAGAACCAAATTCGAGGCTTAATACAGACATATAATTTATCGGAACAGGAATTTGTGGATGAGACTGTTCCCTGTTTGCATGGTACACATAAATTAAACATGCATGAAATTAGTAATACCATAGCAGAAAATTATAAACGATTGCATACTAGGGAAAACATTCAAAAACAAATTGAAGAAGGCAAAAAGCGCGCTATTGCGACTATCAAAGGTTTGGACGCTAATGATAGAAAACTGTTACTCGAAGCTAATGAAAATTCCCCATCTGAATTTTTATACAAATTAAAAACTGAAAAGGGTGGAATTGTAGCTCCAGGCGAAAACTATATTATTAATCAGCTGCACACGCAGTATGGCTTGCCGGAAGATTTGATTAATATTTTGATTCATACCTGTTTGACCTATGATACTGTTGTAACTTCTAATCGTGCTTATCGAATAGCTAATGATTGGCTGCAAGGTGGTATTAGTACTGGGGTACAAGCTCTTGAATATGTGAAGAAACGTAAAGCCGATATTCTTAAAAAGAAAAATCGACAGTCATATCGACAAAATAAGCGAGTCGAAAAAGGTACCGATTGGAGCAAGAAAAAGGCTAAAAATGAAGGTATGTCAACAGAACAGCTGAAGGATATCTTTAAGGATCTGAAAAATAAGTAAATAGAGGGTAGGTGAAATAATGGAAGCAATTGGTGATTTGCTTAAAAAAATAGTTAAAGAGCGTAATTTAGGTAATGAGAAAGAACTGTTGAAAACTGCTTTACACGATCCAGATGTGCAAGCGTTTTTGCAGGCAAATAGGGAAAAAATAGATAAGGCGATGATTCGAAATAGTATGGCCAATATCTATGAATATTATGCGCAAAAACATAGTCAGAATCAGGTGCTGGCCGGTTATGCTCCGCAATTATTTTTAAACGGCAAAGTAATTGATGTACGTTACAAACCTACCGAGGCTAAGATTGTAGCAGATCAGCAACGAGCAGCCAAGCGGCGTCTTCATTTAATTGATCTGCCTGCTAAATTGCATGATGTTAATTTAAGTGATATTGAGGTTACAAATGATCGCCAGCAAGCTTTAACCCTGATTTATGATTTTTTGAAAAAGTACAAAGCTGATCCTCACCAACAAGGCCTTTATTTGTCGGGCGACTTTGGGATCGGGAAGACCTATATGCTAGCGGGACTTGCAAACTATGTAGCAACTAATTTTGATCGGAATGTTGTATTTTTACACGTTCCGACTTTTATTGCAGGTTTATCGAGTCATTTTGGTGATAACAGCTTGCAAGATGAGATCAGGAATTTAGCTGAATGCGATGTCTTAATTTTGGATGACATTGGGGCAGAAACATTAAGTCAGTGGTCACGTGATGACGTTTTAGGAGTAATTTTACAGGCAAGAATGGATAATGTTTTGCCAACCTTTTTCTCTTCTAATTTAGATATGGAAGCATTAGAGTCACACTTTGAGGAAACCCGTAATGCAACTGATCCAGTTAAAGCTAAAAGATTAATGCAACGAGTACGTTTTTTAGCTAAAGAAGTAGTAGTTTCCGGTCCTGATCGACGAAATTTTTCGCATTAATTTCAAAAAGTTCTTGCATCGTTCACTTTGATGCGTATAATTGAAGTTAATTAAACGAGACATGATGATGTTCGGCTCAGAGAGAAGGACCTAGTTCTGGAAGTTCTTCATTAGAAAATCACCCCAATCGTTTATTCCCAAAATTGAATTTTAAGAGGCTGGATACCTTTATCAATCTATACGAGAGGTTAGACGTACGCTAACCTGAATTTTGGGTGGAACCACGCAATTAACACGTCCCAGTGCTTTTATTAGCACTGGGATTTTTTTATTGGAGGTAAAAATATGAGTTTTTCAATTACTTTGCCAGACGGTTCAAAGAAAGATTTTGATAGGGCTGTTTCAGTTAAGGAAGTAGCTTCATCAATCGCTACATCTCTTGGAAAAGCTGCCGTTGGTGCTAAAGTAAATGGCGTTGTTAAGCCACTTGATTATGAAATTGACAATGATGTTGAAGTTGCTATTCTTACTGACAAGGATGAAGAAGGCTTGGATATTTTAAGAGCTACTGCTGCTTTTGCACTTGAAGCAGTTGCTAAGAATAAGTACCCAGAACTTCGTTTGGGTCAACATGTTGCTGATGAAGGCGGCTTTTACGTAGATACTGACAAAGATGACCAAATTAAGGTTACTGAATTGCCAGAACTTGAAAAAGCTATGGAGAAGTTGATCAAGAGTGGTCAAGCAATTGAACATGTTGTGATGGATAAGTCAGAACTTGAAGATATTTTCAAGGATGATCCATATAAGAGCGACCTTTTGAAGGAAATTGACAGTGACAAGGTTGATGCTTACAAGTTAGGTGATTTCGTTGACTTTGGCTTTGATGCTTTATTGCCAAACACTGGTAAGATTAAGCACTTCAAGCTTTTGTCAGTTGCTGGTGCTTACTGGCTTGGTAAATCATCCAACCCAATGCTTCAAAGAATCTTCGGTACTGCTTTCTTCAAGGAAGCTGCTTTAAAGGAAGATTTGAAGCGTCGTGCAGAAATTAAGGAACGCGACCACAGAACTATCGGTCGTGACCTTGACCTCTTCTTCGTTGATCCTAAGGTTGGTGCTGGTCTACCTTACTGGATGCCAAAGGGTGCTACTATTCGTCGTGTTGTTGAACGCTATATCATCGACCGTGAAGTTGCTGACGGTTATCAACACGTTTATACTCCAGTATTAATGAACCTTGATGCTTACAAGACTTCAGGTCACTGGGCACACTACCGTGATGACATGTTCCCACCAATGGACATGGGTGATGGCGAAATGCTTGAACTTCGTCCAATGAACTGTCCTTCACATATTCAAATTTATAAGCACCACATTCGTTCATACCGTGACTTGCCACTTCGTGTTGCTGAACTTGGTATGATGCACAGATATGAAAAGTCAGGCGCTTTGTCAGGTCTTCAACGTGTACGTGAAATGACTTTGAATGATGGTCATACTTTTGTTGCCTTAGATCAAGTTCAAACTGAATTCGCTAAGATTTTGAAGTTAATCATGGACGTATACAAGGACTTCGATATTACTGATTACTACTTCAGACTTTCATACCGTGATCCCAAGAATACTGACAAGTACTTTGCAAATGACGAAATGTGGGAAAGAAGTCAAAAGATGCTTAAGGGTGCTATGGATGACCTTGGCCTTGACTATGTTGAAGCTGAAGGTGAAGCAGCATTCTACGGTCCTAAGCTTGATATTCAAACTAAGACTGCTTTGGGTAATGACGAAACTATGTCAACTATCCAACTTGACTTCATGCTTCCAGAAAGATTTGGTTTAACTTACGTTGGTCAAGATGGGGAAGAACACCGTCCAGTTATGATTCACCGTGGTATTGTTGGTACTATGGAAAGATTCATTGCTTACCTTACTGAAATTTACAAGGGTGCCTTCCCAACTTGGCTTGCACCAGTTCAAGTTGAAATTATCCCAGTTAACCTTGATGCTCATGGTGAATATGCAGAAAAGGTTCGTCAAGAACTTGCTAAGCGTGGCTTCAGAGCAGAAGTTGATACTCGTAACGAAAAGATGGGTTACAAGATTCGTGAATCACAAACTCAAAAGGTACCTTACACTTTGGTATTAGGTGATGACGAAATGAACGCTAATGGCGTAAACGTACGTCCTTACGGTACTGACGAAGAAATTTCTAAGAGTTTAGATGACTTTATCGCTGAAATTGATGCAGATGTTAAGTCATACTCACGTGAAAAATAATTAATTTTTAGCTGCAAATAGTTTTTTGCTATTTGCAGCTTTTTTTATGAGGAATATAATTGTTAGTAATTTTAGTAAATGGAGAGATGAAAAATGAGATTACGTTTGTTGCCTTTTTAAATTAATTTAGAAAGGGCAGATACAAAATGAAAATTATAATTAGAGAATATCAAGCTGAAGACTATCATCAAATTGAACGAATCCATGATTTGGCTAGATTGCAAGAGTTAAAAATTGGAAAAGCTGAAAAGTATTTTAAACCTTTAGAAAAAGCTATTTATAAAGAGGATTTATTTAATTCTAAAATTTATGTAGCATGTGATAAACAAAAAATTATTGGATTTATTGCCGTCAAACCAAATATTTTAGATTATATTTATGTTGATCCCGCCTATCAGGGACAAGGAGTTGGGAAGAATCTCATTTCTTATGTCTTAAGAATTATGAAGCGTCCAATAACTTTAGAAGTTTTTCAGGAAAATAAAGTTGCTAAAAAATTATATTCGCATTTTGGTTTTAAAACTAAAAAAATTATTTATCAGCAGTGGGATGGTAATGATCCACAAAAATACTCTGATGAAACAATGGTTTTAGAGAAATAATTCATTGTAGTAATATCTTACTCACGTGAAAAATAACCAATAACTTAAAAAATTAAACCAAGAATTCCGTCTTTTGTAGAGAATTCTGTTTTTTTTTATGCATGATAAAGCTTTACAAAAGTGTTACTATAATGGTGTAATGTTATTATATTTTATTTTGTGTGAGGTATAATATGAAGAATTGGATAAGTACAAATGAGAAACAACGTTTCGCATTGAAGAAGATTGCAGGTAAGACTGTGTCTGTCTTGATTGGGACAACATTGTTTGGGTTCTACTTGGGAACTAAGACTGAAGTACATGTGGTTAAGGCTGATACAATCACTGATGTATCAACCAAATTAGAGCAAGCAAAACCTGAAACAACTCCAGAAGTAGACACAAAGTCTGCAATAAATGAGGCTTCAGATAACGTAGCCAGAGATGCTGTGCAAACAACAGATACGACAAATAATAAAGAGCAATCAGCAACGCTGGCTACTCCAATTAAATCATTAGCTCCTACTGTAGCTTCAAATAAAACTAGTGAAGTAAGCGATAGCTTAAAAGTACCAACTGAAAAAACTACTGAGCCGACATCTAACTTAAATACTGAAAATAATCAAAAAGATGCTGTGCAAACAACAGATACGACAAATAATAAAGAGCAATCAGCAACGCTGGCTACTCCAATTAAATCATTAGCTCCTACTGTAGCTTCAAATAAAACTAGTGAAGTAAGCGATAGCTTAAAAGTACCAACTGAAAAAACTACTGAGCCGACATCTAACTTAAATACTGAAAATAATCAAAATGTTAAGAATTTTCTAGCTGCTTCACTTGTATCAGCTTCAAGTACTAGGTCACTTGCAACCAAATCATATTTCAATGCTTTGAAGATGATAAAACTTGTATCAGCTTCAAGTATTAGGTCACCTGCAACTGATCAAGAAGCAGAATTACCTACATCGAATCAACGGTTCGAACTTCAAGATACTTCAATTTACAATGACTTAGTTTCAAAAGAAAGACTTTATGGTAAAAAAGATACATGGTTGGGGAAAGCTTTAAACTCTTATTGGCATTCCGATGAAGGATATACGAAGATTAAAGATACATTGAATGATGGAAACTTATATTACTTCGCTGTTTTTGCTGATTATAGTAACAAGGATCACAATTTTATCTTAGTAGCGCGCGATAAAAACGATTTGGATAATCCAACCATTACAGCCAAAATTGTCGATTTTTATAGAGGGGTGAATACTGAAACGCTTACAGTTGCCGCAAATAGCTCTCAAACAAGTACTGAAAGTACTAAGGGTCGCTATACTATTCAAAACTTTGGTAATGGTTCATATTCTGTTACTCTAAATACTGGTACTAACCCTTATGGATTATTACCAGTAATTGATAGGGGCCTTTTGAATCCTGATCTTGCTGGTAAGAGCAAAGGTGAGTATGACGCGATTGCTAATAGCAAGTCGATTAGTAGTTATTCTAGCTACATTCCTAAACGGCGTACCCAATTCATACGCTATGTAGACCGAGCAACTGGCAAAGATCTTGTACAGCCAATTAGAATAAGTGGCTACGGCAACCAGCTATATCGAACAGACGATATTACCCCCCCAAATGTTGATGGTTATACTCATGAGGGGTCTTCAGGCTTTGCCACTGATGCATTTAAGTATGGTGATTCAGGTATTCCAACTACTGGTCATGTAACTGAATTTAGTGTCGGTGAAACCTTTGACCTCTCTGAAAATAGCGATGTCATGGTTAGAAGTACCGTCATTGATAAGGATGGTGATATTCGCTCAGTTGTATACTACAAAGGCAAACCTCTAAACGAAACTGTCGGTACAAGTGGTGTGAGGATCTTAGGAACAAGCGATAATAACAATACGATGTCCTTTACTACCCCCGATGATAGGAACTACACGTTTATTAATCCGGTAACCGCTACTGATAATAGTACTGTATACTACTATGCCAAGACTGGTCATGAGCAAGAGAGTACCATGACTGTTCACTATATTGATGTTACTAATAGTGGGATTAATAGTAACTTTATCCCAAGTGACGGTAAAGAAATAGATAAACAAGTTTTAACTGGAAACATCGGTGACCCATACACCAATACTTTAACAGCTCCTGCAGGCTATAAGATAGTAGCAAAAGATAAAGCAGCTGAAACAGGCACTTACTCAATTGATGCTCACGATGCCTATGTATATGTGAAGCAGCAAGACGCCGATAAGTACGAACTGAAACCTGGCAAAGAAGTCAAAGTTGATAATACAGATAAGTTAACGGAACCGGAAAAACAAGCAGTAGAAGGCGCAATCAAAGAAGCTAACCCAGATGCCCCAATCAAGACTATTAAAGTCGACGATAAGGGTAAGGCAACTGTAACCTTCAACGATGACAGTACAGTCGAAGTACCAGGCAATAATGTAGTAGCAAAGCAAGACGCCGATAAGTACGAACTGAAACCTGGCAAAGAAGTCAAAGTTGATAATACAGATAAGTTAACGGAACCGGAAAAACAAGCAGTAGAAGGCGCAATCAAAGAAGCTAACCCAGATGCCCCAATCAAGACTATTAAAGTCGACGATAAGGGTAAGGCAACTGTAACCTTCAACGATGACAGTACAGTCGAAGTACCAGGCAATAATGTAGTAGCAAAGCAAGACGCCGATAAGTACACACCAAATGTTCCAACAACTAAGGTACCGGTAGGCGATGTCAACAACTTAACAGACGAAGAAAAAGGTCAAGTTAAGACCAACGTAGAAAATGCCAATCCAGATTTACCATCGGGTGCAGAAGTAACGATTGGTAATGATGGTACTGCAACAATCAAGTATAGTGATAACTCAACTGACACGATTGCCGGTAATAAGTTGGTTGTGGCAAAGCCAGATACTTCTACAGAGCAAAAAGTAAACTTGCCAGGCAGCAAGATAGAAGTAAGCGATCCAAACCACTTAACTGATGAAGAAAAGCAACAGGTTAAGGACAATGTAGCCAAGTCCAACCCAGATGCCAAGGATATCAAAGTAGGTGACAATGGAGACACAGATGTAATCTTTAATAATGGCAACTATGGTCATGTAAGGGGTGATCAATTAGTAGTTAAATCTAATGATAGCCATGATAATACGACTGATGCTGATAAGCATCCTGCAGTAGTTCCAGGCACAAAGGTAGAGGTAGCAGATCCAAGTCATTTAACTGATGAAGAAAAGCAACAGGTTAAGGACAATGTAGCCAAGTCTAACCCGGATGCCAAGGATATTAAAGTGTCTGATAACGGTGATACAACGTTAATCTACAATGATGGTAGTCAACATAATCTTTCAGGCAGTGATTTGATTATTAAGAAAGATAATAATGCATCTAACACTTCTAATAACACAGATGCTGATAATAATCCTGCAGTAATCCCAGATACTAAGACTCCAGTCCAAGATCCAAATCATTTGACTGATGCGGAGAAGAGCCAGATTAAAGATAATGTATCTAAGTCTAATCCAAATGCTAAAGATATATTAGTTGGCAATAACGCAGATACTACTTTAATTTACGGTGATGGGGCTAAGAATGTTATTAAGGGTACTGATTTAATAGTTGTTAAATTAACTTCAACTATCTCACCATCTAAGAATACTTCTGGTTTACAAGGTAAGGATAAGAATACTTCGAATAAGAATGAAGTATCCTCAAAACAAACCCTGCCACAAACTGGTGAATCAGATAACGTATTAGCTGTAATTAGTGGTGCAGTGGTGACAATCTTATCTGTAGTAACATTGGGCTTGATTAAACGTAGAAAAGAATAATCACAGTTAGAGCAAATGAGACTTTTGAGGTCTTGTTTGCTTTTTCTGTGAAAAATAATCAACTATGGTAAGCGTCTAATAACGGCTCTCTGTCAAACACCCTAAAGTATAAAGGTAGATAGAAAGTAAGCGTCATATAACCGAGTATCTGTTTTAGCCTTCATTTTTCAGGTATTCTAATCTCATCAATTTAATGGAG
>NZ_PCZI01000050.1:0-1246 GCF_002554085.1 Lactobacillus sp. UMNPBX1
TCCTTCATGAATGATTTTACCAAAGATATGGCTAATGCTCTATTCAATCAGGATAAAATTAATGATTTATTTAGACAAAAGCTCCAACAGGCTGTCAATGACCTGCTTGAATCCGAATTGACTGCCTTTTTAGGCTACAATCCTTATGAGCGCGATGGCTGGAATACCGGAAATTCTAGAAATGGTGCTTATTACCGCAAGGTTGATACGCAATTCGGACAAATAGAAATCAAAGTTCCTAGAGACAGAAACGGTGAGTTTCATCAACACACTATGCCAGATTATAAAAGGCATACTGATGTCTTAGAGCAAACTGTTATCAAGCTCTATTCCAAGGGCGTCACAACCCGAGAAATCGCTGATTTGATTGAGAAAATGTATGGCGGCTATTATTCTCCAGCTATGGTTTCCAATATTTCTAAAGAAATGATTCCCAAAGTTGAGGCATATCATCAGCGACATCTGTCAGATAAGTTCTTCTGCGTTTATCTCGATGCCACCTATATTCCTCTTAAGCGGGTCACTTATGAGCGCGAAGCAGTTTATATCGCCATCGGTATCAAACCTAATGGTCATAAAGAAGTGATCGACTACTGTATTGCGCCTACTGAAAATATTGAGATTTGGAGCGAAATGCTCAAAGGCTTCAAGAGTCGCGGCCTTGAACAGGTAGAGCTCTTCTTGTCTGACGGAGTAGTTGGCATGAAAGAGGCTATCTGCCAGTCCTATCCTAAAGCGCATTTTCAACGCTGCTTGGTACACGTCATGCGTAATATCAGTGCCAAAATGCGGGTTGACGATCGACAAAAAGCACTGGATGAATTCAAGCAGATTCATACTCAGTCAAACAAAGAAATGGCTGTACAGGTGCTGCATGAATTCTATCAAAACTGGGAAAAAGCCTACAAAAACGTAGTTAGAGATCTTAGACAGGTTGAGCCTGATCTGTTAACCTTTTACAACTATCCGCCAGCTATTAGAGCTTCAATTTACTCAACTAACATGATTGAATCCTTTAACAACAGGCTTAAGCGGAAAACCAAGCCTAAAACAGAATTTCCAACTGAGCAGTCGCTTGACACCTTTATTGGAGTTCAGGCAATGGATTACAATGACCGTTACTTTAACAGGATTCATAAAGGATTTGGGCAAGTTCGAGACACCCTAGAATCCTATTTTGATTAAAAGATAAATAAAAAAGTCAATCAACGAGAGAGATTATTTACACAAACTTCTTGACAGTCTC
>NZ_PCZI01000051.1:0-1194 GCF_002554085.1 Lactobacillus sp. UMNPBX1
TCGAAAATTGCAATTTCAAATTGAACACTTTTGAAAATTAAATTCTGTATATTGAATCTAATCTTCTTTCAAATAGTTCATCTGGAGTATGGTAGCTCAATACTTTTCTAGGTAGATCATTAATCCAGAGCTCAATTGAGAAGATGTCATCCAAGCTATAATTCTTAACATACTCACCTTTAGGAATAAAGCGTCTAATTAAACGATTATGACATTCAACCCCGCCTTTATCACAAGAAGTATAAGGATGAGCATAGTAGACTAAAGTGTTTGAGATATCCTCAAGCTGGGAAAGATCCGCAAATTCAGAACCGTTGTCTGTAGTTACCGTTTTAAAGACTTCATTCCAATGTTCTTGATATTGAGCCTTCAAGTTGTTAAAGGCCGTCATTACGCTGCCAGCTGTCTTGTCAGGAATTGGAACTATCATGAACTTACGGGTCATTCGCTCATACAAGGTCAGCAGAACTTCATCGTCTTTGGTTTTATGCCCTAAGACCAGATCACATTCCCAGTGACCGAACTCTTTGCGCTGATCAATATATTTGGGCCTGTCTTCAATACTGCGGCCAAGTTTCTTTTTATTTGCACGAATACGCTTGGTTTTGGTATTGCGGGTAAGTTTTTCTGGCAGATCAGTATTTTGAATCTGGAGAAGGCCTGAATCTACGTAGCGGTAAAGAGTTCTGGTGCAGACAATCTGATTCCTGGTAAACAGTCCCGTTGCCAGGGAGCGGCCAACACAGGCATCCAAAGACCAGCCAGAGTTAAAGAAATGTTCTTGCACATAATCAATGAAGTGCTTCTTAAGCAGATAGTGCGGCTTACGTCCAGAATTCAAGCGGTGACAATTATAAGCCTCTTGACCAGCTTTAGCGTGATAGCGTTTGACATTGCCGTTATACAAAGTGACAGTACCGCGATCTATTTCATATTTGATCGTACTAGGAGAGCAGTTAAGCTTGCGTGCAATAGCACGCATGGAATAGCCTTCTTTGCGCAAAGTTTGGATTTCAACTCTGTTTTCAAAAGAAAGATGCTTGCCTTTAGTATGAGTGTCTGTGATAGAATGTAATAAGTTCATTTGAATCTCTTTTCTAGAAGTTTTTGTGGTTAATTACATTCTATCAAAGAGTCCAAATGGACTTTTTTTAATATTTGAACGAAGTGTTCAATTTGATTTTACAATCCGCC
>NZ_PCZI01000052.1:0-1092 GCF_002554085.1 Lactobacillus sp. UMNPBX1
TTTTTTTGTTCAAACCAATCATACGAGAAAGGAACTCCTTTTTCTAATGTTTAAAGAAATAAATTTAAGGAATCATTCATCCTTACACAAACTATTTTACGGTCTCACCTTAACTCGTTAAAAACTTTATAAATCTCGAACTATATTTTTAAAGGTAAGCAAAAAATATTTTTATTTTTTGTTATTAAGCTGTATTTTCTGCCAAAATAATATTTAATTTATCATTTTCACTAATAACAAGCCACAATTTAAAAACTATTTTTCAAATTTCTCTTATGTTGCTGTAATTCATAGTTACCTTTGTGCGACATATTGACACATATTAACCACTTCAGAATGAATTTCCTAGATCTTGGTACTTAGATAGAGGCATGCTTGTCATCTGTTCACTTAGAACAAATAGTCAACACAGCGCGCTCCAACATACGAGATCAATTAAAAGTCCCTGTCATCTGCTTTGCACACATAGTTTTGTTATAGCTGTTTATCTAAATTCAGGTCAATACGAATTGTCTGAGCGGTTTAATTATATTTTAGAAGTAAAAAATAGCATTGCTACCTAATTACAAGGAGATACAGTAATAATTACCAGTTATTTTTTCAATCTCAACCGTACTAATTCTGATCAGAATTTTGTTAACTCATTTTTGTATAATTAGCCTACTACAATCAGAACCCCAACAGATTCCTAGATATAGATTGCTTACCTAATTTTACTGTCGTTGAATATTTATAATAATCTATCTATAAGATTTTTATGCACTTAAAAAGAGAGCATAGCCTCCGTAATCAATTCAATTAAGCTTGTTAGGAGTTTTACTATGTCTTCTATTAATGATTATATTAAATTTGACCCTCAAGTCATGCTTACTTAGCTTACTTAGCCTAATTAACCTTTTAACATACCCAAAAAGCACAAAAAAAGGAAGCCTTCCGCTTCCTTCTTCCCTTTACTCCGGCTGTCAGACTCGAACTGACGACATCTTGATTAACAGTCAAGCGCTCTACCAACTGAGCTAAGCCGGAATATTAAAAAAGAGCACGGCAGCTTCCTTTCCTCGCAGGCAGTTGCCCACCAACTACTTTCGGCGT
>NZ_PCZI01000053.1:0-882 GCF_002554085.1 Lactobacillus sp. UMNPBX1
TTTTTTTGTTCAAACCAATCATACGAGAAAGGAACTCCTTTTTCTAATGTTTAAAGAAATAAATTTAAGGAATCATTCATCCTTACACAAACTATTTTACAGTCTCAGAAAGTTATTATAGGAATAATTTAATTGCAATACAAAAAATAGTAAATGATTTAAAACATGAAAAGCAAGATAGACAAACTAAAAATCTACTAGCACATGCAATATTATTAAAAAATAATTTAGAGGGAAATATAGATAAAATGCCTATATCGCAAAAGAATTTTATTAAGGAATCAATTTTTGAAGTTGATAATTGGGATAAATATAATTTACGCCTGTTTTCAATGGCTATGAGTTTGTTTGAAATCGAAGAAATGAATGTAATAGTTCAGTCGATCTTAGATAAGAGTAAACAAAATAAAGATGCTGATTTTGCAAGATTTATTCCAGCTATTTTAGTAAATTTTTTAGATTATTCATTTTGTCTCGGAAATGAGAATACTAAGGTCATTGAACGAGCAATAGATCAATTAAAACAAGTAGAAACTAGTCCCCAAAATTGTTTTACATTGATAATGGGAAAATATTATGAGAGTTTGTGGAATAAAAACTATAAGAACGCACATAAAATAATAAATTTTCTGCACCAAATAGGGATGGATGATTTTGTTGCTAAAATGTATAAAAAATAAAAAGTGTCATATATGACATATTTGCAATGAGGTAATATTTAAATTTGTATAATGGCCATATAAAAATTAAGAAAAGAGGCGAAGATTATGGGTCCAGAGACCGTAAAATAGTTTGTGTAAGGATGAATGATTCCTTAAATTTATTTCTTTAAACATTAGAAAAAGGAGTTCCTTTCTCGTATGATTGGTTTGAACAAAAAAA
>NZ_PCZI01000054.1:0-767 GCF_002554085.1 Lactobacillus sp. UMNPBX1
CACTGTGGTCGTAAATCAGACTTCTTGAAGAAAGCAGACTTTATTAGCTACGTCATTAAGCATTTCTTTGAGGACGGCTGGTCACTTGACGTTTGTGCCAATCGTAGCTTAGCTATCGGTGAATTTTCACATCACCAAACAGTCTGCACCAGAACTTTGTACAACTATGTAGAACAAGGCCTAATTACAATTAAGAACTATGATTTGCCTGAAAAACTTAAACGCAATACCAAGCTCCATCATGTTCGCAAAAATAAGAAAAAGCTGGGACGAAGCATCGAAGAGCGGCCTAAAGAGATTGACCAGCGGAATGAATTTGGTCATTGGGAATGTGATCTTGTTTTAGGGCATAAAACCAAAGATGATCAGGTTCTATTAACGCTTTCTGAGCGCATGAGCCGTGAATTCTTGATTATTCGCATACCTGACAAGACATCTGCCAGTGTCATGCAGGCTTTTAAAATGCTTCAAAAACAATACAGCGAGCACTGGAATCACATCTTCAAGACGATTACTACTGACAATGGTTCAGAGTTTGCGGATTTAGCTAATTTAGAAGAAGTTTCTAAGACTCTTGTTTATTATGCTCATCCTTATACTTCTTGTGATAAAGGAACTGTTGAAAGACATAATGGTCTTATTCGCAGATTCATTCCTAAAGGAGACTGCATCAATAACTATTCTCTCCAACAAATCATTGATATTGAAACCTGGTGCAACTCTTTACCCAGAAAGATCCTGGCATATCACACACCAGATGAAATCTT
>NZ_PCZI01000055.1:0-764 GCF_002554085.1 Lactobacillus sp. UMNPBX1
CGCGTTCAAGCATTCTAGTTTCAAAGTCCATAATAGTATCCCTCCATTCTGGATCAGCATTCAGTGATTCAATGCGTTTTTGCGCTTTATCAAAAAGCTTGTCACCATGTACTGGCTAATTTTAAATCCAACTCTATAAACCATTTGTTATAATAAACGTTGACGTTTGTGCCTTCCAATATCAGATCTCGCATTGGGAGGTGAACACATGCTAGATTTGTTTCATTTTTTATTAGGCTCTATCTTAGCGCCACTTTTAGTGAACGTAGTTTCTTATGTCTTAGAGAGACTATTTGACAAGCGGCTAGGCAATGGTCATAGCAAAAGGCGTAAAAATTATAGATTGGGCTCTAAAAGACATCACAAGCGTCACTAGCCTCAGCCAATACATTTAGTTTTAATGCTATAAAATTTGGTGAAACAAAAAATCGTTACTCATTTGTCCGATTAGAGTAGCGATTTTTTTGTGTCTTAATTCTCGCACATGCAAGTTGTTTCATCTTTATATGAACATGTTAGCATATTTTTTTATATTTTTCTATATTCATGGTTTGTTTGCAGTATTTACGTTTAAATTAATGTATTGGCTCAAAAAAGATGCCGCTTATGCGACATCTTGGAAAATATTGTTGTTACAACTTAGCTCTGTTTCAGAAATTCTTCTAACTGCTTATCAGAGAATACGTTGCCATACTTTTGCTTTAATTGCTGCAGGATTTGTTGGCTAGTGCAGCCAACATCTTTCAAAGAAGCGACTAAGGTAA
>NZ_PCZI01000056.1:0-659 GCF_002554085.1 Lactobacillus sp. UMNPBX1
AATAAAAAAGTCAATCAACGAGAGAGATTATTTACACAAACTTCTTGACAGTCTCAAAGATTTAAAGCATGAATTTCCAAATATTCAAATTGAAATCCATTTAATGAGTAATAACCTAGAACAAATGATACCGTTATTTGTTAAAACCGGTTGTGACTTATTAGAATTTCATATTGAAGTCTCTAAAGATAATACTTCTAAATGGATAAAATTGTTAAAACAAAGTCATATAAAATCTGGAATTGTTTTAAAACCATCTACTCCCGTGTCGACTATAGCACCGTATTTAAATTCAATCGATCAGCTATTATTAATGACAGTAACACCAGGATTTGGTGGTCAAAAATTCCAAAGCGATTCATCAGATCGTATCAAACAAGCTAAAACTTTAATCATTCAACATAATACTTACATTCCAATTGAAGTTGATGGAGGTATTAACAACGAGACCGTTAGAATTGCTAAAAATGCAGGTGCTGATATCTTTGTAGCTGGCTCTTATATTTACAACCAAAAATCAATCAGTAATCAAATAAGAGAATTAAAATCAGTTATTGAATAATTTCCCTCTCTCTAAGATCAATCGTAAGCGTCAAATAACCGGGTATCTGTTTTAGCCTTCATTTTTCAGGTATTCTAATCTCATCAATTTAATGGAG
>NZ_PCZI01000057.1:0-594 GCF_002554085.1 Lactobacillus sp. UMNPBX1
ATTGGTCAAATTAAGTTTAAATGAACAGGAATTATCAGATGACGTATTAAAATACCTCAATCGATTATCTGATTACCTTTTCACCCTTGGACGCTATGCCAACGTTTTAGATAACTACACCGAAATAAAAAGTAAAAAACGTGAACCCAATAGAATTAATGGATAAGAAAAAGTCGGATGACCTAATATGATCATCCGACTTTTTTCAATCCCACAAAATAAGATTATGTTAGTTAGCTTTCTTTCTTCAAGACTTCTTTCCTAATTTCCATGAACTTAGGAGCATCAGTAACTTTTAATTTTGGAAAGCTCTTCAAGTAGCGCTTATGATTCCAGCTTAATCGTTGCGGTTGTAATTCATCATAGTGCTGCATCACTGAGTGGTGCCAATCACCAACCCGCAATTTTCCTTTCTCAGGCATATGACTTTCTACTTTAGTTCTAACTCGTTCAATAAAGTGGTTAATATGCACATCCCACATCTTAGTTGTAGTATGGAATCTCTCGACACTGATTACTGTTAATACTAAGTCAATACCCATAATAATGGTAATACCCACAGCTAGCCAGCCATGAGTTATCTTTTCTTCATTA
>NZ_PCZI01000058.1:0-567 GCF_002554085.1 Lactobacillus sp. UMNPBX1
TCCCGAAAGGCATCCTAAATCTCACAGCCGTTTACACAAGAATTTATACTGAACCATTTTTTCTGTTGATGAATATTTATGATATTCTGTCTCAATTAAGCTATTTAGGAGTTGTGCTATGTCCTCTGTTAATGATTGTATTAAATTTGATCTCGATATTAAATTTTACAACAATTTCTATAAATTCTTCAATGGAGTGCAATACAAAGTCTACGAAGCCCTTTTAAGCAGCCCACTTGTCCATTCTGTGGCTTTCCGGCAGAAAAAATAACGTATCCATCAATACCATTCAGAGTACAGACTCCTCAAAGCTCCTTGGAAGCCCTATTTAAAAAAATTTCAAGACTTAGAAAAGCTTCATTATAGAACTTTAATAGCACACAAAAAGGCGGAAGCCTCTGGCCCCCGCCTCTTTCATATTCCGCTAGCTCCGGCTGTCAGACTCGAACTGACGACATCTTGATTAACAGTCAAGCGCTCTACCAACTGAGCTAAGCCGGAATATTAAAAAAGAGCACGGCAGCTTCCTTTCCTCGCAGGCAGTTGCCCACCAACTACTTTCGGCGT
>NZ_PCZI01000059.1:0-538 GCF_002554085.1 Lactobacillus sp. UMNPBX1
ATATAATTAAAAAGCTAGACCAAAGTATCAAAAGAAGAGGTATCTTTTTCATGAAAATGAAATTAGCGGAAATTGCCAAGGCGATCAACGCACAAAATGACATTGAACAATGGAAAGACGTAGAAGTGACTAGTGTGTCATTTGACAGTCGACACTTAGATCAAGGGAGCTTATTTGTTCCATTGCAAGGTGCCCAAGACGGCCACCAATACGTACCGAGTGCTTTTACCAATGGTGCAGTAGCTAGTTTATGGGCTAGTGACCATGAGATAACGGATCAGACGCACCCGCTATTAGTCGTTAGTGATCCACTAGCGGCCCTTCAACAACTAGGGAAGTACTACTTGCATAAGATCAATCCGATTGTTGTTGCAGTTACAGGCAGTAATGGGAAGACGACGACTAAAGATATGATTGCGTCAATCTTAAGTACGCAGTTTAATGTCGCGAAGACATATGCTAATTTTAATAATGAGATTGGGGTTCCAGTAACGCTTCTTAACATGGAGTCTAATACCGAAGCAGTGGTAGTTGAGAT
>NZ_PCZI01000005.1:0-105810 GCF_002554085.1 Lactobacillus sp. UMNPBX1
TTAAAAAATCAATTTACGAGAAAGATCTATTTACACAAAAGATTTGACAGTTTCAACTTTCTCGTAAAATATCTATATAATAATCATATTTTGATTGTTGCATTTCTTTTTCCATCATCGAAAAAAATTCAGAAGTCTTTATATCATGTAATCTTAAAATTGCCACTAGGTCACAAGCTTTTATTTCAAACTCTCCTCGTTCAATTTTGGAATAATATGATTTAGTTAGTACATCCCCAGACATTTTTTCTTGACTAAGGCCCAGCATTTTTCTAATTTGTTTTAATCCTTCTGCAATTTTCATAATTTATCCTCCAACTATTAACTACTCACTCTATGCAATAATCAGCACTTTAAAATTAATTCTCGAATTTAGTTAAACTATAATTTATCAGATTTAAAATATTCTAGTAAAACTTTTTATTTAGTTAAATGTACTTCTATAGAAGAACTATAAGAAACAAAAATGACATATTTACTCTTTATTTTTATTGTGAAGCAGATTAAAGTTACGAATATTACTAGCATGCTTTAATACTCCAATACGTCAGCTTTTAAAACAGATAATTAGGCATACATCCAACATAAAAAATGAAGGCATATAGTTAATTCAAAGTATAAGTATGCCACATATTACAATATAAATACTCAAATCATTTTAATTATCTTATACCCTTCTTCATAGATTCGCTTAACTAAAATATCAAGAATCATAAGTATTCTAAAAAAATGTCATTAAGTTTAGTTTTAATTATCAATACCTAACTTAATGACATTTGATTTTTCCAAACGCTTTTTTACTATTTTTTTGCTTGCATGAATCGTTTTCTAGTGATGTATTTGATTGATTTAACGTATTGCCCCTTGTGTTGAATTGAAATATATTGGCCTGATGAATCGTAGACGCCAACCTTCTTCAACAATAAATTCTTTTTTGTCTTAGGATTATACGCCTTCACATTGTAATATCGCTGTGTGTCTTTATCTACTTAAGCATAGCTTTTTTCCTGGGAAATGAATGGATTTAACCGATTGGTATAGGAATTATGAAATGATAGAACACAAACAACTCCCATTGCCAGCACTAAAGCGATTAAAAATGCGGTTTTAACAGTACCTTTATTCATAATACTCACCTTCATCATTCAAATATTGTTATACTTAAATAGTACACTAATTCAATGAATTTAGCAATTGTTTTCATGAAAAAACGCTTGGAAAAATTCCAAACGTTTTTCAATCTAAGCTAACAATCTTTTTATAGCTTCTTCCACACTAGCATTTAATGATTGGTGCTTTGCTGCGGCATAATTAGCTAATTTTTCATGCAATGATGGATCGATGCGCACATTAAAGTTACCTTTAAAGGGCTTCTCTGGCGTAATTCCGTCCTCCTTACAACTTGCTAAATAATCATCAACAGCACCCTGAAAATCCTTCTCTAATTCATCTATTGTGTTACCTTCGTAAGAAATAAGACTCTTAATTCCTTGAACCTTACCAAAGAGAATCTTATCTTCCAAGGTATACTCAATAGAGCCTTCATAACCCTTATATTTCATATATTGATTAGTTTTTTTCATTTTTATTCATCTCTTTAACTTTATCTTGGATTTGTTTAATTTGGTATGGTAATAGTTCTTTTCTAGGATGTGGTTTATGAAGAATGATCCGATCACTGCCCTTTTTAAAAATAATTCTAGATCCACTCGTTTTTCCTTTATTATCGAGTTGATAATCTAGTTCATGCAATAGTGTTTTAGCATCTTTAAAGTCAAACGTTCTTGGATGACTATATAACTTTATTAATAGCTTTTCTAATTTACTCACGTTATCCTCACTTAAGTATATAATATAATATATCATTTGTAACTAAATTTGCAACTAAGACAAATTATACCTAATTCGCTAAATTCACGCTACTAAAAAAGCGCTTGGAAAATTCCAAACGTTTCTCTCTTCTAATCATCCAAGCCAAGCTTCTTAAAGATATCATCAACATGACGCAAATGATAGTGATAATCAAATGCATCATCAATATCTTCCTTGGATAGGTAATTCATAATTTCACTGTTTTCAACCAACGGCTTAAACTGCTTTTGCTCATTCCATGATTTAGCAGTTAGCTTCTGTACCATATCATAAGCTTTTTCACGAGATAGACCTGCTTCATCGATCAACTTAAGCAATACTCGTTGAGAGTAAATTAAACCGTATGTACGATCCATATTCTTAAGCATCGTTTCAGGGAATACATCTAAGTTAGTCAAAATCCGGTTGAAACGGTGCAACATGTAGTCAATTCCGATCGTCGTATCAGGCAAGATAACCCGCTCTGCACTAGAGTGTGAAATATCACGTTCATGCCATAACGCTACATCCTCGTATGCTGTAACGACGTGACCACGCATTACCCGCGCCATTCCACAAAGGTTTTCTGAGCCAATTGGGTTACGCTTGTGTGGCATTGCAGATGATCCCTTTTGGCCAGCACGGAAATGTTCCTCAACTTCATGAATTTCACTGCGCTGCAAGCCACGAATTTCTGTCGCCCAATTTTCAATACTAGTAGCAATCAATGCTAATGTCGCAATGTATTCTGCATGCAAATCACGAGGCAATACTTGACTAGTAATTGGCTGTTGTGTCAAACCTAATTGCTTCATTACGCTAGTTTCAACTGCAGGTGGAACATTAGCAAAAGTACCAACAGCACCCGAAATTTTGCCAGATTCAACGCCTTTTGCGGCATGTTCAAATCGTTCAATATCACGATTAATTTCTGCGTACCAGCGAGCAATCTTGAGACCAAATGTAGTTGGTTCAGCCTGAACGCCATGTGTACGTCCCATTTCTACTGTGTACTTATACTTTTTAGCCTTTTCTGCAATAGTTGCTTTTAATTCGTGCAGATCTTTTCTGATAATCTCATCAGCTTGTTTAAGTAAGTAGCCTTGAGCAGTATCAACCACATCAGTTGAAGTCAAACCAAAGTGCACCCATTTTTTCTCAGGGCCAAGGCTTTCAGACACAGTTCTAGTAAAAGCAACCACGTCATGGTGGGTTACTTGTTCAAGCTCAGCCACACGCTCTGCAGTAAAGCTGGCATTCTTAGCAATCTTCTCCGCATCTGCTTCTGGCACTTCACCGAGTTCTGCCCAAGCCTTTGTTGCGGCAATTTCTACTTCAAGCCAAGCTGCATATTTATTTTCGTCTGTCCAAATTTTCCCCATTTCTGGGCGAGTATAACGTTCAAGCATAAATTACATTTCCCATGGATTCTTCAAAACAATAGTTTGTTCACGATCTGGACCAACTGAAACAGTTACCAAAGGAATGCCAACCAACTCTGAAACGCGGTTCAAGAATTTCTTAGCATTTTCTGGAAGAGCGTCCCAAGTCTTAACTTGAGTAATATCTTCATCCCAAGCTGGAAGTTCTTCATATACAGGCTTACATCTGTATAATTCCTTCAAACTTGCTGGATAATAATCAATCTTTTCACCATCAAGTTCATATGCAGTACAAATCTTGATCTTGTCAAAGCCTGAAAATACATCAAGCAAGTTCAAGCTAAGGCCATTGATACCAGCAACACGCTTTGAGTGACGCAATGCAACGGAGTCAAACCAACCAACACGACGTGGACGACCAGTAACAGTACCATATTCATGAGCAGTTTCACGAATACGGTCACCAACTTCATCAAGCAATTCAGTTGGGAAAGGACCAGCACCAACACGAGTAGTGTAAGCCTTGCAGACACCAATTACAGTATCAAGACGATTAGCACCTATACCAATACCTGAACAAATACCACCAGAAATAGTATTAGATGAGGTTACAAATGGATAAGTACCTTCATCAATATCAAGCATCACACCTTGCGCACCTTCAAATAAAACTTTCTTATTTTGGTCAAGTGCATCATTCACTAAGACAGAAGTATCAGTTACATACTTCTTCATTCTTTGACCATATTCATAGTATTTATCAAAAATGTCTTCAAATTTAAGTGCTGGCTTACCATAAACCTTAGTAAATAATTCATTCTTTACTTCAAGGTTAGCACGCAATTTTTCTTCAAAGGTGTCTTTTTCAAGCAAATCACAAACGCGGATTCCAATTCTTGAAGCCTTGTCCATGTAAGTTGGTCCAATACCATTCTTAGTAGTACCAATCTTGTTAGCCCCCTTAGCTTCTTCTTGATATTCATCTTGCTTAATATCATAAGGCATAATGATGTGGGCACGATTAGAAATTCTCAAGCCACTAGTATCAATGCCACTCTTTTCAAGATTTTCTAATTCGCCAAACATTACTTCTGGATTGATTACGACACCATTACCAATAACTGTATTGTCCTTGGCTGCAAAAATACCAGAAGGAATTAAACGCATCTTGAAAGTTTGACCATTAATATCAATAGTATGACCTGCGTTGTTACCACCATTTGAACGAACTGCAACTGCAGCATCCTTACTCAAAAAGTCAGTAATCTTTCCCTTACCTTCATCGCCCCATTGGCTTCCTACGACTGCGACTGCTGTCATTTAAAATTCACCTCATAAAAATCTCTATAAATATTACGTATGCTAGTCTAGCAATTAATTTACAAATAATCAATATAAAATCCGAATTATTTTATTTTTAAATTATTTCATAGTTCGATTTTTATATTGACAAACACAAATTATTCCCATATAGTATGTCTCGGTCAACAAACAAGATTAAAGGGAGCAGTTTTAAAATGAGTAACTACTTTAGTATGGAAGCCTTTGACTATGATGATATCCAACTTGTACCTAATAAGGGTATCATCAAAAGCCGTCGTGATGCAGATACCAGTGTCAAGTTCGGAAACCGAACATTTAAAATACCGGTTGTTCCTGCCAATATGGAAAGTGTCATTGATGATAACCTCGCTATTTGGCTAGCCCAAAACGATTATTATTACGTAATGCATCGTTTTGAACCCGAAAAGAGAATTCCCTTCATCAAAATGATGCATCAAAAAGGATTATTTGCATCTATTTCAGTTGGCATTAAAGACAGTGAATATGATTTTATTGATGAATTAGTCAAGGAAAACCTTAAACCAGAATATATTACTATTGATGTAGCTCATGGTCACTCCGTTTACGTGATTAAGATGATCAAGTATATTAAGGAAAAATTACCTGATTCATTTTTAACAGCGGGCAATATTGCTACGCCAGAAGCCGTACGTGAACTCGAAAATGCAGGCGCCGACGCAACCAAGGTTGGTGTGGGACCTGGTAAAGCATGTATTACGAAATTGAAGACTGGCTTTGGTACTGGTGGTTGGCAATTAGCCGCATTAAGAATGTGCAGTAAATCTGCTTCTAAGCCATTAATTGCCGACGGTGGGATTCGTCATAACGGCGATATCGCTAAGTCAATTCGTTTTGGCGCTACCATGGTTATGATTGGTTCAATGCTGGCCGGTCATGAAGAATCACCTGGTAATGTAATCAAAATTAATGGTAAAACTTACAAGCAATACTGGGGCTCAGCCTCTGAGGTTCAAAAAGGTGCTTACAAAAATGTAGAAGGTAAGCAAATGTTAGTGCCATACCGTGGCTCAATTAAGGATACTTTAAAAGAAATGAAGGAAGACTTGCAGTCATCCATCTCATACGCTGGTGGTCGCGATCTTAATTCCATTAAGTTAGTCGACTACGTAATCGTTAAAGACAATATTTTTGATGGTGATAAGTAATTTTAATAAAATTTTTGCATTTTTATTATTTTCCTGTTAAGAATATTACGATAATATAGTATTATCTATCTTTTTTCGATAGAATAATATAGGTCGAGTTATTGTAGGGTAGTCAATAACTCGGCTTTTTTTGATTATTTTTTAAAAACGATTGGACAGAGTTTTAAATTGTGTTATACTAGTTGTCGTTGATGAATGCGCCCTTAGCGCAACTGGATAGAGTGTCTGACTACGAATCAGAAGGTTGAAGGTTCAAATCCTTCAGGGCGCACTTAAAAACGGGAAATGGCTCAGTTTGGTAGAGCACCTGGTTTGGGACCAGGGGGTCGCAGGTTCGAATCCTGTTTTCCCGATAAGTTAACCGCATTTCATTGAAGTGCGGTTTTTTTGTGTAAAAAAATAAGTATTTCCTCGGAAATACTTATCATGCTATGCCCCTTTAGTAGCTCGTCTAAAGATAATCTGTGTATCTGAATCTACATATTTCAATAACGGTAAATCGTAATCCTTAACCTGGGCCAAAACATTTACTTTCTCATTGCATGGCAAATCGCGTTTAGTAATCTCGATTTCGCCTTCATAACGCGGATACAAATGATTATCAATCGTCACGCTGCCAGTTGGTCTAGCATAAATATTATCTTGCGGCTCTGTTGACAAAAACATCTTTTTTCTGCTTTCCTTTAAGCGAACTACGTCACGCGCCACATCTGGACGATTATGCCAATCATTGCCAAACAATTCTGGTATATCAGTATCTAAATGCAGTGTAATTGCACCCTGTTTTTGATAATTAGTAATCGATTCAATTGCATCCCTCGTAAGTTGCGGATCTCCCACAAAAATGTGATCGCAATCATAATCTTTCAATTCTAAGATCGCAGCTAATGGGTTTTCATATCGCTGCTTCTCCAACGTTGGCAATCCTGCAAAAATTGGTCCACGCAATTTGCCATTTCCTGAAATAAAGGCTGCTGTTTTCAAACCATATTGCTTAAGCCACTCATTCTTCTTTTGCATCCAGTGTGCATCAAGACCTGTTTCAGGACGTGGGTAGAAGTTATGTCCTGCTGTTAATTTTTCAAAATTTGCATTACTATAACGCAGATCATCAATATTTTGTTGCGTAATAATGCTGGCATTTAGAACTATCGGCATTTCTTTGGACAACTTGGCAATAATATCAGTAGAAAATCCATGATCTACTCTAAGACCAGTTAGACTCAAACTTTTAATTTGCTCAACACTATTGACATTAATACCCAAATCTTGCAGATCATCTGCCGTGACATCTGCAATAATTTTCAAGTCTAGTTTTTGACACCAATTAGTTAAGTCCGCCAGCCGATTTAAAATCGTCTCACTATCAGTATCAGGTACAGCTAGCTGAGTAAAAACGCAGGTAAATCCACTATTGCGCATCGTCAGCAAATAATTGTAATTCTCGGACGTCAAATCGTGTCCTAGATAAACAGAAAATCCTAACATTCTTATTCCTCTAAAATTAATTAATTTCTTTTATTATCTATAACTTAAACGCTTTCCTAAATATATTACTACATTTTTTGCTTGCTTTTTTCTAAAAAATAATGTTAAATACATATAAACAAATTAAAAAGCGATGAAAAAGACGAGTAAATAATCTAATTCTTCCCAGTGAATTAGTGCTAGTGTGAAACTAATAGACCCTGGATTATTGAAAAACACTTTTAGCAGCTCACCGAAACAACAATTCTTAGAGTAGGTTGAGACGTCTCCGGTACGTTACCACGCCGGTGGAGCATGATAGTGCTTCATGAGTCGGTCTATTAAAATATAGACAATGTGGGTGGTACCGCGGAAAAAAGCCTTTCGTCCCTGTTTTTTTTTAGGGAGCGAAGGGCTTTTTCTTTGCTCTAAGTACATTAGAAAGAGGACTTATATTATGACACTTATTTTACCTAAAGATTATCACCCAACATTAACTGTGCGCGACACTGAAGCTGCGATTGTATTTATTCGTGAAACCTTCCAAGATAAATTGGCAGAAATTCTCGGTTTACAAAGAATGTCAGCTCCAATGTTTGTTGAAAAAAAGACCGGCTTAAACGACAACTTAAATGGTGTTGAACGTCCCGTTGCCTTTGACATGAAGGCAATGCCTAAAGAAGATACTATCGAAGTAGTTCACTCATTGGCTAAATGGAAGAGATTGGCTTTGAAACGCTATGGTTTCGGAATGCATGAAGGACTTTACACCAACATGAACGCCATCCGCCGGGACGAAGATCTTGATAACTTCCACTCTATCTATGTTGACCAATGGGACTGGGAAAAGATTATTAGTAAACAAGAACGCAACACCGACACACTTGAAGTTACTGTGATGAACATTTTTAAGGCAATTAAGGCAACTGAAAAGCTGGTTGCTGCACGCTACCCAGGCTCTACTTATCGCCTAGCTGATCACGTTTCATTTATTACTACTCAAGAATTAGAAGATCGCTGGCCTGATCTTTCTCCAGAAGAGCGTGAAGATAAGATTGCTAAAGAAGAAAAAGCCGTCTTTATTATGAAAATTGGTGACAAGTTAAAGCGTAGTGGTAAACCACACGATGGCCGTGCACCAGACTACGATGATTGGCAATTAAACGGTGACTTAGTCTTCTGGTACGAACCTTTACAAAGTAAGCTCGAAATTTCTTCAATGGGTATCCGTGTTAGTGAGGAAAGCTTACGTGAACAACTAAAGAAGGCACATTGCGAAGATCGCGAAAAATTGCCATTCCACCAAATGCTTTTGAAGGGTGAATTACCTTATTCAATCGGCGGCGGAATCGGTCAATCTCGTCTCTGTATGTTGCTGTTAGGTAAGGCTCACATTGGTGAAGTACAAGCTTCTATTTGGCCAGAAGATATGGTTGAGGCTTGTGAAGCTGACGATATTAAGTTGCTGTAATTTTAAGATTTTTTTACATACCAAAAAAGATCCTGCAAAATGTAGGATCTTTTTTCTATTGATTTTATTTCCGTTCTCTTCTAGAAATCCAAGCCATAATGAGTGGCAACAATACAAAGCCAAAGACCATCATCGCAATGGCATACCAGTTAACACCGATAACTTGCCCTGCTGCGTTTACTACACCAAATTGTGCCTTCCAGTTATATTCAACTAACAAGAAGATCACAATCACAACAGATAAAATTGGCACAATAACATCAGTCATAACGCTCTTATTAGCCTTTAAGATATCTTCTTTTGCCTTACCACGGTAAAATTGAATAACTGCTAGAGGTACCACGATGAAACCTAAGAATCTAACCATCGCGCTCAAAGTAATCAAGTTGACCATATTGTATTCAAAGGCCATCGGAATCAAAATTGCCAAGCCAACAGAGATAAAGAAAGTTCTAATTGGGAAGTTATTCTTAGTTCTCTTAGTTAAAGCTTGTGACATCTGACCCTCTCGAGCCATAGCTTCCAGAATACGTGGAGCATTAAAGCTGGAAGCTACGTTGATCCCAAACATTGAAACCAAGGCACCAACTAAGATCACATCACGTAAGATTTCATTATTAAAAATAGCCGCAATCGCTACAACTTGCTTAGTCGTCATTAAAGCGCGTGGATTAAGTACCATCGCTACCGCTACAACGCCGATATAGACAACCGCAATAATTAAGATTGCCAATGGAATTGCTCGTGGCAAGTTCTTTTCAGGGTTCTTCATATCTTCTGAACCAGAAGCTACTGATTCAAAGCCGGTAAAGGCATAGAAGGCTGAAACAATTGCCATGACAAAGGTAGTTGTAGTTAAAGTTGGCACAATTTTCTGACCATTCTGAGTCAATTGATCTACTTGTCCTAGGTTGCTTGATGCACCAGTAGTAATTAACAAAACTACTCCAGCAATAATAATTAACACCAATGCAGCCAACTTACCTATCGTGGCTAAATTCATTACATACTTAACTACTTTTTGACCAAACAAGTTGATCACGGTAATAATTGCCATCAAGATCAAAAAGCCAATTGTGACATTTATTGCCTTATTGGGATTTCCGCCAAAAATTGAAATAGTTGACTTAATTACCCCAACAGCCATTACGCCCCAAGCTACACTGGCTGAGAAGTAACGCAGAACTCCCATATAAAAGCCAATTTTTTTACCAAAAGCGGCCTTGGAATAAGCATAGGCAGCACCAGATTTAGTGACATACTTTGAAGCTGCCGCAAACGAAATGGCCAGAATCGCTGCAAAAATTGCCGCAATTAAATATACAACTAAGGCTTTACTACCGGCTTGTTGTACTACACTACCAGGTGTTAAAAAAATACCCGAACCAATAATGGCATTAATTGCTAATAGTACAATTGACCAAAAGCCTAATTTATCTCCTGTTTTTTCATTCATCTATTTGCTTCCTTACTTTGCATTATCAACAACAAACTTAAATAAGTTATTCATAAACGCTACATCGGAATTACGGTGCAACATTTCAGGGTGCCACTGCACGGCAATGACATTACCTTTTTTATTTTCAAGTCCTTCAACCACACCATCAGGAGCTGTTGCCACTGCTTTTAAATCTGGTGCAACGTCTTTAATTAATTGATGGTGGAAAGAATTAACGCGAAATTCAGTTTTACCCAAAATTTCAGCCAATTTACTATCAGCTTCCACTTCCATACTATGAGTAGGCAAAGTTGGCGTATGACCTTGCATGTGTTTCAAAGTAAGTTCTTTTCTGTATGAAAGATCTTGGTAAAGCGTACCGCCATGAGCCACATTAATAATTTGAGCACCACGACAAATGCCGAGTACCGGAATACCATTTTCTTCTGCTAACTTTAACAAGCGCATATCAAAATGATCGCGTTCAGGCCAAGTAGCACCAATCTTTTGCATTGGTTCTTCGCCATAAAAACGTGGATCAACATCATGACCGCCAGATAAGATCAAACCTTGAACATGATTAAGCTGTTCACGAATCACCTCATCATTTTCAGTAAATGGAATAATGTAAGGCACACCACCATTTTGAACTACTGAATCTACATAGTCTTCGTTCACATAACTACGATGATAACCAGGGAAAATTCCTCCATCGTCAATAATTACAGAACCTGAGATACCGATAATTGGTTTTGTCATTTATGCTCCTCCTTTTGCTTACTTTTTGTATGTAATATTATAGAGAATTTCTTTGAAAAAGTACAATATTAGATTTGAATTGAATACGATAATTTTTGAATATTTCTTATTCTAGTCCCTGCTCAAAGCGATACTGCCGTAATACATATTCCTTGAAAAACGGTAAAGTAAAGGCCACTTCACCATAATTAGTAGATTTGATAACTTGATCATCTAACAAGCGTCTACGATAGTTAGCAACAAAATTGCTTGGACGGTTTAACCTTTCATGAATTTCTTTAATTGAAACACAATGTTTTGGGCTCTGAGCCATAGCTAAAACAAATTTTCGGTCTTGCTTTGACAAACTACTAAGTACTTTGGTATAAACATTTTGCTTTAGCACCAATAAGTACTCTGATTTAATACATTCTAAAGTGTTTTGATCTATTACCTTACTTTTTTTAGCAGCTTTCAAAACTAAATAACCTAGCAACTGAAAGGCATATGAATAGCCCATTGTCATCAACGCCATTTTTTCAAGAATTTTTTTCGACACTTGATAACCTGATTCTTTAAAAACTTTACTATAGCTAGCTTCAACCTGTGAGAGATTCAATGCTGATAAAGCTATTCGCTTTCCACGTAGTAAGAATGAAGTTATATTTTCGTTTTTCAATTCAGAGATATTTTCAGAAAGACCAGCTATCATTAAGGCTATAGGATAACCCTGCCGATTTAATAATTGATAACATCTTGCAAAATCTTTCAACTCCTGACATAGTTTTACTTCGTCTAAGGTAATCAACACTTTAACGTCATTTTTTCTTACTTCATCAAACATGTTCGTTAAAATATCTTGATATGTTAACTTACTAATGTCTGTAGAAAGCGATAATCCAAAATTAGAGAAATTTAGTCCTTCAATAGATTTAAATGATTTTTTTAGTTTTGAATCTGCATTCAGATATAAGCTATTAATAAAAGAAGGCAACAACTTCATCCCCATGGCCAAATTAACAACAATCCAATCTGGATATGCACTAATCTTTCTGTCCATTGCTGTCAAAAAGACAGTTTTGCCTATTCCACGCATTCCATAAACAATCGAAATTGTATATGAACTATTTAAATTCTCTATTCCTTGAGACACATCAGCAATTAGTTTTTTTCGCTGCAAATACACTGCTGGAATTCGGCCAAAGCTAGGATTAAACGGATTATCCATATTTTGTCCCCAATCATTTTCTTATCAAAAAAGCAGCAGGCTTCTTACCTACTACTCAATTTTATTTATCTTTTTGATGCTTAACCACATAAATCAGTGCCGCAATAATCAACACTGCTGCACCAACTGCAACAGAAATTTGCGTTTCTGGATTAATAAACATAAAGATTACAATCACAACCAACATGATTAAAGCAAAATAGTTGGAATATGGATATAGTGGCAATTTAAACGGATGATTCTTCATCAAATCAGGGTTCTTTTTTCTAAAACGCAACTCTGCTAGTAAAATCACAAACCATGCAACCATCCCTGGCAAAACAGATGAACTATAAACAATAACAAAAACATTAGCTAGTGATTTATTCAAAAATTGTGCCAAAACATTAAGCATGAAACCAATAAAGATCCCACTAGTAATTCCAATGATCGCATGACTAGGCACGATTCTCTTAGATACGTGACCAAAAGTCTTCGGTGCTTCACCTTCGTGTGCCAATTTATACAACATTCGACTTGATGAATAAATTCCTGAGTTTGCACCGGACAAAGCTGCAGTCAAAACTACAAAGTTAATTACTGAAGCTGCCGCGGTAATTCCCACCTTGGCAAAGGTCGTTACAAACGGTGAGCCAATGCTATCTAATTTATTCCATGGATAAATTGTGACAATCACAAAAATTGCCCCAACATAAAAGATCAAAATCCGCCACAATACTGACTTCACGCTTTTAACAATGGCCTTATGCGGATCAGATACTTCACCAGCTGAAATCCCAATTAGCTCAATTCCTTCATAAGAACCAACAATAATGGCCATTGAGAAAAAGAAGCCCTTGAGACCACCAGTGAAGAAGCCGCCATGACTCCACAGGTTAGAAAAGCCTACTGGATGACCGCCATTACCAAAGCCAAATAGAATTACCGCAAAGCCAAGCAAAATCATTAAGATAATCGTTACAACCTTGATCATGGCAAACCAGAATTCCAAGGTTGCATAAGCTTTCGCACTAGCTAAGTTAGCCACCAGCAAAAATAAAATAATAATTACGCCGGCAGCCCAATCAGAGGTGCCTTTCCACCAAAAGCGCAAATACTCTGTTGTTGCCACCACCTCAGAAATTCCGACAACAATGTATTGAAACACGTTTGCCCATTCGGCTAAATAGCCGGCAATTGGATGCACATGCTCTGAAGCATAGTCTGCAAAAGAACCAGTACCTGGATCAACATAAAGCATCTCACCTAATGCCCGCATTACGATATACAAAATAACCCCAACAAAAATATAAGCTAGCAGTACTGAAGGACCGGTCCACTTAATGGTTGAGCTAGCCCCCATGAATAGTCCAACACCAATTGCTCCTCCAAGTGAGATCATTTCCATCTGTCCGGCTGTCATCGACCGCTTTAATTCAGGTGCTTTCTTCGCCATTTCCAACTTCCTTTCTTTAGCATCTGTAAAAATTTCCTAGGAAATATATCTATTCTCATTTATCTTTAATCACTATACCTTATCATTTTTTCGAACAAAACTGTAGCTGATCGCTAAAAAGATTGCAAATAAAATCGAAATAATCAAAGCCAGCTGCGTTGATTTGATAAAGAATAATAAGATTAAAATACCAATGTAAAAGGCAAGCGTAAGCCAGCTAGTTACTGGGTAGCCCGGCATTTTAAAGCTGCCTAAATTCTGCTTATTCTGTTTGCGATAAACAATATGTGCTGCCATAATCATGATCCAAACAATCACAAAACAAATCGTTGAAACAGTTGAGACAACGGAGAATATTTCTGCTGGCATTAAATAGTTTAAGGCAACTACTACAAATAAAATTAATGAAGAGGTCATCAAAGCGTTCATTGGAATTGCTTTTTTGGTCAATTCACCTAGTCTTTTAGGTGCATGGCCGTTACGTGCTAATGAATAAAGTGATCGACTAGTTGAAAAGATTGCACTATTAGTCGCTGACATAGCTGCAGTCAAAACGACAAAATTTAAAATCCCTGCAGCCGCTGTAACACCGATGCCGGTAAAGACCTGGACAAAGGGACTTGAAGTAGTTGTAATGTGATTCCATGGATAAACAGACATAATTGCCAACATTGAGCCCACATAAAAAAGGCCGATTCTAACTGGCAAAGTGTTAATTGCCTTAGGAATATCCTTTTGCGGATTAGCTGTTTCACTAGCAGTTTGACCTACAATTTCTACCCCAACAAAGGCAAAAACAACCATTTGAAATGATAAAAGAAAGCCCCAAATCCCAGTTGGGAAAAAGCCACCATGATTAACTAAATTAGTTAGTGAAACATAACCGCCCTTTACATGCGTATGAAGTAACAACATTACAGCACCGGTAATGATTAAGACTACAATTGCCATTACCTTAATCATTGAGAACCAACTTTCCAGTTCACCAAATAATCCGACATTTACCATGTTAATCAACATCAATAAGATCACAATTACTAAAGGGCCAACCCATTGCGGTAGCCACGGAAACCAGTATCTTAAATAAATTCCTGTCGCAGTCAAATCAGCCATAGCTAAACTAAGCCAGCAAGCCCAGTACATCCAGCCCGCTACAAATTCGGCACGCTTACCTAAATATTTTTTGATTGATTCTAAAAATGAATGACTATCAGGATCGGCTAAAATAAGCTCTCCTAAAGCACGCATCATAAAAAAGGTGATAATCCCTACGATTAAGTACGACAAAATAATTGAAGGGCCAGCACTATGAATGGCTGAACCAGAACCTAAGAATAGGCCAGTACCAATGGCTCCCCCTATTGCAATCATTGTTACGTGACGACTCTTAAGCCCGCGTTTTAATCTCGGCTTCTCATCCATAATTACTCGCACCTTCCTCAAAATAAAAAATGGAGCGGCATGTTTTTTAAATGAAACATGTTGCTCCATCAAGTTTGCTTTTTTTGAATTATATAGTCTTATGCCAATTCATGCAATTATTTTTTATCTAAAAAAGATATTCCCTTAGGAATATCTTCATTATTAGTAAACTTTAAATTGGTTCAACGGCCAGTAACGTACTTTAACTACGCCAACGATACTACTACGCTTAATGGTTCCGATATAACGGCTATCCTTAGAAACGCTCCGGTGATCACCCATTACGAAATATGTTCCTTTCGGAATGCGCCCAGTATCCTGCACATATTTAATCTGCGCTCTAGTAAAGTATTGCTGGTAAGTCCGCGCCCGCATCAGTGACTGCATAGTAAAATTCTGAGTCTCAGAATAAAATGTATCTGAGCCATTATCAATTAACTTCGTTCCTTGTTTCAACCAAGGTTGAGCAATCTTTTTATTATTAATGTAGATTTGATTATTTTTGCTGACGATTTTTTCACCAGGCAAACCAATAACACGCTTAATGTACAAAGCACCTGGTTCATCTGGGGCTTTAACAATGACCACTTCACCACGTTTGATTTGTGCATGACGTTCCGCAATCAATCGATCACCATTTTGAAAGGTTGGTTGCATTGATGGACCAGACACCGTATCGTTGCTCAAAACGAAGTGGAAGAGCAACATATAAACGCCAAATAAAATACCCCAGATAATTAAGATATCTAGGAAAAACTTACCCCATGATTCTTTTTCTTCTTTTTTTTCAGCCATAATTTTCTCCATTTTGTCTTTTTTCACAGTTTACAACTTTATGAAGAAATTGCCAAATCAATAGGAAGCTAGAGCAACTGGGCTACTTAATTAGTCAACTCTAAAATTTGCCCATATTTTTGCTTATACTCGTCACTTAAATTATGCTCAATGTCGATTACAGTACCTTTGAAATCAACAATTAACTGAAATATAGTCTGCATACTTTGATGATCTAATCCCGACAAGGCCTCATCTAATAATAAAATTGTCTTCTTTCTTAATAATGCACGAGCTAATTCAATTTTACGCTTTTCACCTCCAGAAAGATGGACTCCATTCTCACCTAATCTAGTATCCAGTCCTTCTGTTGAGGCAAATTTATCCAATTCAACCTTTCGTAAGATTGCAATCATGTCTTCATCAGAGAAATCTTCGCCTAATGTCAAATTAAAGCGCAAGCTTTTTGAAAAAATAAACGTATCTTGACTAATGATACCAGTTTGATGCTTCAACTCATTATCATTTAACTTAGAATTAACTAGAATTTCTCCTGAAAAGAGTGGTATTTCATTTAATAAAGTTTTGAAAATTGTTGACTTTCCCACACCAGATGGTCCCTCAATCATCACATGACTATTACCTTTAACAGCAAAATTAATATCTTTTATCAATGCATGATCATACCCAAAACTAGCGTGATCAAATTCAAGTAAAAGATCCTTAGATAGATTTTGATAAGTTAAATTATTAATTTGCTGCTGCTTAGATTTATCAATCTCTGCTTCCAAAAGTGGAGTGGACGAATTAATCTGATTCAAGAACTGAACAGAACTCAAAATAGGACTCGTTACCCTATCGGCTGCCAAATATAGCGAAATAAAGGCACCAACTGTGATTTGACCATTCATAATAAACAACACACTAACTAATAGGGCAATAATTGTTGAAATCACATAAGTGGTATTTGATAATAAACGTGAAGTTTCTTGATGCAAGTTCATTTTAAAATACGCATTTTCTTCTTGCTTAAGCGAATGTGTAATTAGCTTTTGCATCTTAGCTGTAACGCCATAATTATTAATCAGATGAAAACCTTTAACTCCTTCCGAAACTTCTAAGTTATACTTCTTATATTTAGCGGACCACTTCTTGGTTCCCTTTTCTAGCCATTTTTTAGTAAGCCTGGGAACAACCGTTGGTAAAAAACCACAAACAAGGTAAACCAATGCTACCCAAGAATTAATATAAAGAATATAGATTAAAGTGATCAATGCTTGCTCAAAGCAATAAATTACCATTACTACCGCATTGATAAACTGATTTTCAATTTGCTTTACATCTACATCTATAAAGGAAATTACTTTCGATTCATCGCGATTATCACTGGCAGTAATAAACTTATCATAAGCATCTGCACGCAATTTGGTATTAGCAACTTGAATAATTTTTAAATTAAAATATTGCCAAAACCAAAAAGCAATATTAGTAAATGTCATTGCCACAAAGAAAAGTGCAATAACTAACCAAACTCGATTAAATTGACGTTTTGTTAAAATATTCGTAAGAATTCCCATAACGGCGGGGGAAATAATGCCATCTAAGCCAGTAAAACCGCTAGCTATAACTAAGCCTAGCCACAAAGATGAGTGCCCTTTAAAAATATCTCGAAGATATATAAATTTTTGCTTCATAATTATTCCTCATTGAAGATCTTTTTTAATCATATTCAATACCGCTTCTTAAGTAGTTACTTACAAATCAAAATGAATTCCTTAAAAGAGCTTCTTTATTATCGTCTAAACAAAGATAATGAAGAATTAATTTTGTTTATAGTTTCCTTACCTGAGGTACTTAATCTGCCTAAAGTATCTCATAATTTTTCTGAACTTTTTCACCGAATTAAGAGCTTATAATTATCTTATTTTTTATATTTTTATAATACTCTTATTTTAATTTCAGATCAAACAACTTTGCAGAAATGCAAAACTAATTCAATTTCTGCACAAAAAGAGGATATTCCCTAGGAAATATCCTCTTTTTCTTTATTAACTATTAATTAATCTTATTTTTTATCTTCGGCTTTAGTTTTGTCTTCCTTAATTTTTTCTTCAATCTTTGGAGAAATATCGAAGATTGCTTCACCGTTTAAGTACAAGTGCTTGTCATCTGCAGTGAATTCAAGCTTCTTAGTTTCAGGTTTTCTCAGGATCAACTTAGCAGCTGGAGTTTCAAGATTTTGTTCAACTACTCTTCTAAGTGGACGAGCACCGAACTTCTTGTCGTAGCCCTTTTCTGCCAAGAATGCCTTAGCTTCGTCTGAAACTTCTACCGTTACACCCTTCTTAGCAAGAACATGAGACATCTTCTTCAAGTAAATGTTGATGATCTTGCCCATGTCTTGTTCAGTAAGTGAGTTGAATGGAACGATTGCGTCCAAACGGTTCAAGAATTCAGGTCTGAAGTAGTTTTCAAGGGCTGAGATTAACTTGTCTTGGTCAACCTTGCCATCTTCAAGCAACTTGTCTGAGAAGCCGGCGTTTGAAGTCATAATCAAGATAGTATCCTTGAATGAAACAGTTCTACCTTGTGCGTCAGTCAAACGACCGTCATCCATAATTTGCAATAATGCGTTGAAGACTTGTGGGTTAGCTTTTTCAATCTCATCAAATAAAATCAATGAGTATGGTTGGTGACGAACCTTTTCAGTTAATTGACCACCTTCACCGTAGCCAACATAGCCAGGTGCTGAACCGATCAACTTGTTAACTGCCATTTCGTCTTGGTATTCACTCATGTCCAAACGGATTAAGTGTTCCTTGTTACCAAATAATTGAATTGCCAATTGTTTAGCAAGTTCAGTCTTACCAACACCAGTAGGTCCAGTGAGTAAGAATGAACCAGTAGGTCTGTCGCTGTCTTTGAAGATTTGCTTACGAGCAATAGCGTCAGTAATTACATCGATAGCTCTGTCTTGATCAATAACATTCTTCTTAAGTTTCTTAGCTAAGTCCAAGTTCTTTTGAGCTTCATCAGCGTGGAGTTCACTCATTGGGATCTTAGTCTTTTGTTCAATAATTGCGTAGATGTCTTTTTCAGTTACTTCTGGAGTATTCTTAGAATCTACATTCTTAAGTTGTTTCTCAAGTTCAGCAATCTTACTCTTAATTTCTGAAGCCTTGTCGTAATCCTCTGCCTTAGCAGCTTCAGTCTTCTTAGCTTCAAGAGCTGAGATTTGGTTCTTTAAGCTCTTTTCATCAGTTGGTTGTACAAGCAATGCCTTCTTAGCACCAGCTTCATCCATCAAGTCGATAGCCTTGTCTGGTAAGTAACGGCCTTGAATGTATCTTTCTGATAATTCAACAGCTAATTTAAGACTGTCGTCACTGTATTTTACGTGGTGGTAGTCTTCGTACTTCTTCTTTAAGCCTTCCAAAATCTTAACAGCTACATCAGTAGATGGTTCTGGAACTTGAACAGCTTGGAATCTACGTGATAAAGCTGGATCTTTTTCAATTCTTTGGAATTCACTAGTAGTAGTAGCACCAATTAACTTCAATTGACCACTTGCCAAAGCTGGCTTCAAGATGTTAGCTGCATCCCCATTGTTGTTTTCTGAATCAGTAGAACCAGCACCAACGATGTTGTGAATTTCATCGATGAATAAAACAATGTTAGGATCGCTCTTGGCCTTATCGATAACCTTCTTTAATCTTTCTTCAAAGCTACCACGAAGACTTGAACCAGCAACCATGTCATTAATATTTACTGAAATGATATGCATGTTAGCCATTTTAGCTGGTACATTGCCTGAAGCAATTCTTTCAGCTAAGCCTTCTACAATAGAAGTCTTACCAACACCAGCAGGTCCGATTAAAACAGGATTATTCTTCTTACGTCTTGAAAGAATTTCAATTACGTTATCAATCTGTTCGTCACGGCCAATTACTGGGTCAAATTTATTGTTCTTAGCTTCCTCAACTAAGTCAACACCAATTGGCTTTTCATTGGGTTGTTGTGGGTTCTGTTGAATTGTTTGTGGTGCAGCACCCATGCTGCTGGAGTAGTTAATTGGAATTGAACCTGAATTGCCCTTGCTATTTCTTCTAGTGCCGAAGTCGTCATTAAAGAATGAGCTATTCAATTCGTTAAATAAGTTATCAAAATCATTGTTAAAGTATGCCATATGTGCAACACTCCCTATCTCAAATTTACGTCTTTAGCACTCTAAGCTACTGAGTGCTAACTCATTACATTTAATAGTATAGCATGTTATCCACAGATTGCAAGCTAAAAATCAAAAGTTTTCCACATCTTCTTTATTTTTTGTGATTTTTATTAAAAAAGCGCCACAAATGCTGTAATATAAACATTTGTAGTGCTTCACAAATTCTAAAAAATTTCTTAAGATGGGCAAAAATTGATGATTATTTTGCTTAAAACTGTTTAATTTTAAGGAAGTTTTCCACAGATAAGAATAAGTTTATTACTATAAACTATTTCTGCCTACCTCTATTATTGCCCTTTTGCTTGTCCAGTATTTTGCGGTTCGCTCAACTTTCTCGGCTCAAGCAAATACTGTTTAATTACTTTGATTACCTGCTTATTCTGAGGTAAATCCGAGTGATCCGCTTCTACACCCGTTACTGTCATTGCAGTATAGCTCTTGACTTGATTCTGAAAAATATATTTTCCGGCTGCTACGCTAGCTTCTGGTACAATTCCATCAGACTCATAATTTTTTCCACCAGATAAGGAATAAACAATCAAGTTTTTCGGTAGTTTATCTTTGTTCTTGATAAAGGTTTCTAGCATTTGCGTTTTATGATTAATATTTTTTTCACCAAAATTATATGGCGTTCCTAGCGTCATCAGACGTTTGATTTTAATTTCATCAGAATAGTAACAGTAGTAATGTTCTAACCAATAGGTCCAGATCAAGCCACCGTTAGAATGCCCAAAGGCTTTAAAATTATTAAACTTATAGCTCTCTGATAAGGCATAAAAGGCTTGATCAAACCAGCTGGCTTGCTTCTTAATATTGCTATAACCATCGTGATTATTTTCAAAACCGACAATAATGAAAGGTTCGTTGTCGTTTTTATTGATTTTGCCTGAATATGATAGCGTTCCATTCGTTGAAACTTTAATTTTAAGCACGCTATGCTTAGTCGGTGTGTTCTGATTTAGCTGCTTCACTAATTGATTAAAACGTTCAGTTGTTGCACTAGAGCCTGGAATCATAATTACTGGCGACAAAAGTGATTTGCGTCTTTCAGCTCTAGCGTGGTTATCAGCCTTCATCCAAAAATAACCTGGAATAGCCAAAGCTACTAATAAGACTAAGACGATTGCCAACCATTTAAAATTAGGATTTTGAACTAAATTAATCATTCTTTTCTTCATAATCCTTTAGTCCCCTTTCAAGTCGCAAACCTAATTTCATAGTTGGAATAAACATTATTATATCTAAAATGAATAACAAAATAGAAAATACCAAGTTGCTCCAGTCACCATTAGAACCAAAGAAAGAGACCAAAATTCCTGGTGTCCCACTTAAAACGGGGTAAGCACAAGGTTGAATTAAATGGCAAAAAATTGCTCCAGCGGCTAGTAGAATATTAATAATTGGAATAATCACAATCGCCGGCAGTAACAATGGATTTAAAATAATCGGCATCCCGACCATCATGCCTCCAGTTGAGCCAAAAGCTGCTGGAAGCAGGTTAACCTTGGCAATATTTTCACTATCCTTATTTTTACTATAAATTAGGATAATTACAATCATCGCTAAAACAATACTCGCACCACCCATTTCTGCATAAGGATAAAACAAAGAACTACCCAAATACTTATATGGCACATTCCAAGCACTCCCATGTTTTAAGGCAAAATTTAAGTTAGCTGCTGCTGAAATACTATTAGAAGTAGTTGACAAAGAAGCTAGAGGATAACCTATTCCCATCCAGCTAAGTAAAAAGACTGGGATAGTCAGTAAAGCTATTAACAAAATATTATTTGATTCCTGTATTTGAGTAACTAGGCCTTTAAAAGTACTAGAATTCAAAAATTTGATTTGAAATTCATAAATTATAATCCCCAGAACTATCCCACAAAAAATTGCAAATATTGTCGGGATAAACGCATTCCAGGCTCTTTCCTTAATTCTAGCGGCATGTTCAAAATCGACTGGCTTGTGTTCCTTTCCTAGCCAATGAAAAATTTGCCCTACACCATAGCCAATTAACAAGGCCAGCAAGACAGCATTAATTTTTAAAACACTGGAAGAAAATGGTGAATGATCGCTGGCATTATTAGCTAAATTATTGGCATAAGCACAAAACATGATAACGATGACAGCCGTCATCCCGGCCATGGTTGAATCTTTACGGTATAAACGCGCAGTATAACGTGCCGCAAAATAAGCCGCATAAATACCAAATAAGCCGAAGGTTACCCGAACCATCCCCCGACTGACAAATGCTCCCGCATACCAAAAACGATCTGGCAAAGTGATATCAAAATTAAAAATATTGTAAATAAAACTATCGGGCGAAAAAAAGGCATCTCTGAACAACTTAAAATATGCCCCAATTACCGCGATCGGCATCAGCATAACCAACGTTCGCTGAAAAATTCTAAAGATTGCCAATCTTCTTAGTTTAAGAAAGATATTTGTGATTCTGTTTACCATGGTATTTCCTTTACCTATTTATTATAAATATGATTGAATAAAGTTAATTAAAACAATTATTAATTATACATCTATACTAGAAAGCTGATTATGATGGCTTACATTAACTTAAAAAATAATACTAAAATTTACCAATCTGGTGACACAACCATCTATGCCAATAAGAACATTACTTTTTCTATCGATAAAGGCGAACTAGTCATTATTCTCGGCTCATCAGGAGCTGGAAAATCTACTTTGCTTAATATTTTAGGCGGAATGGAGCCAAATACAAGTGGCGATGTAATTGTAGCGGGAAAAATATTGCAAAATATAACGCTAAAGAATTAACTACCTATCGGCGCAACGACGTTGGCTTTGTTTTTCAATTTTATAATTTGATTCCCAACTTAACAGCAAAAGAAAACGTTGAATTAGCTGCTCAAATTGTCCCTGATGCGATGAGCGCCGCTGATGCCTTGCAGTATGTTGACCTAGGGCGACGAGAAAACAATTTTCCCGCTCAACTATCAGGCGGTGAGCAGCAACGTGTGGCAATTGCCCGAGCCATCGCTAAAAAGCCAGCCTTACTTTTGTGCGATGAACCAACCGGTGCCCTTGACTATAAAACAGGCAAACGAATTTTAAAAATTTTGCAAAATATGAGCCGGCAAAATGGCTCGACGGTCTTGATTGTAACTCATAACGCCGCTATTGCCCCAATTGCTGATAAGGTCATCCGTATTCACGATGGAAGTATTCAAAAAGTCCAGCATAATCTACATCCCGCTGACATCAGTACAATTGAATGGTAGGTGAGCGACATGCAAAAAACTATTCTATGGAAAGATGCTTGGCAAGCAATCATTCATTCACTTGGCCGTTATATCGCCATTATTCTATTAATTGCACTGGGGACTTTTGCTTTTACAGGCTTAAAAATGGCTGGTCCTGATATGCGAACAACAGGGGCAGACTTTTTTGCCAAACATAACTTAGCTGATGTCACTGTCACTTCAAACTATGGCATTAATTCAACTGATCGCCTTACTATTCAGAATTTACCGGAAGTAAAAGAAGCTACCTTCGGCTATTTTCAAGATGTTAAAATTAAAAATCAACCTGATACGCTCCGCATCTTTTCTCAATCAGATAATCTTTCAAGTTATGAATTGATTAAAGGTCATTTTCCTAAGAATAAAACAGAGATTGCACTGTCATATTTATTGCAGAAAAAATATCGCTTGGGGCAAAACATTACTTTTAATAAACCTGGCATTTTAAAAAATAAGACTTACAAGATTGTTGGCTTCGTCAAAGCTAGTGAGTTCTTAGATAAAAATCAAATCGGTCAAACCAACATTGGCAGTGGCCATTTAACTGGAATTGCGGTTGCTAATCATAACGCCTTCGCCGCACCAGTTTATCAAATTGCCCGAATCATTTTCAAAAATACCGCCAATTTAAGTCCCTTTAGCATAGCTTACCGCAACCGTGTTTATAACGATCAAACCAAATTGCAAACTGCTTTAAACCAAAATCGAGCCGACAAATATGACAAATATCGGGCCATGTATCAAAAGCAATATCGACAAGCTACAGCTAAACAATTACTTAAACGTGGCATCGTAGTTAACCCGGCGCAAATTAAAGTACCACAAAACAAGCTTAAAATTGCTTATCCTAACTACGTAATCAACAGCCGTGAAGAAAGTCAGGGTTATGCTTCTTATCGAGCAGATTCTGAACGAGTTGAAGTTTTGGCTAATGTCTTTCCTGTTTTCTTGTTTGCTGTAGCGGCTTTGGTCAGCTTAACTACAATGATGCGTTTTGTTGAAGAAGAACGGACTAATATTGGTACGCTAAAAGCACTAGGCTATGGTAATGGAGCAATTGCCATTAAGTTCTTGCTCTATAGCACCTCAGCTGCAATTTTAGGTGTTATTCTGGGGGCTAGCTTAGGTTACACCTTTTTGCCTAACTTAATCATCAAGGCCTATTTAGCTAGCTCAACCTTAGGAACTGATTACCAGCTGAATTTTGCTTGGGGACCACTATTAATTTCATTGACGATTGCACTACTTGCAACAACCGTCGTTTCAATGATTACTTTAGCTCAAACTCTGCGTGAACAGCCTTCAGCTTTACTTTTACCTAAACCACCTAAAAATGGTTCACGTATTTTACTAGAATATATTCCATTTTTATGGAAGCACATGAGCTTTTCAGCTAAGGTAACAGCCCGCAATATTTTCCGTTATAAGAGCAGAATGCTGATGACCATCCTAGGCGTTGCTGGTTGTACTGGATTACTAGTAATGGGATTTGGTATTCGTGATTCGCTACAAGGAATTGGCAATATTCAATATTCTGAAGTACAAAAAAACGATGTTATCGCTTTGAAGAATCGCCATGTTAACACGACTGAGCGACAAAAATTAAACAAAATTTTTACCAGCCATGATGTTACGCAAACTACTGCTGTACAATATCAACAATTGACTAAACACCTTGATAGCACTGGAGCAACTGAAAATGTAATGCTAATTGCGCCACAATCAACTAAAAGCTTTAGCAAATCTATCAATTTGCAAGAACGTCAAAGCAAGAAAAAACTTGTTTTGTCAAATAATGGTGTAGTCATTTCAGAAAAATTAGCTACTATCTTGCACGCTCATAAAGGTTCAACAATTTCCTTAAAAAATGAACATGGGAAACTACTTAAGTTCAAAGTTAGTGGAATCTGCGAAATGTATCTCGGTCACTATATCTTTATGAGCCCAGCTGAATATGCCAAAGCAACTGGCAAAAAATTTACTACTAATGCTTATTTAGTAACCATGGCCAAACATTCCCCAGGAAATATCAGCCATATTAGTCAAAAAATGATCAAAACAGGCGCAATCGAAACGGTTGTCTCAACTTCATCAAATAGAGAATTGCTGAGCAGTTTTACTGGTAGTCTAAATGAAGTCATTCTAATCCTAATTTTAATTTCAGGGATGTTGGCCTTAGTAGTCATCTATAACTTAACTAATATCAATGTCGCTGAAAGAATTCGCGAATTATCGACTATCAAAGTGCTAGGATTTTACGATAATGAAACAACGATGTACATTTATCGCGAAACAATCATCTTATCGGCACTAGGAATTATCGTAGGCTTTGGCTTTGGGTGGTGGCTACACCACTTTATTATCACTAGTTTGCCACCAGATGTCGCGATGTTCGATCCGAATATGTACCCGTTGAACTTCGTCTTCTCTGCGCTAATTCCCGCTATTATCACCGCTATTTTAGCAATTGTTGTCCATCACAAGATCAAGCGAATCAACATGCTAGATGCCTTGTCCTCCATTGATTAAGCGCTGTTATGCTATAATAATCACTATAGAAAAGGGTGGAAAAAACATGCCAAGAAAGCACTTTGAATTAAACAGTGATGTTAATAAATTAATCGAAAAATATGATGAAATTAATAATGTTGATTTCAATAAGTTAGTTAACAAGGCCTTGAGATTCTACCTTGTTAATCAAATGAACTACAAAGATGTTCAAGACGCCCTGAATAAAGCTGATAACGAAGCTTCTAAGTATATTGATGAAGCAATGCGTTCCAGCATGGGTGATATTAATCGAAATTATTAGAACATAACTAATCATGGAAAAAGCCATCTGTTTTGACAGCAGGTGGCTTTTAGTATTCATTACAAGATAATTTATTATAAAAACAACTAATTGATAATTTCTTTACTCAAAATGCTTATACCGATAATATCGATAACCTATCTTTTTACCAAAAATCGTCTCCGAAGTTTTCATCCAATTAGCCAGCAAAACATAAATGCCTAAAAAGACTAAACCGAAGATTGCTAAATAACCAAAACTACCAACACGGCCTAAGTCGTTGAAACGATAGCCAAATAAAATTTGGTAAACAAAGAGCAGGATAATGTAAATCTCGTTTGAAACAATGATCGGCAACAAACTCCCCATCTTAACGCCATATGTCTTATTAAGCTTGTGATAACTGAGCCAAATTACCAGTAAGAACGAAATATCAGTTGAAAGAATTGCACCATCTGCATTCATGAACATAGTCATCGGTACTTGCAGAATTATTTTTACTAAGACACCTTCAACCATATAGATCACAGCCAGTTTGTTCATGTTCAAAGCTAAAAGCAGTGTTAATGAATTCATCACCAAACCAGCAAACAAACTTTGAACAATATTTTCAACCAAATAATACGCACCTAAACTATCGTGTGAGAACAAGACCGTATAAATTGGAGAAGCCGCAAAAGCACCAAGTGCAACAACCGGAAGCAAGACAAATAATAGTAGTCTATAGTTCTCTAAAAGCAGCTGTCTAATGCTTTCTTGACTATCATTAGCCTTATACTTAAGCCCTGCTAAAAGCGGCAGACTAGTCTCAGAAACGGCTGTCGCAAGTGAAATAATCACCGTGGTAATCTTGCTTGGATTAGCCGAGAAAATTGTGTACAAGTAACTAACATAGCTTTTACTCATATGACTGAAGCTAATCAGGATTTGTTTAAACAAAAGTTGATCAACTAATTGCGTAACAGTAATGAACGATCCCAGCAAAACAAACGGAATTGAGGCATACCATAAGTTAAGCAAACTACGAGAAACATTATTAAGTGCTCTGGGCTCGCTATTTTCAATTAATTCTCGGTAATGTCCCCACTGCTTGCGCATATATGCAAAAAGATACAGGTAACTAGCTATAGCACCAACACAGGCGCCAAACACACTGAAATAAACCGCCGTTACGTAATCATGATGGAAGACTTCAATAATCAACAAAGTAGCCAGCAAAATAAACAAAATTCGAGCAAATTGTTCCCATAATTGGGAAATCCCATATGGCTTCATATCATTATTTCCCTGAAACCAGCCTCGAACCATACTCATTGATGGCAGAATTACTACGGCTGGCACTAATACTCGAATAGAAATTGTTGCACTAGCCACTGAATCCACTGGACTATTTTTGGCAATCATTGGTGCCGTCACATAAAGCAAAATACCACACGCTATTCCCATGACCAGCATAATAGCGAAGCCTAATTTGGTAATGTACAAACTGTCTTTATATCTATTTTGCGAATTTAATTGCGATACTTCCCGGGCAATAACTGAAGGAAGTCCTGCCGTCCCAATTGATAAAAACAGCGCATACGGCGTATATGACGAATTGAACAGCGCCTGTGCGTTTAATTGGTTGTGGTAGCTTCCCAGCATAATTAGCCAGGGAATCAAATAAACAACCCCGAGAATTCTAGATACAATGCTACCAAACGATAGCCAAAATGAACCGGATAGGATTTTTTTATTCAATAGAATAGCCTCAAATCTACGTTAGTTTCTCATTGTGCCTTCTTATTATACGTGGATTTTATAACTTTGTGGGAAATATGTACCAACTAGTTACCCTTTTTTAACAAATTTTTCAGCTCTAATAATACAAATCAGTTACATTATTTACTATATTGTTACCCAGCCTTTAATTTTACGTTAGACCCCTTGACCTAACCTTCTTTAATTATTATCCTTAAAATGTTTCTGTTAAAGGTCATAATTAGACAAAAATAATAATGTATTAAGAATATTCATCGGGGGAATTAAGTTGTCATTCAAGAAAAAGATTATCACTAAATTAGCTTATGTTGCTATGCTTTCAACTACTGGCGTTGCCGCAGCTGCAATCGTGCAACCACAAGCACATGTCCAAGCTTCTACCACTTCAGTTGCTGCTCGCTCACTCGGAATCGATGTTGCTAGTTACCAAAGTGCTGATCTTTCAGCTCACGCTAAAAGCGGTGCTAAGTTTGCTGTTGTTAAAGTAAGTGAAGGTACCAGCTACAGAAATCCTAAGGCTAGTGCTCAAATCGCTAGTGCCCGCGCTAAGAATATGATGCCAATGGGCTACCACTTTGCTACATTTTCTGCTAATAGCGCTGCTGCTAAAAATGAAGCCAACTACGCAATCGCATCAGCTAAGGCTGTTGGTCTTGGTGCTGGCTCATACCTTGCATGTGACTATGAGTCAGGTGACGGCAACAATATCTATGGTGGTAAGAATCCTACTGCTAATGCAATTAATGCCTTCATGAGCAAGGTTAAAGCTGCTGGTTACAAGCCACTTCTTTACGCTAGTTCATCAGTTTTAAGAAACAACATTAACACTAACTCTGTTGTTAACAAATTCCCTAACTCATTATGGGTTGCTGCATACGCTGTTTCAGGTCGAGTAGACAATCCTAACTTTGACTACTTCCCATCAATGAAGGGTGTTTCAATTTGGCAATTTACTGACAACTGGCGTGGTCTTAACGTTGACGGTAACATTAACGTTTTACCTCTTACTTCATCAGGTAGCGCTGTTTCTCAAGCACCTAAGAAGGCTCGCGTATTAAAGAAGAAGGCTCATGTATACAACAAGGCTGGTCACCGTACAGGCAAGACTATTAAGAAGGGCACTTCTATCACTACCCATGGCAAGAAGAAAACTATCAATGGTAAGAAATACTACAAGATTGCCAAGAATCAATACATTAGATCAGCTAACCTTTACTAAAAAGGCAAAATAAGTCATCAAAAAATGCACCAGGTAGAAATTACCTGATGCATTTTATTTTATCCAATTTTTTACTTGGCGAATTGTTCACCAGCTAAGTTACGGTAGAAGTTCGCCTTAGCTTGACGGTAATATGGGTTAACCCACAATAAACCGATCCCGCAGGAAATAATACCAAGTAGCCACCAGCCGATGAAACTTAAATCAAAAATAAACAAGTCCATCTTATGGCCGTCCATCAACTTACGACTAGCACTGATGGCTTCCGTAGCAGTTGGCTCATGACCACTATCTAGCATGTCACGCAAGATATATGGTGTCATTGCATATGAATAAGCCTTGATCAGCCCTGGAATAATCAGTAACCAAGTCCACAAAATAAGAAAAATTTCATACAAAATATAAGTTAAAAAGTTACTCTTAAAGTTTCTGGTAAATGGACTAAAGATACCTGAAAGAACATTTTCCTTAGTACCATTATCTCTAAAATGCAAGATAGTATAAATTACGCCCCATGTGATTAAGCCAATTGCAACTGAAACTACCTCAGCCATGCAAAAGGATTAACTCTTACTTTATCTAGGTACATCAATTCAGCATTGTTACCGAAGCGGCGGACAATACCGTACACGATATCTTCGCCCTTTTCAAAAAAGTTTTCGATATCGGTCAAAATATAAACGATTAGCCAGCCAACAAATGACAGCAAAACTGCCCAGCCCCAGTTACCACGTAACTGGTCTCTAGCTTGTTCTTTTAATTCTTTTCTTGTAGTAGCCATTTTCTCTCCTCCTCACTTTTCTAATCATGAGTATTGTCGCCTAAAATCAGGGCAGAATCAATTAAAAGCACATCAAAAAAGCCTAATTCCACCAACATCGGAACTAGGCTCACACAGTGTTGACCGCCACTCTGACCACATATAGAAGATAACATTTTCGCTACCGGAGAAAATGACTACTAATAGCGACGGTACATGATAGATTTTAGCATTCAACTACCTAAAAAACAAGCAAAAAGACGGGTTGAATTAGCGGAATGGATACCAAAATTTACGGATAAAAAAGACGAGGTCTAAACCTCGTCTTCTTCATTACTAAAATTCAAGCATCATCGTCATTGCACGATTGATCTTCTTTTTAATCTTTTTAAACTCACCAGAAGCAGTATGATTATCCTGCAAAATGATCATGTTCTGGCCATCTTTAGTTGCCCGCATAAAGGTATAATACCCTTCACCAGCACCATTAGCAGCTTTATAATGCTTTAAATTATAAAGTCCACCATTGTAATAGCTAGGAGCCTGACCCTTGAACAGAACTTTTCTACTCTTGTTAGTCAAAATCTTACCAGCAAGAATATACTGCATGGTCTTAGCTAAATCTGCGTTAGACATTACGATTGAACCAGCACCCAGCTCATTGTGAGCATCCTTAACGGCTTTAGCATGGTTCACTTTGACATATTCACCCTCACGCATTTCATAGCCTGGTACCCAATGACTAGCCAATAACTTAGCCTTGTCTGACCACAAGAATTCACTATGGGTTAGCTTCAGTGGCTTGATATATGTGTCATGGAACAATTGCTCGTATGACTTTTTCTCAAGCTTGGACAAGATTCCACAAAGGAAAATATAGTTTACTGAAGTATAGTGCCACTTACCTAATTTGCTAGCATCAAACACAGTATATTGTGCATCATGCTTGATATTCTCTTCATCAGAGATAAACTCAGGCGTACCTAATTGTTGACCAGCTTTCAAATCCAGCCCTGATGTCATATCAATTAAGTTGCTAATCTTGACTGAACTAGCACCATCTACATTTGGGTAGAATTTTGAAAGTTTATCGCTAAGCTTCAACTTTCCTTTCTCTACCTCATGCATCACCATTGCAGCTGTCATTGACTTTTGAACTGAATTGATCAAATAGCTAGTGTCAGGTTTATTGTCCGTCGCATAATTAAGCAAAACTTTGCCATGATTTATTACTAAAACTGAGCCTTTAACGCCCACATGGTCAATAGCCTGGCGCACTATTCCGCTTTTAAACGGTCTTTATTGCTTAAATCAACTCGCTTAACGTTATCCTTGTTTTGCCACTTCTTGGAGTAGAAGTAGTTAGACATATCATAGTCATAACGCTTATTAGGTTCCTTCATGAATGGACGAACAGCTTGATCAACTGCAACCCAGCCTTTCCAGCCTAGGTGAATAGTATCTTGCATAAAGTACTTTTCATTGCCTCGTCTTGAAAGATCTGCAATATTTTCAAAGCCTTGACTGGTTAACTGGTGTTCCATCTTGGCAACTGATTCTTGGTACATCTTGTTGGACAAACCAGTGTACTTCATCCACTTACCATTAATTGGTGGAATAATGAACAAAACATTGGTATGTTGCTTAGCGAATTGTTCCAACATCAATTGGAAGTCACCATATTCAACTGAGTGTACATAGTCAAAGTTGCGTTGACTACCCTTCAAACGCTTTAAGACCTTCTTTGGCAAACGGGTCCGATAGAAGGTGTTGTCAATTCCCAAGTTATTTGAAGTAGTATGTGCTGCAGCTTGTTCCTCAGCTACTTTATTTAAAGCAGCTACGGAATATGCCCCAGGTAATACTTTAGCCTTCTTTTGGATCTTATTTACACGGTCACGTAGTTGGAATGAGCTGAAGAAATTATCTTCGTTACGCAACATTCGACGACGGTTTTGTAAATAAAATTTTTGGAAGCTAGTCAACTTCTTGCCTTGAGCAATTTGCTTCAGACTATTCTTGATTTCACCTTTTACATCTGGCATTTCCAACAGACGTTTAGCTGCATAACGATCAGTTTTATTATTTTTCGCACTGAGCAAGAAATTACATGCTTGCAATGGTGAATAATACAATGCAAAGGCATTAGGATCTTGACCCCGCTTAGTAAACCATTGTGGTGAAATGATCACAACAGCCTTCTTGTTTCTAAGCTGCTTAGCTGTTCCTTGCATCCCCAAGAACTGAGCCAAAGATTGACTACCCGGTCCACCTAATAAGAATGGACGGTAGTTTCTATGATACTTTTCCGCAATTACACTAGGGTGAAGTGGGTCGAATCTTGACAACTCACTTGAACCATAGAATGGCACGTAGCCATCTTCAAAAGCTTCCTGCTTCATTGTGCTGCCCTTGAAGACAGTTGTGTTTTGTGAAGCTGCAGCCTCGTAAATCGTTTGCTTAGAAAAAGTTCTTTCCCAAGGAATAAGGAAAACAACTAACAAAAGGATAAAAGCGCAAAGAACTGGGCCAAAGATTTGCCACAGCCGGCGTTTATTACTCATTTTCTAAGCTTTCCACCTTTGCCACAATCTTGTTTGGAGTGTCCCATTCTTCACGGTTAAATTCTGAAACAGGAACATCAATATCAAACTTTTCTTGCAAGTTCAAAAGCATTTGTACACTTGCCATTGAGTCCATCAAACCATTGTCAAAGATGTTTTCATCCATTTGGTCTGATAAATCTTCACCAGTTAAGTCATTTAAAATATCTAATACGCCTTGTTTTGTATCCATAATTAATACCTCTCAAAAAACAACTCAATACTTATTCTACTTCCAACCGAACCATAGTTGACTAAGAAATCCTGAGAAAATCAAGAAACTGAAGCAAACTACGTTAAAGGTTAAGAAAATGGCGAACCATTCAGTAAACTTGTTAGATGGAATTTGCTTCTTATGCTTTCCCTTAAATCTAAGCCACATATCGTTGATACAAATAGCTGAAGCGTGGAAGATACCATAAACAATATAATACCACGTTAAGCCGTGCCAGAAACCCTGGATTAAGAACAACAGGAAGTAAGAAACTTGTGACAATCTAATTCGATTCTTAAACAATTTTTTCTTCATTGCAAAGAAAGAGAATCGCATATAGATGTAGTCACGGAACCAGAATGACAAAGTCATATGCCAACGATTCCAGAAATCTTTAATGTTCTTAGAAATAAATGGCTTATTGAAGTTCATTGGGGTATGAATACCCATGAAGTATGAAATTGATACGGCAAATAATGAATAACCTGCAAAGTCAAAGAACAAGTACATGCTGTAACAATACATGTAAGCAAGTACCCACCATGAAAGCTTCAAACCACCGTTTGCATTACCCACGGCTAAAGCAGCGACACTGATTTTTGGTAGCCAATAAGTACCGAAGAACCAACCAATAATAAATTTATATAAAAAGCCTTGGAACAAGTATCTAACCGCATATTGCAGATCAGTAATATATGCATCACGTGTAGGTACCTTATCATAATCTTTTTTAAATCTACGGTAACGGTCAATAGGACCTGAAGAAATAGTTGGGAAGAAGAGTAAGAACCTTGCATAAGTAATCGGATCTACCTTCTTAATTGCCCCATCACGCATTTCCATAATAACTTGTACTGTCTTAAAGGTTACGTATGAGATTCCCAAGAAACCAATGACAAAGCCAATTGAGTTATCAGGAAAAGCGGTCAAATATTTAACTGCGGCTAATGGAATAATTGCCAAAATCACAGCCAAACTAAAGATCCAAGTCTTATTTTTACCGTGGTGACGATAATACTGATAAGCAAAGGTTAAGGCAAATTCGTAAACCAACCAGATTAACAGGTTAACCCCTTGCTCCCAGTGATCACCATCAAAAATCAAGAACAAGAAAACAATTGAAAAAATTGCTTCATATGTCTTGAGTCGATGACCGTAATAAAGCCCAACGATAATCGGAATTAAAGCGATCATCAAATAGACAAAGTATTGCGGGTTGGAATAAGGCTGTAAGTTAATGAAATTAAAATTCACTACTTATTAACCTCCTTAATTACCGCCTTAATATCTACCTTGCCGTTTTGCGAAATTGGTAACGCATCTTGGTAGACATAACGTTGTGGAATCATGTAAGGCATGACGTTCTTAGCTAGATCCTCACGAATCATCTTGGTTAAAGTGGCATCAGAGTATTGACGACGAACGCCTTCTTTTAATTCGATTTCGGCAACGATCTGCTTAACGGTATGATCCTTATTGTACTTAGGAGCCGCAACGCCATAACGAACCAACTTGTTCTTTGTTAAGTAGAAATTAATTTCCTCAAGTTCGATTCTATAGCCGTTAAACTTAATCTGGAAGTCAATTCGACCGCGGTAAAATAGCATATCGCCATCAAAGAAACCAGCATCCCCACTCCGGTAGCTACGATACTCAGCACCATCTTCATGGAAAAAGGCAGCTTCAGTCTTTTCAGGATTGTTCATATATCCTTTAGAAACACTAGGACCACTAATGATAATTTCACCTTCGCCAGGCTTATCACCCTTAGAAGTATCAATTGTAATCTTAGTGTCTTCTTTAACCTTACCGATTGGCAAACGGTCATACTTTTTAAGAACTTCATCAGTAATTTCAACTTGAGTAACAGCAACTGTTGTTTCAGTTGGACCATAGGTGTTGAAAATATGACTATCTGGGAACTTCTTCTTAAGCATCTCAGCTTCACTGTGTGGCAATTCTTCACCACAAAACAAGAAATGACTTAAGTCTGGATGGTGTTCTGCATCAAAAGTCTTGTCCAAGAAGCACATCTGTGCAAATGACGGAGTTGATACCCAAACATTGAACTGCATCTTTGGCAAAGTTTGGAATAATTTACCAAAGTTTTGAGTAACATCATGAGGCAAAACTACCAACTTACCAGCAGAAACAAGTGCTGGATAAAGACTCATTACTGACAAATCAAATGAGTAAGGTGCTTGTGCCAAGAAACTTGGATGTTCTGGCAAATTAAAGTCTGACAACTCCCAGTTAACGAAACTAAGCAAATTGTCGTGACTAATTTGTACACCCTTAGGCTTACCAGTGGTACCTGATGTAAAGATAATGTAGTAGTTGTCATCACCTTCAACGAAGTTCTTCTCGTCAACTTCAAAATTGCCGTCTTCAACTTCGCTAGCCTTAAGAACCTTAACATCAGTTAAATCAACTTCTGGTAACGGATCAATTTCCAAAACTAGTGGTGACTTAGAAACGTCTTGAATCATCGTTAAACGTTCTGCATTAGAATAGCTAGCAATTGGAATATAAGCGTGACCTGACTTAACACAACCAAGAAAACTAGCAATCATTTCAAAAGTTTGTCCGCCCCAAATCATAATTGGAGCATGCTCTGGAATATCTAAGCTAGCAATTTTATGTGCCCACGCATTTGAACGCTTTTTAAGGTCACCATATGTATTAGTTTCACCGAGATAGTCGTAAACAACACGATCTGGTTCGTTTGCGGCGATCTCATCAATTTTCTTAATAACATCTTGAATCATGTGATAGCACCTACCTTAAAATTCATTATAAATGAAGTGAACAGATGTTAGTCCACTATATTCATATAAATAGATAAGAGCCATCAGGATTCCAAAATAAACAATTGTTTTCAAAACAAACATACCAATACGTTTGCCTCGAGAATCAACCTTCGTCTTTTTATTCATTTTTTCTCCCTTAGGTAATCTTACTTTTGCTTTTGCCCTATATTACTACAAATAGTGGCAACAAATGCACTAACAGCTTATATTTTAACAAATTTAAACTTTTTCTTAAATCTTCAGTTATTTGTTTCAAATTGCGAATGCGTTTTCTTTACTGTTGTCTCTTGCAATCCCGATAAGCAAAAAATAATGGAATAAAGATAATAATTGCCACAAAAATTAATGCAAAAATCATCAAACGCATTACATTTTGTGGTTTAGCCCACATCTCACTTTTCGCGGTTGCCAACAAAAATGCCGCAAATAATGCAATGATAACTACTTCGCCTAAACAAAAGACTAAATGCGTGCTTTGCCACAAATACAAATACGTTGTTGCTGGAAATAAGCAAAACCAGCCTGAAAAACGTAAAAGAAAAATCTCTCTTTTCCGGTAGTCAATCTTCATTTTTCTTTATTTGTTCCTTTCTTGATTAGTTACCAAACAATGCATTTATATTCATCGATAAAATACGGTCCATAACGACGATCTCTGGTCTAGCATAGATCTTTGACCCAGATTCAAATACACAAAGCAGTTGACCTTTATAAGCAGTAATTTGTTCTAAATACGGTGGCATGGTAATCACCAACTCCGCATTTTTTTCGTCCAGAGCATTCAAAGCTGAGGTGGGAAAAACATAAAGCTTTGAATCACCACTACCATAAGATTGACTCAAAAAGATCTTATTTTGATAAATAGCAATCCCCTGAATTTGCTTATCCATTGACGTTTCACCAGTTGGATCGGACCAGCGTAGCGTTCCTGTAACGGATTTAACTTCATTATTAGTAATCGAGCCGCGATTTTTACCGCTACGTGCAATTGTATAAGCTGCAACCTTGCCGCGACCATACATGTTAAAGAAGCCTACGAACAGTTGACCATCATAATAGGTTACAGTTGAGGCTTTTTCAACCGCTGGAATCGCAATTTGATACTTATATTTAATCGGTATTTGGCTACCGGCTTTGTAAGACTTTAATTCCGCCATCGAAAAAGCAGCTAGCGCCGATGACCTTCCCATTGATCCAGTTACCCAAATATTTTTAGCAACCGGATCATAAGCAATGCCACCTAAGTGCGGCCGCCCTGCTACTTGAATTGTCTTGAGATATTTACCAGTCTTTTTGTCCAAAACATAGACGACTGAAGCATGTTCGTGTTCCCCATCATAGGCGGTTAACAAAATATACTTACCAGCTATAGTAATCCCTTGCGGTGTCATCGCAGTAGCTGTATTTACCTTTTTAGTTTTAAAATCATAGCTTTTGGTCGCCAGCAGTCCTGGTAAAACAAAGTCTTTTCCATCCCACGTGCGTGGTGGAACGTAGTTAGATACCTTATTAATAAAGGAATATTTTTCACGCAATGCCTTTTGATAATTAGAGAAATTATGCCAAGCAGGACTAGTATTTGTCCCATCTTTAGCAAGTTTTTCCTTTGGCCGTTGCCGAATCATCTCCTGCTTCTGCCACCATTGGTAACCGAAATAGCCTCCTGTTCCAACTCCTGCTAAAAGAAGAAGCACTAAAAAGAAGCGCAAGATTCTTTTACCAAACTTCTTCAAAAGATTACTCCTTTCTCATTTTTGTTTTGCTATGCACCTAATTATAGCGAAAAATAATTATTTTTTTGCTTTTAGCCCTTTGCTATAAGCAATTTTTACTAAAAAGATAATTTTTTTGCAAATAAAGCACATTCGTCACACTTTTTTCACAAATTAAGGTTATACTATTAAGTGTAGTGAGGGAGAACAATTCCTCTACTACAACTCAACTTTTTTGTTTTTCATTCATACTCCTCCAAGTAAATAATGAAAATAAAAAGAATTGACTTACTCCAATTAGTCAATTTCATATCTATCCCTTTCGGCTCACGTGCGTTGCGTGAGCTTTTCTTATGTCTTAATTTCTTCTCAAGTAAATCTTTACCTTTTCATAATAATTTGAACATTTTTACTTCACATTTACCCAGTATTATATAAATCGTAGCAAGGTGGTAGAAACTTGCTACAATACTCCCACTTTTTTATTTCATTCATTCTTACTCCTCCAAAGTAGATGAAACTAATAAGGTCCGCAAAAACTTGCGGGCCTTTTCCTTTTTCAGCACTTTTTTCTGTATAATTAAGGTAGAAATGAGGTGCCGCTATGTTTTCACCATCAATCAAACATTTAATAGAAGAAAAATCTGGTTCATTTTTAATCCCTGCTAGCCGAATTGCCTTTGTCCAAGCAGACAATCCTCTTTATCATGCCTTTTTGATTTTGACTAAGGTTAAATATTCAAAAATTCCAGTTTTAGACAAAGAAAAACGAGTCGTTGGCCTGCTTAGTTTGGCAATGATTACGGACAAGATGCTGACGACTGATGAGATCTCCACTGCCCCTTTGGATAAATTAAAGGTCGAAGATGTAATGCAAACTAAGTTTGATAAAATAAACTTCATTGAAACTACCCTAGAAACGCAACTGCATCTGTTAATCAATAATGCTTTCTTGCCCGTTGTTGATGATCGCGGCGTGTTTCAGGGACTACTTACTAGACGCGAATGGATTAAGGCATTTAACTATGTAGTTCACACTTATGACAAACACTACGAAACAAAACGAATAAAATAACCTCCAAGCAGCCTTTAAGGCTGCTTTTTTTAACTCCAACATTTATTGAGCAAAAATGTGTCCAGACCAATAAAGAATGTTAGAATTAAGCGGTAGACAGATATGTTTGTATTTTTGGGAGGGCAATTATGAAAAATTTAAAACGTCAATGGAAGTTTATTGTCGTTTTGATTGCTGGTGCAGTTGGATTAATTAGCCAATTTGCATTGCATTCAAAGAGCCTCTTCTCAATCGGGAATCTTCAATTTCCAGTTCATGCCATCATTATTGATATCATTGGTATCTTGATGGCAATTTCTTTACTATTGGAAATTTTCCACGATTGGAAGACAGGCCGTTACGGCGTAGACATCCTGGCTGTTATCGCTGTTGTTTCTACCATATTGATTGGTGATGTATGGGCTGAATGGATGATTTTGGTAATGATGACCGGTGGTGAAACGCTGGAAGATTACGCAACTGGTCAAGCCAACAAGGAATTACGTGCCTTGCTTGATAAAACGCCACGTATCGCCAACAAGTTAGTTGACGGGAAGATCACCGAAGTTAAGGTTGATGACCTGCAGGTCGGTAATACTGTTTTGATCAAGCCAGGTCAACAAGTTCCTGTCGATGGTCAAATCGTTAAGGGCACTTCAAGCTTCGACCAATCTTCATTAACTGGTGAATCAGTTCCTGTGACCAAGAACCCTGGCGACGACTTAATGTCCGGTTCAGTGAACGGTGATGTGGCGGTAGAGATGAAGGTAACTAAGGCTGCTAAGGACTCAGAATATCAGTCTATTGTTGCGTTAGTTAAGTCTTCACAAGCTCAACCTGCTAAGTTCGTTAAGATGGCTGACCGGTATGCCATTCCATTTACTATCATTTCATTAATTATCGGTGGTGCTGCTTGGATCGTTTCTGGGGATGCAACAAGATTCGCGGAAGTTATGGTTGTTGCTTCTCCATGTCCACTGTTGATCGCTGCTCCTGTTGCTTTGGTATCAGGGATGAGCTCAATGTCAGCTCACCATATCATCGTTAAGTCAGGTCCAACACTTGAAAAGTTGGCCAAAGCTAAGACTTTTGCCTTCGATAAAACCGGTACCTTGACTGAAAACCAATTGATCGTTGACCAAGTGGTAGCTGCTGATGATTCAGTTGATCAAAAAGAATTACAAAGCTTAGCTGCTAGTGTTGAACAACAATCAAGCCACGTTATTGCCAGTTCCTTAGTTAAAGCTACTAATAAGGATTGGATTCATGCAGTTACTAACTTGAAAGAAACGACTGCTCAAGGGGTCGAAGGCGATGTTGACGGCAAGCACGTTAAGGTAGGTAAATTATCTTTCGTTGCTCCAGATGATGAAAAATTAGATGTTACTTCAACTGCCGTCTACATTTCAATCAACGGTAAATTCGCAGGTTATATTACCTTGAAAGACAAGATGCGTCCTGAAAGTCCTGAGACTATCGCTCGTCTTCGTCGTCAAGGTGCCGAGGACATCATGATGCTTACCGGTGACCACAAGCAAGTTGCTGAAAAAGTTGCTAAAGAAGCTGGTATTACTGATGTTCGCTCAGAACTTTTGCCATCACAAAAAATTCAAGCTATCAAAGATGTACCTAAGGATCTTCGTCCTGTCGTTATGACTGGTGATGGTGTTAACGACGCGCCTAGTTTAACTGCCGCAGATGTTGGTATTGCCATGGGGGCTAAAGGTGCTACTGCTGCCAGTGAAAGTGCCGATGCTGTTATCATGGTTAACGATATTTCTAAAGTTAACGATGCAGTCGCTATTTCTAAACACACAATGAAGGTTGCTAATATCGATGTTTTAACTGCAATTGGTGTCGTTATTATCATTGAATTGATTGCCTTCACTGGTGTTATCCCAGCCTTCTGGGGCGCTATTTTGCAAGAAGTAGTCGACATGATTACGATCAGCTTAGGTTTACTTGCTAAGACTAAGCCAAGTGATAAGCAATTTGGTTTGGAAGAAAAATAGACTAGATGTGAAGAAGCTCCAGAATCGATTTGGTTCTGGAGCTTTTTTATGCATTACTTGTATTTCAACAAAATCATAGTATAATCATGATCAACAAATGAGATTATGAATAAATAATTATAAATTATATTGGAAGGATGATTTGATGAACAATACGAAAAAATTTATTCGTTCACGGCGAATTTCTAGCATCCTTCCCTGGCTAGGTATTTTAGGTGTATTAATCCTAGTTTTCTCTCTTATCATGCATGGTTTTTTATTATTTTTTACGGAATTAGGATTTATTGCTAATTTTTATTATTTTATCGATGAATATAATTGGGTAGCAGATCGAATCATGTTTGATCGTGAATTACTAATAACCCATGCTCGAGATAAAATGGTCTATCTTGCCATGACTATTTCTACAGTACTTGCATTAATCAATACAGCTATTTTAGCCTATTTGAGACACCAGAGCTTTATCGCTTTTTGCATTGGTATCTGTTTCATTAGTGGTCTTTATTTTGCTAGTCGTCTTGCAGAAAATATCCTAGTTATTCTGCATATTGCATTTAACAATTGGAAAAGATTTTATATTTTAGTAGCTGCTATAACTATCATCTTGACTAGCTTTAGCATTGTGCTGCTCTGTCTAAACCTATTTGCTTACTTCATACTATTTGCACTTATTTGTACTGGCTACGTATTGACTTATCATATTTTAATTGAACTTTACAATCGAACTAAAGGAAATCTTGGTGGACACAAATACTTCATCGATTTACCCGATAAACGTTTTGATTCTAAATTTAAATATTAGATCTATTTGCATCTAAGTTAAAAAACTATTAAAATTATACTCAACTAAATAATTTTTAGTGGTTGGGTTTTTATCACAATAAAAACTTTCAAGATTCGCTTCTTTGGGTCAGGAAGCACTTGAAAGTTTTTTGTTTTTTTACAGAAGGGGAAAATATGCATTTTTTAGGACAACTTATCTTAATCCTCTTAACTACAGTTTTGCTGGGGCAATTATTCGCCCGCTTCAATATGCCTGCAGTTATTGGACAACTATTATCAGGAATTTTACTGGGACCAGCTATCTTAAATTGGGTTAAGCCAAATGATATCATCAGTCTATTCTCCGAGTTCGGGGTTATTCTGCTGATGTTCTTAGCTGGGCTTGAGAGCGATCTAGATTTATTAAAAAAATACTTCAAGCTAAGCTTTACTGTCGCCACAGTCGGCGTTATCCTACCCGTTGTTTTCATGGGCTTAGCCAGTTACTTCTTTGGCATGCGCCCTCTTGAAGCACTCTTTATTGGGATTGTCTTTGCAGCAACTAGCGTTTCTATCTCCGTTGTGGTGCTGCAAGAAGCACACCAACTGCACACCCGTGCCGGCACAGCCATTTTAGGTGCTGCCGTAGTTGACGATATCTTAGCCGTGGTTGTTCTGAGTCTATTCACTACATTCAGTCATGAAGGTGGCAAGAGCGGCTTAACTAATAACTTTTTGCTTAATATCTTGATTGAAGTAGTTTACTTCGTAGTTGTTTGGCTGATTTTTAAATTTGTTGCGCCATACTTTATGAAAGCTTCTGAAAAAATCGACGTTGACTATTCCGTCGTTATCGGTTCATTGGTTTTAGCCTTAACCATGGCTTGGGCCGCTGATTTTGTTGGTCTTTCAGCTGTTGTTGGTGCATTTTTCGGTGGTTTAGCAATTCGTCAAACACCACAATACAAAGAAGTTCACTCTTCTGTTTCCGCAATCGGCTACTCTGTCTTCATCCCCGTCTTCTTCGCTGATATCGGTCTTTCAATGACTTTTGCCAGCTTTTTCAAGGATATCTGGTTCATTATCGTTATGACCGTTTTAGCTATTTTATCAAAATTCTGGGCCGGAAAATACTCCAGCGAAATCTTTGGCTTCAATAAGAATGAAGGCAATATCGTCGGTGCTGGAATGGTATCACGTGGTGAAGTTGCACTGATTGTAGCGCAAATCGGAATTAACCACCATCTCTTCCCTGAGGATATTTATTCAAGTCTGATCCTAGTAATTATCGTTACTACAGTTATTTCGCCGTTTATCTTGAATTACTTTATTAAAAAGCAACAGAATTCTACAGAATTTATGTAAGCAAAAAAATCCAGTCAAGGCTGGATTTTTTTATTATCTTTAATTTAATTCGATTACTTGATCATACTTTTTCAAATCTGCTGGTTCATAGTGGTGAATTACTTCAAGAAAGGTAAGGTTTGAGTTTAACAAGTAATCATGGATTTGATCTGATGTGTTCTTATCAAGGGATGCATTAATTTCATCTAGTAGCAAAACCGACCTATCAGCCAAAATTGCCCGTGCTAGTTCGATTCTAGCTAGCTGTCCCCCAGACAATTGATCCGCATTATCACCCAAGGAATAGTCCCAGCCTTTTTCAGCAATAATTTGATCCAAGCCTAATTTTTGGCACACCTCGCTCACCTTTTCCCGGGAAATATTTGCACCTAAAGTGAGATTAAACCACAAGGTATCGGCAAAAATTACTGGGGACTGGCTAGCATAAGCGAATAAATCTGTAAACGAGCCTGGCTTTTGCTTTTTATCGTTAAGCAATATTTCCTTGGCATGACCATGCTTTCCGGTTAATAGGAATTGTAATAACGTTGATTTACCTACGCCAGACGGTCCAATAACTGCGACCTTTTGTCCTTTTTTGATTGTAAAATTAATTTGGTTAGCTAACTTCTTGCCCTTTCTAGTGAGAGCTAGATCTTCTATTTGCAAAGTTGCAAAATTATAATCAGATTTTGCCTTTTCAACCTTGCCCTTGGCAATATATTTTTCTGCCTTAGCGACAATTTTCTTAGTTGTTGATAATTTGTTTCGATCTTCTAAAATAGTCAAAATTGGATTAAGAAATGAATTTGACAGTTGAACGATTGCAAATAAGGCACCTAAAGTAGTTTGACCCTTAACCACCATGTAAATTCCCACTAAGAATGGGGTTAAGAACGTAAATAAACTAGCAATCAAGTTAATCCAAGAACTAGTATCTAGATTGAGTAAGTTCATTTTACGCAAAGCATCTTCTAATTGATTGATCAAAACTTGATTTTTCTTAACCGCATTATCGCGCTTGTTGTATAAATTTAATGTTGTGCTACCAGCCAGAAAATTTTTAATATGACTAACATATTTATCATTAGCAGTTGTCCAATTTTCTGCTGCAGTTTGAATCTTCTTTTGAAATAAATTAGAAACCAGCATCGGCAAACATGAACCGATTAAAAATAATAATGTAACTAACCAATTAACACATAAAGCATACCCTATTGGCTGTTTGGGGTTTCATGCTATACTGAACCATAACCTACAAATAAAATTGGCCCTAAAGCCGTTAATATGAAAGGCTGATTTAATGATTGGTTGATTGTATGATCAATCTACTAAGAAATGTAGGAGAAGATAAATGTAAAACCGTTACACCTGATAGAGGAAAAGAATTCTCCCAGCATAGTCGAATAACGCTAGAATTAAATGGCACTAAAGTGTATTTTCCAGATCCACATGCTCCATGGCAACGTGGTACAAACGAAAATACTAATGGTTTATTACGAGAATATTCACCCAAAGGTGAAGATATTTCAGGTATTTTCGATAGTCAAATTCAAGATGAGGAAATACCACGAGAGATTGTGATCATGCTTGATGGAAGTGACTTAGCGTATAGTCCTGATCAACCGCCTCAATTTGTGTGTGAAGATTGTGGTGGTGCCATGTCACCGGTGTATTACCGAAACAAACTTGGCTATGAATTTAGACTCGAAGACAAGTAAGTGGCAGTGGCCACTAACTAAAAAGACCTCAGGGCGGGTTTCCCTGAGGTTTTCTTAATCTATCAGCTGACGTCAACTTTCATCTGGTAAAAAGCCGTGTTCGACAATCAATAACTGGCGTGCCATCGTCTCAACCACGGACTGCAGATCTTCAAACTTGCGATAATGGCCACTGGCAATGAGTCTGATGGTGACCGCCGTTTGTTGGGCGATTAAGGCAGAAACGACACCGAAAACGTCATCGACTGACAGGCCCTCACGACGAGGCAGCTGTTCAATTTTCTCGCGAAAAATGCGATCGATTTCAGCGGATACGGCAGTTGTTTCTTGCTGCACTTGTTGTCGCAACGGTTCGGGAAAATGCGGTAAATCAGCATAGGCTTGCATTATCAAGCGGTATTCAGCTGGGAATTTGAATTGTAGTTTCAACTCATACTTAACTGCAGTGGTCATCATGGCAGCCAAGCCAGGGGCATTCTGCCACTTTTTAGGGTCCATGTGATCATAAATTCGATGATAGGCATATTTGAAAGCGTCAAGATACAGCGCTTGTTTATTGCCAAAATAATGGAAGAGCAAGCCCTTAGATACTTGTGCTTGGTTGGCAATCTGATCGGTTTTGCTCTTGATGAAGCCTTGCTGGCCGAAAATTTCCGTCGCTGTTTTGAGGATTCGGGTGACCTTTTCAGAATCTGTCACAACATTTTTCATAGGCTCAAATCCTGACGGCGATAACCAGCAATGCCAAGAATAAATAATACTATAGCGCTAACAACCATCACGATTAGCCATGTTTGATCAACGTTTTCAACCGGTACATTGGCAATCCAGCCAAAAGGTGTGAAGTTGCCTGCGTGTTTTGGCAAATCAAACAATCCCCGGAAAATTTGAACGATCAGACCGGCTCCCATATACAGCCAGAATAGACTGCTTAAGCGTGGCCACAGACCGACTAGTGCGATGCCAAGGGCGATAAACGATATCACAGCCGGAACGCTAGCCACGAATAGGCGACCGAGGTACTTGAGCGGCAACGGGTGACTGAGAACAGTGTTCCCAGTGAAGAACAAGGCCAGCAGCCCAGCAGAAAGGACGAACACGCCTGCCAGCAGACCAAAGCAATAGTAGCTGACACTGATCGTGGTTCGCGTTGGCTTTTCGGCATGAATGACGCTCAAGTAACCAAGGTTGTCATCGCGTTTGAGTCGGAATGCCACTTGGACGCCAGCAGTCACGGCTAATGCGACGAAAATGCCGAGATACATGCCTAAGAATGACAGGACCATGGTCTGATTGGCAGCGTTGATTTGGCCAACATCTAGTATTTTACGATAAAGCGGATTCGTTTTAAGAATGTCGCCAACGCTGCCGAGCACACTACCCATGACGCCGCCAAACACCACGGCGCCGATTAACCACCCAGCAAATAATCTGCGCTCAGTTCGCCACAGTAAGGCAGGGATCGAGCGAAGCCAGCCGGCAGCTTTGGCTCGGCCGGTGCGTTCAGCAATAATCCCGGCGCCCAGATCGCGGTTGCGGGCAATCATGGTGGCGCTGGCCGCAAGCAGAATGCTGACCAGTAAGGCCAAACCTAAAGCCCAGACGTTGTTATCAGTATAGAAGTTTGCTTTTTCGAACCAACCAATTGGTGATAACCACGTCAGATTTTGATGCTGGATATCGGTGACCAGCCGAACCAAATAAGCGGCAGTCAGCACCATGTAGCTCAACATATTGGCTGTACGTGTGTTATTGGTTAGTTGCGCGAATAGCAACGCAATGGCTCCGAATAGCAAGTTGGCGATCACCATCCCCAGTGAAAACAGGAAGTCACCGTACAAGTCAGTACCACCCATGTTGACAGCGGCCAACGAGACAAAATAGAGGATACCCATTATGGCACTGTCGATGAGAAGCTCAAGCGAAGCGGCGGTGATGGCAGCCGTTCGCCCAACATTGCGAGCGCGAACCGTTTCGAGCAAGCCACTTTCTTCTTGACCGCGGGTGTTGCGAATCATCAGCGGCATAACCCATAAGGCCTGCAAAATAATCATGAAGACGACCATCACACCAGCAAACACAATCGCTGTGTTATACGTGTCCACCTTTGGCATCGCGCCAAACATTGCCGCCATGCCCGGCGCTTGCAGCATTTTGACAATCTCTTTAGAGCCCGAGGCCCCGCCTGCAAAGTCTGCTTCCAATTTGCCAGCACCACTGGCAATCATCATGATCAAAATGACAAGCCAGATGAGTGAAAATTTTAGATTTTGTTTGAGGTTTGCCCGAAGCAGATAACCTGCGTTCCGATTACTGTGCCGCATGAGTCTCACCTTGCTTTCCATAATAACGCAGGAATAATTCTTCCAGCGTTGGCGGCGTTGATTGCATGTCGACCACGGTGTTGGCGGCCAGTGTGGTCATGATGGTGCCAAGCGCGTCTCGATCAGCGGTGAAAACCGCCTTGGTGTGCTCGGAATCGCGATAAGTGAGGTCGTGAACGCCAGCTTGCTTTGCCAAAGCAGTCATTGGGGTAGCGGTGGTGACTTCAATTTTGATCCGCGATAGATGCCGTAATTGATCAAGATTGCTGCTCTCAATCACACTACCATCACGGATGATAACAATTGAATCACACATTCGCTCGACTTCGGACAAAATGTGGCTTGATAGCAGCACACTTTTACCGGCTCTTTTCAGTTTTAAAACTTCTTGCTGGAAAATCTGTTCATTTAATGGATCAAGCCCAGAAGTGGGTTCATCAAAAATATACAAATCGGCATCTTGCGACAACGCAGCAATTAACGCTACTTTTTGACGATTGCCTTTTGAATAGGTACGAGCTTTTTTCTTCGGATCAAATTCAAAGGCCTTGATTAGTTCATCGGTCTTTTGATTATGCTGGCGGCCATTTAAACGTAGCAATAGGTCGATAATTTCGCCGCCAGAAAGATTTGGCCATAAATAAACGTCCCCAGGAATATAGGCGATGCGTTGATGAATCGCCGCATCATCCCGCCAGGCATCTTTGCCGAAGACGGTCACTGAGCCGCCACTCTTTTTTAATAAGCCTAAAATAACTCGAATGGTCGTGGATTTGCCGGCCCCACTAGGTCCTAGAAAACCCAGAACCTGACCGGGTGCCAACGTGAAACTGACATCTTTTAATGCGGCAAACTTGCCAAAGTTTTTTTGAAGATGGTCAAGTTCGATAATAGCTGTTGTCATTTTTGTCATCCTCCTTAAGGTCAAACTTGAAACACGTTTTAATATGTCGGTATCGACCTTTTCAGTATAGTCGCGATTGACTGACGAGTCAACGAATTATTGACTCGTCAGTCAATTTTTTTGTGACGCCGGATTTACAATGTAAGTGCAACACCTAAATAACTAGACCAAAAAGGCCATGAAGCCTTAAACTTATAAGTGACAAAACCAATAAGTTAGGACGGACTTCATGGCCCAATCTAAAGATACCATCAAAAAATCTTAGAAACTGTTTAGTATCTTTTGAGAAGTAACCTGATAAAAGCTAACGAAACCATCATGAGACTAGTGTTGAGCTTACGCTCACAGTTACGCCATAAACGATGATAATTTCCCAACCAACTAAATGAACGTTCAATGAGCCACCGTTGGGGGATAACCGAAAATTGGTGTAACTCATTTCTTTTAACGACGATTACCTTGGCTGAGGTTAAACTGCTAATCTCATTGGCAAAATTTTGGCCGGTATAACCACTATCAACCATCATGGTTCGAACCAATTTAAACTGCTCTAAATTAAGGGTGACGAGTGCAATCGCCCCGTCACGATCAGTGATGTTAGCCCGGGTAATATGGATAGCTTGCGGGAATCCATTGATGTCGACGGCTAAATGGCGCTTAATGCCGGAAATTTTCTTGCCACCATCGTAACCCTTATTTTCAGCGGTAGCGGTGTTCTTAATGCTTTGGGCATCTAAAATGACGAACGAAGTTCGGGCTGACCGCCCTTGCCTTAATCGTCGATCAGCGACAATTTTTTTAAAACCTGAGTTAATAAAGCTGGTTTATCAGGGGTGGGGGCTTTTGACCAACTCATCCAATAGTAGTAAACGGTGGACCACTTTGGATAATCAGCCGGCAAATCACGCCAAGTACAGCCATTTTTAAGGACATAGAGCATGGCACAGAAGATATCATAAGGATCAATGTGTTTTGGGTGAGTTCGTTTTCTTGAAGCTTCCAGATCCTGACGGATCAAATCGAATTGTTGCCGAGAAATATCGCTTTGGTAATGATGACTAAAATGTTGCATATGATCACCAACTTTTTTGACAGTAGTTTATCAAATTATTGGGTCAAAATCAAAGATACTAAACAGCTTCTTATAAGCAACTATCACGTGAGGAGCGTGGCCAAATCCAGAGTCTTTATGAAGATCATTATTCGATCAGGGCGATTGCTAAAAGATTAGCACGCGATCCCAGCACGATCAGCCGTGAAATCAAGCGCGGCACCGTGACTCAAATGTCCAGTTATGGCGTTTATACCCAGCGTTATTTTGCCGATAGCGGTCAAATTCAATACGAACAACGCCGTTTAAATTGCCATCGCAAAAGTCTACTCGAATATAGTCCGGCATTCTTTAACCAATTGACCACTGCGCTTAAGGCTAAGTTCCGAGTGCACAGTGTAGATAGCTTTGTCGGTGCTTATAAACGTCACCATCCAGCTGAATATTGCCCCGCAACACCCACTGTTTATCGTTACATTGATCGCGGGTTACTAGCTGTCGCCAATATCGATTTACCACAACAGGTCAAACGTCACCAAAAGCACCGTACGGGTCGTGTACGCCAAAATAAAAAGATCTTGGGGACTTCAATTGAACAGCGACCAGTAGCGGCTAATGATCGTTCTGAATTTGGTCATTGGGAAGGTGATTTAGTCAAAGGCAAGCGAACCAGCGATCAACCGGCACTGCTCACCCTAACTGAACGAATGACGCGCTACGAAGTCGTGATCAGAATCCCCAACTATCAGGCTGAAACCTGTAAGGCTGCAGTTCAACAGTTTGTGAATAAACTTGATGCTGAGGTGGTTAAGTCACTCACTTTTGATAATGGTGCAGAATTTTCTGCGCTGAGTGAGGTCACTGGTACCAACCTATATTTTGCTCATCCTTATACGCCGTCAGAACGGGGCAGTAACGAACAGCTTAATGGGCTACTAAGAGAATTTATCCCTAAAGGTCAATCAATTACCAGTTTCAGTGATGATCATATTAAGCAAGCGACCGCGGCACTTAACCAACGACCACGTAAACTATTTGGTTATAAATCAGCCAATGAATTCATGGCTGAGCAGCTACTCGCATGACCACCACCTAGACCACTTATAAGTGAAGTTTAGCAAGTGTTGCACTTGATTTGACAATTCGGGAATAGAGTCCCCATTAGTATGAATTAATTTATTTCGGCACTCCATTCCCTTCCCAAGTGCTGCTCTCAATTCTTTAGGTATTTTCCAACCAAAAATGGGATTAAAGACTTTATCACTTGTTAATTTAACAATTGATGGACTCGGTAAGTTCTCAATTAGTAGTCTAAGTTCAGTGCTCTGACTACTAAAAGCTTCTTTAACACCAATTTCTGCTGCCATAGCCAAAGATACATACCTTATTCTTAAATCTATAATAGATTTGCTGTGCTGCAAAATCAATAACGATAATGGTATGTTTTGATTGTGAATGATACAACTTCCTAATCGTTTTAAGTTATCCTCATCAGATAAGGACATGCTCATAGTTCTATCTGGAAAAATGATTTTCAAGTTTAAGGGACAATCTGTCCAAGTGCCATCATTAAAATTTATTTGGAGTTTCTTCGTTATTTTGTTTGAATCCAAATTAACCAAATTAAAAAAACCAACGAGATAATTTATAATCTTAGTGTCAATCTGTAGTAGTTTATCAGAAATTTTTTTACTGATTTCAGGATTATCTTTAAATCCCTTTTTTTCATCAAACGCAGCTTTATCAACGTTGAAGTTTAAAAAAAATTCAATGGTTTTATTCTTAAATATTATTGATTTAACTTCACCAGAACTTAAATTTAAGGTAGCTGTACCGTTAACTAAATCGTCTTCAAAAATAATAGTGCGTTTTAAAATAGCCATCTTGTCCTCCTAAACTTCAAAACTTATATACATTATGCGTTTAATCTGTCTTACTCTCTTTATTTTCTATGGGGTAAATTTGCTTCTGATTTTTTAAGCCAACCATCAAAATCTTTTTTAGTACCCTCATAAACATCATATGCGCTTGGATATTTTTTTTGAAATTCACTCTTAAAATCTTCGAACGAATAATCATCTGGCAATGAATTTCTAACCTTTTCAAGTTTTTTATTAATCCCCTTAACCAGATTTCCCTTCTTTCCTTTACCTAAATAAATAGGATTTCCATGACTGGTTACGCCTAATGCTTGAGCAGCACGAAACGCCGTTTCTTTCACTTTAAACACTGGGTCATTTATAGCAAGTCTAGCAAGTATATCTTTAGACTGCTTGCAATCATATTCTTTTAAAACATTTACAGCAGACAAACGTTCACGCCAACTGTTTTTATTATTTGCTTTCTTTTTCAACTCTTCAATGTTTCTTGGTGTTTCTTTTATCATAAATATCACTCCTACTTTAATGTCCAAGCAACTACATAGCTATTGCTTTTTAATCAAACAAATTTCAATCATTCTAAAGCAAAAAATACACACTGGTTACAAGAAATATTTCTTCCTATACAAGTTTTCTGTATAATAGACCAAGCAAGAAGTTTTAAGGGCGGTGGCTGTCTTTTCCCTTGCGAGGTGAGGCCCATGGGAACATGGAATAATCTTCAGAAAGGTTTCACAGTCAATGAGCGTCTTCCAGACACTCTCGTTGATGTTGCTGTTTGCAATGTTTATTTTGGCGTTGCTAACATACATCGACAAAAGGAACAAATAAAAAAGCCGCCCTGCGTAACTTTGGTCGGTTACAGGGCGACAATATAGTTTTGTAATCTAGGCCACCGCCTTTAAAGCGGCTTGTATGGGAAGTCCTGTTCCAGCGGGGCTTCCTTTTTCTGTCTTTATTATAGCATGTCCTTTAAAAACTGGCTAACGTTTCAGACTTTGATCAGATTCAGGATCAGGTTGTTTGATTTTCGGATTCTGTTTAGCAAACGCTTGTAGCTGCTTTTGCGTTCGATCACTAATTTCCTGGTGCACATCGGTTAATTGATTTTTTAATTCTGATTTTTGTTGTGGATTAGTTGATTGCTTAACTTGCAGTTGCAAGCCTTGATAGGACTTATTAAGATCCTGGGCTGATAGCTTTTTTAAATCATGCTCAGGCTCTTTTTGTGCTTCTTGTAAGCCTAATTGTTTGGTTAACCCGTCACTAAGCTCAATCACTTTGTTGCTAACTTGCTGGATTTCACTTAAAGCACTATGGATCACGGCTTTATCTTTGGCCCAGGTAGCTACATACCCGAGGGAGTAATTGCCCGTATCAACCCCAATGTTTTGCATGGCGACATATGCAATCGCTTCGGCTTGGGTTTCCTGATAGGCTCGTGGCCGATCTTTAAAGGTTGATTTTAACCCGTGTAGCTGGCTATGTGCATATTCGTGATATAAAGTCTTTAGTTTCAAAGCATTGTCGGGCTCATCGCCACCAATAACGATTTCACTAGTGCTAGGTTGAAAATAGCCTTTAGCGCCACCAAGTTCTGACAATCTCTTTTCACTGACTTTAATATCAGTATTGCTATTCAAATAATTTTTGAGTTCGTTGTATAGGTTAGTAACGTTTTTATGATCCGCTAAATTTTCTTTGACAAAATCTTTAGCACTTAGGACTGGTTCGCCGCTTGTCTGTGATATGTCAAATACTGGAATATAGCGATAACCAACTATGGCTTTTTCTTCGGTCGTATCAAGCCTTTTCTGATCCTCTGGAGTTAGTTTTTTAATAATAGGGGCCGCAATCCTGATCCCTTTTTCTCCTTTATTTACTGATCGTTTAAAATCATTCTGCCATTTTTTAAAGCCTGCAACTTGGCTGGCACTTGGATTTTGAGAATAGATAAGGTCAATATTACGTTGGCTATACCGGTGAAACTTTGCTACGGTATCAAGATAAATTTTAAATTTTTCACTATCAGTTAGTTTTAAAATTTCTTTTTCGGCATTTTCGACAAGCTGCCTTTTCCATTTTTCAGTTTCAACTTTACTTGGCATGATTAACCCTCCTCGGCGTCTACAAACTCTACAGAATTATCAATTTGGGGTAACTTGATAGATTGTGTGCCGTAAAGTGCTAAATATTCAGCATTCTTTTTTTGCCACGCAACTTGAATATATTTGCCATTACCCGCAACTTCTGATAGGTACTTATAACTGCTTTTATCCGTCAAAATAGGTAATTCGCTTGCTAATGCTTCCAGTTCATTTTTCATGATATATCCTCCTTCTTTTACAATTACACTCGTTGGTTAGGTTCACTTTTTGGTTTTTGAAAAGTAAACCTAAATGACGAGTTCACCAACCGAAACAACGTGCAGGGCGGTAGGCAGGTTCTAATCAAAATCAAAACTTAATTTGTGGCCGTCAAGCTTTAACTTGGCGTCAAACAACTTTCCTTTTTTGCTCTTGAAACCCTTTAATTTGCTCGTTTCCCCCTTGGTGACCAACGCTTTAATTGCGGTCTTCCCGAGCGTCTTGCTACTCCATTTCTTAGGTAAGGTAAAATCTTCACCTTGCTTGGGTTTCACAATGTAAAACTTCTGTTTATTTAACACGGTTGCTTGTGGTGTTTCTAAGAAGACTTCGGCGGCTTTTTGCGCTTGCTGTTGGTGATTAATTTGTTGCTTAATGGCTGCACTGCCGGTTAATTGTGTCGGAACATCAGCAATCAATTTTTCCACGAACTTTTTGATTTGGTTCAAAAAGTTATCCGGGGTGCGTTCTTCGGTACTGATTTGTTGTAACGCTTGCTCCCATTTTGCTGTCATCTCTGGGCTAGTTAACAAGGGTTCGAGTTCAACCGCTTTACATAAAGTAATCCCCGCTTCACTGACGTGGAGCTTGTTCTTTTCAGTAACTAAATAGCCGCGCTTCTTTAACACTTCCAGCACATTTGCCCGGGTTGCACTCGTTCCAATGCCTTGCACATCTTTAAGAATCGCTTGGGCTTCTTCATCATCAAGTGTTTTACCGGCCGTCTTCATTGCCGTAATTAAGGTACCTTCGGTAAAGGGCACCGGTGGTGTCGTTTCTTTTTGCGGTGTTTGCAGATTTGCTTGGACTTGATCGCCTTGGTGAACGAGCGGTAAGGTGGCTGCCTCTTGCTGCTCGGTTTTGGTTTCATCAAATAAAGCTTGCCAACCTTGGTTAGTTGGGACCTTACCGGTTGCTTTAAAATTGGCGTCACCAACTTGGGTGATAATGGTGGTTTCTTCGTACTCGTACGGATCAGCAAACATGGCTAATGTGGTTCTTAAAACCAAGTCATAGACTTGTTGCTGTAATTTAGGCAAGCTGGCTAGTTTCTCTTTCGTCGGCACGACTTTAGTCATGATAATGGCGTAGTGTTCTTCAACCTTTTTTCCATTAACATAGCGCTTATTTGGGGTGGTATTGGTTAAAGCGACTGGCTTAGAGACTAACCCCAGATACTTCGTCAGATTAGCCACTAAATACTCAAATTCTTCATCAGTGATATAAGCACAATCCGTTCGGGGATAACTCAACAACTTGGCTTCATATAAGCTTTGAATGGCTGCTAAGGTTTGGCTGGCGCTGGCGTGATAACGTTTATTCATGGCACTTTGCAGACTGGATAGTGAGAATAGTTGGGGACTAGCACGCTTTTTAGCCTGTTTTTGGACGTCCTTGATTAAACCGGCCTGTGAGCTTTTCTGAACACGTTTAGCTTGCATGAACGTTATTAGCCCTGCTTCGTCTTTAAATCGCTGATAAGGGTCTAATTTTGCGACGAATTTTTGCTGATTAGCAAGAATTTCAGCATTTAGTTCAAAATAGGGTTCCGGCTTAAAGTTTTTGATTGCCTGGTCTCTTTGATAGACCATATACAAGGTTGGCGTCTGCACGCGACCAATTGAGTATACCCTAGCGCAAAGACAATCATATAGGCCTGCATCATTATTTCAATTTCGGCATCAAAACGATTAGTTTCCAGCAGTTTAAAATCTGTAGTTAAAAAGCCTAAGCTAGCAGTATTTTCTTTGCTAGTCTGACCCAGCATCCCCTTTAAAATGCCAGCTCGCAGCGTCGTATTAGTCTCTTGAATAGCACTTGTTTTTAACCGATTGAAAATCAGCGAAGCAATAAAAGTCGCAATAAACGCCCCAATAACAATAACTAGAAATTGTGCTAAATCGCCAAACCTTCTTTGCGTACCAACATTGGTCAATGTCTGTACCATATATGCAAAAATGATTTGTTGTGTACTAGCAATCAAGCCTAAAATAGTTAACATAATGAATTTTGCATGTGAAGAATATTTGTAAATCATTTTTTGTCCTCCTGTATTTTACTTGAGGCTAGTATCGCAGGATAATGACGAAAAATGCAGAAAATTTGCAGATCTGCAAATTTAAGCTGGTTAAAACTAAGTAAAAATCGAGAGGAGGATTTATTATGTTGCCGTTTGGGGCTTCAATGAAGCAAGAGCTATTTTACCTACATATAAATGGCTAAATAATGATGGATTTAGCTAAGAACAAATCAAGTTTTTCAAAAAGTTTATGCATTCCAATGCTCACTTAATTTTCAAATATGCAAAGCAACATAAGCCAGATCTTCTTGATTAAAAGCATTAAAAAAGCGCAATCTACAAAATTGCGCTTTTTTATCATTCCTAATTTACTGTGATATTTCCATTTGAAGTATCAATCTCTAGCACATTATCCCCGACGTCATTTTGGCTATATGTGTCGCCTTCATCTTGTCCATTCACTGTAATTCGTCCGTTAGATGTATCAAGGTCATATCCTTGAGCCACACTATTTCTAACCACAACACTACCATTTGACGTGTCGATTTTACCTTGCTTAAGAGCAAGATCTTTCACTGTTACATTACCGTTTGAACTATCGATCGTCACTTTATCAAGCTTCTTTTTAGGTATTTCAATTGTAATCGTAGGTACAATCGAATTCTTCTTAAACAAATCAAAAATATTTGCATTAATATTTACAGATCCATTATTACGTTCAACCTTTAAAACACTATTTTCAACTTTAACTGCCGGTACCATTTTTTCTCTACCGTTATAGATTACACGATAACTGTCACCTTTTTGAATCTTAATATTTGCGTTAGCAACATTTACATCGATTTGATTAAACTGTTGATGTGTCAGCTCTTTTTGCACTATCGGACCTGCATTACCTTTTCTAAACATTAAACTCGCTCCAATTACTAAAGCCAAAATTACTACTAATATAGATACTTTCAAAACTCTTTTACCTTTCATTTTTTCCTCCAAGTACTTGATGTATTTTGATTATCGCAAGATAATAAGCCTAAATCTAACATATTTGCAGATCTGCAAATCGAGGTAAAAAATTATGTTCAAATATGGTTCAGTTTACAAACAATTGCGCAAAGATCAAGAAATCACTCAAACTGAAGCCTGCAAGGGTATTTGTTCAATCTCCAAGTTATCACGCTGGGAAAACAATCAGGTAGAAGTTGAGTTTAGCACTGCCATTGCATTACTCAGGCGCATCAACATTACGCTTAACGAATTCACGCATTACGCTGCAATGAAAACAGAATTTACATTGCCAGACGACATTATAACGGCCATTAAAGACAATGATACAAAGGTACTCGAAAAATTTGTTCAGGAGCAGCTAAATCATTATCACGCCACCAAAAATATTCTCGAACTCAAAAACATCATTCTTGTCTGCAATCAATTATTTCTCATGACTGGTAAAAACTATCTAACACCTGCAGACATTAATCGAATCGGTTCATACCTGCTTCACAACACCGTTTGGTCTAAATACAATATCTTGCTCTTTGCTAACTCACCGTTTTTGCTAAATTCTAAAATCGGCTATCAAATTGCTCTGCGAATTATTCACAACTTTCATCCTACAGAAAGTTTGAACGAAAACACCACCATTTTCATAGGTGGTTTATCTGATACAGTTATTGCCTTAGTTTTCAAAAAGAAGCTAGATTACGCTCAAAAAATTCTTAATGAATTAAAAAAGATAGAACTTCCCTTCTATCTCATGTTCTTTAGTTTAACATTGACCCTTTTACAAAAAATTATCGACTACTGCCACACTCTCAACGCACAGCCTGTATTGGCAATGATTGATACCATAGTTCAGTTGAATTGCATGGAAGTTGCTCAAAAATGGCTTGAAATTTTTAAAGACGTACAACAAATCTGGCCAGAAAAAGAAAATTAAAAACCGTAAAAGTAATTTACTTTCACGGCTTTTGACATGGTATTCATTATGCAAGCTTACAAATTTTTAGCTTTTAATTAATCCTTTACAACGTCTTTGATGTTCAACCATTGACTCTTGTTGATCTTGACGATCTTCTTGCCAGCAGCTTTCTTAACATCCTTAACGGTGTAAGTTGAACCCATTGAAACCTTTTGGCTAGTCTTGTGACCTTGTGCGTCCAAAACATTAACTTTTTGGTTCTTAGTGTCCTTTACAGTAACAAAGATCTTGTCACCCTTTTTAATTGCAGGATCAGTTGGCATAGTTTCGGCAACACCTAACTTTGGAGCAGGAAAACTAGCTGCTTGACTAACTGAAGCACCAACACCCATTAAACTCATTGAAGCAACTGCGATTGAAACAACTTTAACTAAATTCTTTGAAACTAACATAATGAATACCTCTAATTTCTATATCACTTAACTTGTTGGAACTTTTTGTTCCCATATTCCTTGCACCTTTATTGTATAACATATGTTATTAATTGCAAGGGATAATTCAAAGTTTTTCAAAAATAATTCAGTCGTCTGAAAGTGTTGCTATAATAACGATTGCGGCGATTTTTTGTCCAAAAGCATTAAAAAAGTGTCTGAGAAACCGTTCTTTCCCAAACACTTTTTTAAGCAGCTGCTACTTCGTTTGAATTTTGAGTCACTTTTCTAGTTTTTAAACTGACAAAAATCGCTACAATTAATGTTATTACCTGGATTACTAATAATGTAACCAAAGCAACAGTAACATTGAATGAACCAGAAATTGTGGTTAATACTGTTGTCATAATTGGAGCAACAGCCATTAAGATTGTATTTAATAATCCAACAGTTGAAGCCAAGATTTTATGATCAACTGATGTTACTAGCCATTGCTCCATTTTAATTGAAGCAACTCCTGCAATAGCTGCCAAGAAAAACATTGTTATCATAATTACGTAAGTATTTCCTAGGAAAATGCTTGTTGTAGTAACAATACTTAAACTGGCAGAAATAATTACTAAACTAAAAACTGTTAATTTTTTGAATAATTGTGGTCCAAACATTGAACCCAATGCAAAGCCTGCGCCAGTAATCACACCAAACAAAGCAATAGTAAAGCTATAAGTGCCGATTAGCATAGTTGAACGATGAGCTGCAAGTACAATTGTTGTCAATGGAGTAATGGTATCTAAAGCTCCATTTAATAATGCGATTACTAATACCACAGTCAATAATCCTGATTGTTTCTTCACTTGGGTCAATGAAGTTTTCATTGTTTGGAAAAAGTTTTGATCATTAACTTCCTGTTTTTCAAGTGGCTTCTGATCCTTCTGATGTTTTAAGCCAACACTGGCAAATAACAAACCTGCTAACAAGAAAGTACCTGCATTAACAAAGGCTAAAGTTGAGTATGACATTACTAGCAAAAGTGCTGAACCAATGAATTGAGCACCCATACTAATAATTTGATTTACGCCGCCATTAAAGCCTACTGCATTCCCGTATTCTTTTTTACCAACAATATCAACAATTAATGGTGCAACCAAGCCACCTGAATATGAACCAATAGTATCTGATAAGAAATTCACAACAACGATGATTAAAACCAAATTCCACTGTGACATTTTAGTGATAAACAATAATCCTACTAAACCATATAAGATGAATCGGACAAATGCTGCTAAAAAGATATTGCGAAACTTTTTCTTAGTCTTATCAGCAAGGTAACCACCAAAGATCTCGAATAATTTTGGAACTGATTCAGAAATTGCAATTAATGAAAGTGCTAATGAGTAGTTTTGTAATTTGCTAGCATAAGTCATGAAAGCCAAGTAGAAAAGAATATCGCCTGCGCCTGAAAGAAAACTAGCTACTGAAAATCTTCTAAAGTCTGCGTTTTTAAGAAATACGTTCATAAATCTTACCCCTTTTTCTTTGTTTCGTTTGTTGTTGAAATTATAATAAAGTGAAAAAGAAATTGATTTTAAAAAATGGCGTATTCGACATTCGGAGGATAAACCTATGACAATTGGTGAATTACTCAAAGAAAAAAGACTAGCAGAAAACAAAACTCAAAAAGCATGGGTTGGTCATATTATCAGTACTTCTTATTATGCTAAAGTTGAAAAGAATATTCATAGAATTACAGCAGAGGATTTATTAGCCATTCTTAAACATAATGATCTTTCAATTACTGACTTTTTCGAAGAATTAGCAGACAAAAAGGATGAACTAAAAGCACAAGTAAACTCGCTAAATAAAACAGTAATTGATGCTGTTTATCATTCTGATATTTCCAAAGTTAATGAAGTCATTCAAATTATTAAAAAAATGGATCTACCGACTAAGCAAAAACAAGAACTTGTCTTAATCAATAAGGGGTTTATCGAAACTATCAAAAATGATCTAAGTGACAATTATCATCCAGATAAAAACATCGTTCAACAACTAAAAGATAAAATTTTTAGTATTCCTAATTTTAATAGATTCAAACTTGAACTCTATACTAATTTCATGCAATTTTATGATTATACAACTAATATTATGATCACCAAACAAGTGATCCATAAAATAGATCAGTTTAAGAGCGATAAAGAGTTATTAGCAATCGCTGGTATTCTATTCAATCTCCTTTCACAATTAGTCGAAGAACATCATTATCAAGAAACTGCACCATTTATAGCAGCTAGTGAGCATTTACCCTTTTTACCAGACTTATACTTTCCTCAAACCGGAATCTCATTGCTAAAATACATTATTAGTTATCATTTTAATAAAAAACCAGCAGATTTAGCTAAAGCTGAGATGATCGCACAAACTTATCAAATTACTGGTCTAGAAGATTTTTGTAAAGGTGCGCAAGAAATTATTAATGAAGTTAAAGAGGACTAGCTTTAAGCTAATCCTCTTGTTTCAATCTTTAAATAAAACCTAACGCGTTATAGCACATGTGCACCAAAATTGAATAGCGCAAATCCTTGGTTGACATATAGACCCAAGCTAAAACCATGCCTAAGACCCAATATACTAAGATATACTTACTTAATGCCGGATCATGCATATAGCCAAATAAAAATCCGCTTGCAACAATACCTAGCCACTTATTTCTAGTATTTTTCTTAGTGAAAAAGATATTGAAAAACATCCCTCTAAAGATATGTTCCTCACAAAATGGCGCGATGAAAACTACTAGGATCCTAAATAAACCTGCATTGTATTCCGCTATTTTATTCAAGCTTTCCTGGTTCTTTGAAACGCCGCCACCAACTAGATTAAGCATCACAATCGAACCTACTACAATCAGTACAAAACCGATCATCGCTATTCCGATTCTGCGCCAGTCCCAGTGTGGTGTTTCATCAAAGCCCCAATCATTTTCTTCTTTTAATTGCCTGCGATAAATATAGGAAATTGCAAACAAAACTATTACCGTAGCAAGCGCCGTAACGAAGACGCGATATTGCCCCAAATCAAATCGCTGAGGTCTAAAGTAAAGTACTTCTAATTCAGAATACATTACCAAAGCTAACACAGCCCCTGCAATATTTCCCAGGTAATGTCCAAATCTCTTCATTTTTCATTCACACCTTGATTCTTTCAACTAGTAATTATTGTTTCTATTATAATGTAAATAAGAAAAAATACCTAAGGAGGAGTATCTATCTATGCTTAATCAGATCATCGCTTTTTTGGGGAGACGCGGTGAGTTCTTCTACATTTCAGTCTTTATGTTACTGATATTTTTTGTCTTTTTAATCTCTTGGCTTATCGAACCAAGACGTTTGATTAATGGCGTTTTGTTTACTATCTTTATAGTCTCACTGCTCTCTTGGATCACCGTTATGGTGCACAAAAGTACGAGTCACGGCTTGCAACGTGCCTATGACCTACTATTTCTAGCTGCATTATTTTGCATTGTCTTATTATTAATTTTCGCCTGGATTTTTCTATTCTGGAATGCCTATTTCGTTTGGAAATATGAAAGCCATACTTTGCCTAACTTGCTTACTTTAATTACCGGATTTTTAGCATTAATTATTAGTATTATCGTGCTCTTAGGACCAGGTAAGTACTTGCCACGTTGGCTTAGTCTCGCATTAGCTTCAATTCCCGCGATTGCAATTTATTTGGGATTGGTGCTTTACAACTTTTTGGTAAACTTACTTCTATATCAAATTTATCCTCGTACCTACCACCAAGACTATTTAATCGTTCTAGGGGCTGGGCTAATCAATGGCGACCAAGTATCAAAACTGCTTGCGGCTAGAATTAATCGAGCAATTCAATACTCTAACCGCCAGTATCAAAAGGGCCGCAAGCGCCCTATCCTGATCATGTCAGGTGGTCAAGGCGCTGACGAAAAAATCTCTGAAGCACTCGCTATGTCTCGTTTTGCACAACGGCGTGGCGTTAGTGTTGACCGTATCTTATTAGAAGATCAATCGAAAAACACATACGAAAACATGCTCTTTTCTAAGCGTATTGCCACAAAAGATTTTGGTAATTCCCACTTCAAGGCACGCTTCTTTAGCAATAATTACCATATTTTTAGAGCTGCTCTCTTGGCTAAGGAAGTTGGTTTAAAAGCCAATGGTGTCGGTGCTTACACCAGATTCTACTACTTGCCTAACGCAATTATCCGCGAATTTGCCGGTGTGTTTGTCATGCATAAACGCCGTCATTTCGTTATCATGGGATTAATCGTTTTATTCTTTATCCTGCAAGCTATCTTAGTCATGACAGGATTAGAAAGATTTACTGTAATTTAGAAAAGAGGGATGCAATGCTTCAACTAAAGCATATTTTTAAGTCATATAAGGTGGGGGACAACATCACACACGCTTTAGACGACGTTACAATCTCGTTCCGTGATCAGGAATTCGTCGCTATCTTAGGTCCGAGTGGTTCTGGAAAAACTACCATGTTAAACGTAATTGGCGGACTTGACCGTTACGACCAAGGTGACTTGATCATCAACGGCAAATCTACCAAGAATTTTAAAGAGACCGACTGGGATGCTTACCGCAACAATACCGTTGGTTTTGTTTTTCAAAATTATAATCTAATCCCCCACTTGTCGATCATCGCCAATGTGGAACTAGGGATGAATTTGTCTGGTGTGCCTAAAAAACAGCGCCATGAAAAAGCAATTGCGGCGTTAACAGAAGTGGGATTGAAAGACCATCTAAATAAACGTCCTAACCAGTTGTCTGGCGGTCAGATGCAACGAGTAGCGATTGCTCGAGCAATTGCCAACGACCCTGATATTCTACTTTGTGATGAACCAACTGGTGCACTTGATACTGAGACTTCTGTCCAAATTATGAAGTTGATCAAAAAACTATCTAAAGATCGACTCGTTATTATGGTGACCCACAATCCTGAATTAGCTAAAGAATACGCCACAAGAATCGTTAATTTCCAAGACGGTAAGATTCGTCATGATTCTGATCCTTTTAGCCCTAATAAGGAAGAAGACAAATTTAACCTCAAGCGTACCAAGATGTCTTACTGGAACGCCATCAAGTTGAGTTTCACCAATATTATGACCAAAAAAGGTCGAACTCTGCTAACTGCTTTTGCTTCAAGCATCGGGATTATCTCAATTGCCGTAGTTTTAGCTATCTCTAATGGTTTTCAAAAGCAAATCAATACCACAATGAGCAAAGCTTTAGCAAAATATCCGATTTCTATTTCACAGACCGCAACTGACATTACTTCAGCTAATGCACGTAAAGAATCGGATAAAAATGTCAAAAACCGCGGCTATGTAACGGCAGAACAAGACCAAAGCGAACAGGCCCAACACGTTAATAAAATTAGCACAAAGTATGTTAACTACATCAAGAAGATCAATCCTAATTATGCCAATAACGTGTCTTACCAACGCGGTGTAAGCTTGAATTTATTAGCTAAAAACAAGGGAAAAATTGAACGCGTGCAATTTTCAAATACGGATCCTGATCAGACTAATTCTGTTCTAGCTGCTAGATCCCAAGCGATGAGTTCAATGGGACTGGGTTCAAGTGTCTTTCCCACTACTTTAAATAAAGAGAAAGGCTCATTTTTGAAGCAAAATTATCAATTGCTCTCAGGCACTTGGCCTACTAAGGCAACCGACTTGGTTTTAGTTACTGACAATAAAAATACTGTTAACATCAATGCCTTAAAAAATCTTGGTTTCGATTTAAAGAATAAGGAACACGTCAAATTCGGCCAATTAGTAAATAAGCAATTTCGTGTAGTTGCCAACAATGATTACTATCAGCAATTGCAAACTGGCATGTTTATTCCTAAAAAGGTAAATAACGCCATGTATAACGGTGCTCAAACCAAGCTAAAGATTGCTGGTGTCATTCGTCCTAAAAACGAAGATTCAATGGCCTTGTTATCAACTGGAATTGCTTATAGCGATCAACTTTCACAACGCGTGATTAATGAAAAGAAAAACTCTGCAATTGTAAAGGCACAAAAGAAGAGTAACCATAGCGTATTAACTAACCAAAAACTAAATGCCAATGAAAAGAAAGCTACAATGCAGACTCTTGGCGGTACCAACATCCCTACTGGCATCATGATTTATCCCAACAATTTTGATGATAAAGATAAAGTACTTGATTATCTTGACAAATGGAACAAAGGGAAGAAAAAATCAGACAAGATTCTCTATACTGACATGTCAAACGCTGTTACCACAATGACTGGCGGCCTCTTAAGCGGGATAACGACGATCCTTGTCGCATTTGCTGGTATTTCATTAATCACATCTATGATTATGATTGGTATTTTAACTTATACCTCAGTACTTGAGCGAACTAAGGAAATCGGGGTACTCAAGGCATTAGGTGCCCGTAAAAAAGACATTACTCGTGTCTTTGATGCCGAAACCTTCATCCTAGGTGTTTTCTCTGGTGTATTAGGCATTCTGATTGCTTACCTACTAACATTCCCAATTAACAGTATCATTTACAAGATTACTGATCTGGCAAATGTAGCCCAACTAGATCCTACTGCTGCTATTGTTTTGATCATTATTTCAACTATCCTCACCCTCTTAGGTGGTCATATTCCAGCACGAATGGCTGCAAAGAAAGATGCTGCAATTGCATTGCGGAGTGAATGAATTTAATAAAGAATTTGTTACGTTGTTCACAATAACCTAAATTTTTAGCAAAATATGTGGTATCTTAGCTTTAGCAAAAACAAGTAAGAAAGGAACTTTTTTCACCATGACTGTTAAAAAATTAGAAAATAACAGCGATGTTAATGTAGTGGCAGAAGAAAGCAAAGTTTTAACTGATTTACTGAATGAATCAACTAAGCAAGTAATCGGTCAAGCAGCTTTCGATAAGATCCAAAACTTAATTAAAATCTCTGCCGCCAAAGATTATCAAGAACTTGAAAAGCAAATTGCTAGTCTTAACAATCGCGAAATGATTGTTGTTGCACGTTATTTTGCTACTCTCCCACTCTTGATCAACATTTCAGAGGATGTAGAACTAGCAAGTAAAGTTAATGTGCTTAACAATACTCATCAAGATTATCTAGGTAAATTGAGTGACATAATTGACATTGTAGCCCCAAAGAAAAATGCCGAAGAAATCCTTGAACATGTAAATGTAGTACCCGTTTTAACTGCCCATCCTACTCAAGTACAAAGAAAAACCATTTTGGAATTAACCGATCAAATTCATCAACTTTTGCGCAATTATCGTGATGTGAAGAATGGCACAATTGATCGCGATGAATGGACTGAACAAATGCGGGCTTGCATCGAAATTTTGATGCAAACTGACATTATTCGTGGTCACAAATTAAAGGTAGCTAATGAAATTACCAATGTTTTGGCTTACTACCCTAAGGCTTTAATCCCTGCAATCACCAAATTTACTAGTCGTTACAAGGAATTAGCTAAAAAACACGGGCTAAACGCTAGTCATGCTACGCCAATTACCATGGGAATGTGGATCGGCGGCGACCGTGACGGTAACCCTTATGTAACGGCTGATACGCTAGAACTAAGCGCTACTTTGCAAAGCCAAGTAATCTTTGAATATTACATTAAGCAAATCAATAAGCTTTATAGAGCCATTTCCATGTCTACTTCTTATATGGAGCCATCTGACGATGTAATGCACCTATCTGAGCTTTCTAATGATGATTCACCATTCAGAACTAACGAGCCATATAGACGGGCATTCTACTATATTCAAAGCCGTTTAGTGCACACTGAACAAAAATTACTGAATATTACTAACAAGAACACTTTCTTAAAGAAACGTGACCTCCAAAATCTTGATAAAATCCCTTGTTATCAAAATGCTCAAGAATTTAAAGCCGACTTAGAAATCATCAAAAATTCACTTGAAGAAGACCATGATCACGCCGTAGTAGACAGCTACTTTACTCAAATTCTTGAGGCTATCAACATCTTCGGCTTCCATCTAGCTACAATTGATATGCGTCAAGATTCTAGCGTTAACGAGGCCTGTGTCGCTGAGCTACTTAAGAGTGCTGGAATTTGTGACAATTATAGCGATTTAAGCGAAGACAAAAAGATCAAGCTTTTACTCAACGAATTGAACAATGATCCACGTAACTTACACGCCAATAACAAACCCAAGTCTGAGTTACTACAAAAAGAATTAAAGATCTACAAGACTGCTCGTCAATTGAAAGACCGTTTGGGTGAAGACGTCATCAAGCAACATATTATTTCTCACACTGAGAGTGTTTCAGACATGCTAGAACAAGCAATCATGTTAAAGGAATACGATTTACTTGATAATCAAAAAGCCCGAATTCAAGTGGTACCACTATTTGAAACGGTTGAAGACTTGAATAATGCCCGGGAAATAATCAAGGAATTCTTAAGCTTTGATATCGTCAAGAAGTGGCTTGTTTCTCAAAATAATTATCAAGAAGTTATGCTAGGCTACTCAGATTCTAATAAGGACGGTGGCTACTTAGCTTCATGCTGGAACCTTTATAAAGCTCAAAAGGATCTAACTAAGATCGGTGAAGAAATGGGTATCAAGATTACCTTTATGCATGGCCGTGGCGGTACCGTTGGTCGTGGTGGTGGTCCATCATACGAAGCAATTACAGCACAACCATTCAAGTCAATTAACGATCGGATGCGGATGACTGAGCAAGGTGAAATTATCCAAAACAAGTATGGTAATAAAGACACCGCCTACTACAACCTAGAAATGTTAGCTTCAGCAACAATCGATCGAATGGCTTCTAAACAAATCGTTAGCGAAGATCACGTCGCAGATTTCCGTTCTTCAATGGATCAAATCGTAGCTAAAAGCAACGAAGTTTACCGGAAACTAGTATTTGAGAATCCTAACTTCCTTAAGTACTTCTTCCAAGCAACTCCAATCAAAGAAATCTCTGGTCTTAACGTAGGATCACGTCCAGCTTCAAGAAAGAAACTCACTGACTTTTCTGGCTTAAGAGCCATCCCTTGGGTTTTCTCTTGGTCACAAAGCCGAGTAATGTTCCCTGGTTGGTATGGTGTAGGTTCTGGTTTCAAATCATTCATCGATGCCGATCCAGCCAACTTGAAGGAATTACAAAATATGTACCAAGGGTGGCCATTCTTCCACTCCCTGCTTTCCAATGTTGATATGGTTTTATCTAAATCAAATATGAGAATTGCCAAGCAGTATGCGGATCTTTGCGAAGATGAACAAGTTAAATCAGTCTTTGATATCATCAATCAAGAATGGGAACTAACTAAGAAAGTCATCCTACAAATTGAAGGTCATGATGAATTAATCGAAGATGCACCTACTCTTAAGAAGAGTCTGGAATACAGAATGCCTTACTTCAACATTTTGAACTACATCCAATTAGAAATGATCAAGCGTGATCGTGAAGATGAGATTCAAGGTGTTTACCAAAGTATTATTCCAATTACTATCAACGGTGTGGCTTCCGGTTTACGTAATTCAGGATAAAAAACACATAAAATTCAGCTAAAAAAGGCTCCTCATTGCCTGTTTTATCAAGCATTTGAGGAGCTTTTTTTTAATTTATTAAACTTTTTAGTTACGCCTTTTTCATAACTAAGTTAAGTGGCGTTACAATTACTGGAACGACAATGGCTGTAAAAATTGCTTCTACTAAACCGTTCATGCCCAGTGCCATAATTAAAATTAAAATCAATGGCGTACCTGAACTGTAATTTCCTAGGTAATGAGTTAAGCTTGCTGGATCATGCATGAAGAAAATACTCGTCAGCAAAATAACCATCACGGTATTAGTTAACGAAGTGACTGCTCCACTTATGATATAACCCAATTTCGCATATTTAGTCTTACTCATACCCTTCGCAATAATTCCCGGGAAATAGCCAGCCAAAATACTTGGTACCAATGAAATTACCGGATTTTGGAACAACATTAAGCTGACCATATCGCCAGGTTGAGTATATGCAACAATCAATCTGGTAATACCCCAGAATAAGCCAAAGCCTAACCCGGCCTTTGGTCCCATTAACGTGCCATAGACGGCAATTGTCATTGGAATAGTAGTTACAGCTGGCAAAGCCGGGATAATTCTTACATAGCCGACATTTGGCACAAAAGTCTGTACAATCAATAAAGCAGCAAAGACAGCAGTAATTGCTAATCTTTTAGTTTCTTCTCTTCTCATATATTTCTCCAACTTAATTCTTTAGACTCAATTAAACCATAATTAAGATTTTTTCTCAGCAAAAAAGTTCATTATACAATATCTAGGTATATTTTATCTAATATGACAAGATATTGTATTTTTTATTATTTTTTTACTTAATTATGCATTATCCTTACTCTCTCTAATGCATAATCGTGTTCTATACCAATTAAGAATCCCTTTATATCAATACTTTATGTTGTATGTCAATTTTGACATAGCCACTAAATATTGTTAGCCTCGTTTTATGTTAAAAATCATTTGATGGAGAGAGGATCAATTTTATGAATAAAAAAGTCAAAAAATTACTATCTATTGGTGTGCTTGCATTGAGTTTAGGTGCAATTTTAACCGCCTGCTCTGGTAAAAAACAGGGTGCAAGCAATAATAAATCAAGCGATGCCAAGCACTCTATTGCATTAATTACTGACGGTAATGGTGTAAATGATAACTCTTTTAACCAATCTGCTTGGGAAGGATTTCAAAGTTATGGCAAAGAGCACAACTTGAGCCGCGGTCGAAACGGTTATCAATATTTTCAATCAAGTAGTGCTGCTGATTTCACTCCTAATTTTGATCAGGCAGCTAAAGCTGGTTATCAAACTATCTTTGGCGTTGGTTACAGTTTAAAAGATGCCGTAGCTTCTGCCGCCAAACGCTATCCTAAAAAGAATTTTGCCATTATTGACGATGTAATCAAGGGACAAAAGAATGTTGTCTCAGCTAATTTCAAGAGTGAACAAGCTTCCTACTTAGCTGGTGTAGTAGCTGCTAAAGAAACCAAAACCAACACGGTTGGCTTCATCGGCGGTGCTCATGGCGATATTGTCGACCTTTTTGATGCCGGATTTACTCAAGGTGTTAAAGATCAAGCCAAAAAAATGCACAAAAAAGTTACTATCTTAAACCAATATATTGGCAACTTTACTAGTTCAGACAAGGCCAAATCAATTGCTCAATCAATGTACACCAAAAAAGCCGACATCATCTTCCATGCTGCTGGTGGTGCTGGTGATGGTCTTTTCCAAGAAGCTAAAGCCATTAATCAAACTAGACCAGCTAAAGATAAAGTGTGGGTAATCGGAGTTGATGTCGATCAATCTCATCTCGGTAACTACACTGCTAAAGGCGGACAAAAATCTAATTTTGTTTTGACATCAGTAATAACTGGAGCAAATGTTGCTGTTAAAGATATCGCCAATAGAGCTTATAATAATAAATTCCCTGGTGGTAAAAATTTAGTTTATGGGCTTAAAAACAATGGTGTTTCTATTGAACGAGGACAGATTTCAGCTTCAACTTGGAAAGATGCCCAAATTGCTAGAGCTAATATCCTAAAAGGCAAAATTAAGGTTGCCATTCATCCTAACAATAAATAAAAGCATACTAGTATAGTTTGCTTTTTTATAATTACAATCAATTATTTTTTTGCCTGATCAATATTTCTGTTGACAAAATACGTATTAATTAATAAACTTATTTATAAATTGTTCGGTATTAATATTGTGGAGGACAGAAATAATGAACGTAAAGTTCAAGAAAATTTTATCATTTGGTGTCGTTTTAGCATCAGTTGGCTTGATTCTAACTGCTTGTTCGGGTAAAAAGTCTGGTCAATCAGCCAACAAAGATACTAAACATGGCATTGCCCTAATCACAGATGAAAATGGTGTTGATGATCATTCATTTAACCAAGCTGCATGGTCAGGATTTAAAGCATACGGCAAGGAACATGGTTTAAAACAAGGAAAAGGTGGTTATCAATACTTCCAGTCTAGCAGTGCCGCAGACTTCACTCCTAACTTTGATCAAGCCGCTACAGCCGGCTACCAAACCATTTTCGGTGTTGGCTATCAATTAGCCGACGCAGTCAAGCAAGCAGCCAAGAAGAATCCTAAAAAGAATTTCGTTATCATTGATAGCGTTGACTCTGGGATTAAGAACGTCGCTTCTGCCACCTTTGAAAGCAATCAAGCTTCTTATCTTGGCGGATTGGCCGCAGCTTACACCACTAAAACCAACAAAGTAGGTTTCATTGGCGGTGCTAAGTCATCTATTATTGATTTATTCGAAGCCGGCTTTAAGCAAGGTGTTGCTGACGGTGCTAAAGCTCTTCACAAGAAGATTTCAGTTCAAACCCAATACATCGGTAACTTCACTTCAACCGATAAGGCTAAATCAATCGCTCAATCAATGTATGCTAACCGCGCTGATATTATTTACCAAGCAGCCGGTAACGCAGGTAACGGTGTTTTCCAAGAAGGAAAAGATTACAACCAAGCCCGTCCAGCAGCTAAAAAGGTTTGGGTAATCGGAGTTGACGTTGACCAATCTAACCTAGGTAACTACAAGTCAAAAGATGGTAAGAAAGAGAACTTCACTTTAACTTCCGTCTTAAAGGGCTTAGATGTTGCTACTAAGTCAATTGCTAATGATGCCTACAATGGTAAATTCCCTGGTGGTAAGCACTTAGTTTACAGCTTAAAGGGTAATGGGGTTTCAATCACCAAAGGTAATTTAAACGCTAAAACTTGGGCAGCAGTACAAAAGGCTCGTCAACAAATTATTGATGGCAAGATCAAGGTTGCTACTGCTCCAACTAAGTAATTCAGCTGCTTAGTATTTTGAGAACTCTTCGTTTTTTAGCGAAGAGTTTTTCTATAGTTAATTAAGGAAGTATTTATTTACATGAAAGAACAGAGAAATAAAGTAATCGAGATGCGTCATATTGTCAAAGATTTCGATGGTTTCAAGGCAAATGACGATATTAACCTTACGCTCTATCAAGGTGAAATTTTGGCTTTGCTTGGCGAAAATGGCGCGGGTAAATCTACCTTAATGAGAATTTTATCCGGCTTGCTTGAACCAACAAGCGGTGAAATTCTGGTTAATAATCAAAAAGTAAATATTAAAGATCCAACCGTCGCTAAAAAATTAGGCATTGGGATGGTACACCAGCATTTCATGCTTATGGATTCATTTACCGTTTTAGAAAATATTATTCTAGGACATGAATCAACTAAGGGACCCGTTATCGATCTGAAAAAGGCAAGAAAACAGGTCCTAGCTCTTGCACAAAAATATGGCTTTGCTATTAATCCAGATGCCAAAATCTCTAGCATTACTGTCGCCCAACAGCAAAGAGTTGAGATTCTAAAGGTACTTTATCGTGGTGCAGATATTTTAATTTTTGATGAACCAACTGCTGTTTTAACCCCACAAGAAATTTCTGAATTTATTAAAGTACTCAAAAATTTAGCTAAAGAAGGCAAATCAATCATTTTGATCACTCATAAATTAGAAGAAATCAAGGCTGTTGCAGATCGAGTTACAGTTATCAGACGTGGTCACGATGTTGGTACTTTTGCTGTTGATCAAGTTAGTGATGAGCGGTTAGCCGAATTAATGGTGGGGCGGCATGTCAACATGAAGCTAACCAAACCAGCACCTAACTTGGGCAAGCAAATTCTAGCAATCAAAAACTTACAGGTAAAAGGAAATCACGGTGCCTTAAGCGTTAAAGACCTTTCCCTTTCAATCCGTGGAGGTGAAATTTTAGGGCTAGCCGGAATTGACGGCAATGGACAAGATGAACTGGTTGAAGCAATCACTGGTTTACGCCATGTTAAGTCAGGGCAAATTTTAATTAATGGTCAAAATTTAACCAACCAAAAAGTTCGCAAAATCACCGAAGCTGGCGTAGCGCATATTCCTGCAGACCGGCAAAAATATGGCTTAATTCTTCACATGTCATTAGCTGATAACTTAGCGCTGCAAACTTACTACCAACGTCCCTTCTCTAATCATGGCATCATTAATCATCAAGCAATCTTGAAGCATGCCGTAGATTTAATTAAAAAATTCGATATTCGAACTACTAGCCCTGCATTGCCAGCTAGCGACCTATCGGGAGGTAACCAGCAAAAAGCAATTATCGCTAGAGAATTAAATAGAAACAGCGATCTAATCATTGCATTCCAGCCCACTCGCGGTTTAGATGTTGGTGCAATTGAGTATATTCATAAGCAGCTTTTAGCTCAAAGAGCAGCAGGAAAAGCTATCCTATTAATTTCATATGAACTTGATGAAATTATGCAATTATCTGACCGGATTGCTGTTTTGCATGATGGTCAAATTTCAGGCGAAGTATTACCTGAAAAAACTACAGATCAAGAACTAGGTCTTTTAATGACCGGTGTTAAGAAAGAAGATGCAACAATTGATTAAAGTTACACCTAAAGTCAAAAATATTCTAGTACCAGTTATCTCAGTAATTGCTGGTTTTATAGTTGGTGCTATTATCATGCTGATTTGGAGCTATAATCCTTTTCAAGCATACAGCTCCATGTTCTCTAGCGCACTGGGCAATATGAATGGTATTGGTGAAACTATTCGTGAAGCTACGCCATTAATTTTTATTGCTATCGGTTTTGCAATTGCCTCAAAAGCTGGCTTTTTTAACATCGGTTTGCCAGGTCAAGCACAAGCTGGTTGGTTGACTTCTATTTGGATTGTATTGGCCAATCCTCAATTGCCTAAGCCAGTATTATTGCCTTTAGCTATTATTGCAGGCGCTATAGCTGGTGCTATTGTGGCAGGAATTGCTGGCTATTTAAGAGCTCAATTTGGAACTAATGAAGTAATTACTACTATCATGCTTAACTATATTGTGCTCTATACTTGTCAATATTTAATGCAACAAGTAATGTCCTCAAAATTAAGAATTGATACCGATACTACTAAAACAATTCCAGCCAATGGCAGCTTAAAGCTTAACTGGTTAACTAGCATGTTTGGTGATTCGCGAATCAATGCTGGTATTTTCTTAGCAATAATTGGACTTATTTTTTATTGGTATTTAATGAAAAAAACTACCGTTGGTTTTGAAATCAAGGCAGTTGGACTCAATCCTTTTGCTAGTCGCTATGCCGGGATGTCTTCTAAAAAGAATATTATTATTTCAATGTTACTTTCAGGTGCATTTTCTGGCTTAGGCGGTGTAGTACAAGGACTTGGTACCTACCAAAACTACTTCACTCAAACAACTAGTTTGGATATTGGCTGGGACGGGCTTTCAGTTGCCTTACTTGGTGGTGGAACTGCAATTGGTATTTTATTAGCTTCACTTCTTTTCTCAATTTTAAAAATTGGTGGTTTGGGCATGCAAACTATTGCCGGTATTCCTTATGAAATCGTATCTATCGTAATTGCTGCCATCATTTTCTTCATCGCTATCAATTATGTCATTGGTTTGCTTTTTAAAACTAAGAAGAACCGCAGTGATTACTACATTCCAACCAGAAAAGAAAAAGGACCCAACAATGGTGTTGATGGTCCAGGTAGAAAAGTAATCGAAGGAGAAAAATAATGAATTTCGTTACAATGATGGCGTTAATTGTTTCATCCACTTTAGTTTATTCTGCGCCTCTAATCCTAGCTTCTCTTGGTGGTGTTTACAGTGAAAACTCTGGGATTGTTAATATTGGCCTGGAGGGTATCATGACCATGGGAGCCTTTGCGGCGATTGTCTTCAACCTAACTTTCGCTTCAACTTTTGGTGCAGCTACTCCTTGGCTTGGCACTCTAGTCGGCGGAATTGTTGGTTTGATTTTTTCATTGCTTCACGCTGTTGCCACAATCAATTTTCACGCTGATCATGTCATTTCCGGAACAGTGCTGAACATCATGGCACCACCTTTAGGTGTTTTCTTGATCAAAGCAATTTATGATAAAGGCCAAACTGAAAATATCACCGCTAACTTCGGCTACTTCAGCTTTCCTGGTTTAAGCAGCATTCCCATCGTTGGGCCAATCTTCTTCAAAAACACCTCTGCCCCTGCTTGGATTGCCATTATTCTTGCTATTTTGATGTGGTGGATTTTATATAAGACTCGCTTTGGCCTACGCTTACGTTCATGTGGTGAAAATCCTCAAGCAGCTGACACAATGGGAATCAATGTCTATGGCATGCGTTATGCAGGTGTATTAATTTCCGGCTTTATGGCAGGTCTTGGCGGTGCCGTCTTTGCTCAAGCAATATCTGGTAACTTCTCTGTTTCTACTATCGTTGGACAAGGATTCATGACTTTAGCTGCCGTTATATTTGGTAAATGGAATCCAATCGGTGCAATGCTCTCATCCCTTTTCTTTGGTTTTGCTCAAAGCTTAAGTATTATTGGACATCAACTGCCAGGAATCGATCAAATTCCATCCGTTTACATGCAGATTGCACCTTACGTTATTACAATCATCGTTTTGGTCCTCTTCCTCGGCAAGTCAGTTGCACCTGCCGCAGATGGGGTTAACTACATCAAATCGAAATAAGAAAAAAAGGTTGTTTCACATGAAACAGCCTTTTTTTACACATGTCCACATAGTTATCCACAAGATATAGTGATTATATGTGATAATCTTACTATATCTTGTACTAAATAACAGCTAACGGCGTTTTTTCAGTTGGCATTGGAAAATCACTGTTAAGCAATCTAAGCTCATCATCTGTAAGTTTAATCTTTTGTGTTGCAATATTTTCCTTCATGTGTTCTACACTACTTGCCTTAGGAATCGTTAAAACATTGCCATTGCGCATCGTCCAAGCTAGCATTATTTGATGAGGCGTAACGCCATGATCACGTGCAACAATTTTCAAATTACGCGTAATTCGAATTGTGTTGCCCTTGCCTGAATTAAATGGTGAATACCCAATAAAGTTTACACCGTGCTCTTCTTGCCAAGCTTGCAGATCAAATTCTGTCCCACGTTCACTGATATTGTATAAGTCTTCATTAGCAAAGCATTCTTCTCCACCTGGCACTGTAAAAAGCTCCTGCATATCAGCCGTATCAAAGTTGGATACACCCCAATAACGGATCAAGCCATCTTTTTGTAATGCTTGTAAGCCGCGGATCGTATCAGACAAGCGGTGACTACCCCGCCAGTGTAATAGATAAAGATCCAGATGATCTGTTCCAAGGCGTTTTAGACTGGCTTCTAGACTCTGACGTTCTAGTTTTGGCGTTGCATGATAGGGGTAGAATTTTGAAATCAAAAATAATTTTTCGCGATCATATCCTTTAATCGCTTCACCAATTAGCTCTTCGCTTTGGCCATCCCCATACATTTCGGCTGTATCAATTACACTCAAGCCATGATCAAGGCCATAGCGAATAGCTGCTATTTCATCTTTTTTCTTTTTAGGATCTTCACCCAAACCCCAGCTGCCAATTCCTAAACCTGTTAGTTTTTCAAAATTCATCCTCGTTCACTTCCTTATGTTCAAATTTTAACATAATTGATTCGTAATTATTTTTATCAACCAATTGACAAAATGGTCTATTCCATTTTATAATGGACTAGACCAGTAAATGAGGAGGTCTTAATTATGAAAGTTATTGTTACCGAAAATAAAATTCAAGGTGGAGCAAAAGCATTTGAAATTTTTGAAAAAGGAATCAAGAACGGTGCTAAAGTCTTAGGTTTGGCAACCGGCTCAACCCCTGAAACACTTTACCAAAACTGGGTAAAAAGCGATCTTAACTGTGAAAATCTTACCAGCATTAACCTCGATGAATACGTTGGTTTAACCCCAGATAATCCTCAAAGCTACCACTACTTCATGCAAAAGCATTTATTTGACAAGAAGCCATTTAAGAAGACTTACGTTCCTGACGGTATGGCAAAAGACGTTGATGCTTTTTGTAAAGACTATGATCAAATTATCAAAGACAATCCTATCGACATTCAACTATTAGGAATCGGCCGCAATGGTCACATTGCCTTTAACGAACCAGGCACTCCATTCAACATCGGCACTCATGAAGTTAAGTTAACCGAAAATACTATCAAGGCTAATGCTCGCTTCTTTGACAGTATCGATGAAGTGCCAAAGAGTGCCATCTGCATGGGTACTGCTAATATTATGCAATCTAAGAAGATTGTTTTGATGGCTTTTGGTGAAAAGAAAGCTCACGCAATCAAGAAAATGATTGAAGGCAAAGTCACTGAAGAAGTACCTGCATCAATTTTGCAAAAACACCCAGATGTAACGGTGATCGTAGACGAGGCTGCCGCACAAGAATTAGACGACAAATACAAGAACTAAAAACAATAATTTAATTATCAGCATAGAAAAAGCTAGGCTTTCTACAATCGTGGAAGACCTAGTTTTTTTATTTAGCAGCCTGTATCTACAATGAAATATACTTCACAAAATTGCATTTTTATATAAAAAATGAAGCATAATTCAGTTTTTTATTGAATTATGTTTCATTCCTATTCGATTTTTTATTTCTACCCTTGACTTTTAGATGTGAAACATAATCAAAAAATCACTTGTGTGCCACAACATATCGTATTAAACTTAATAATTGTCTACATATGGTATTTAAGAAAGAATGTGATTCAAGTTATTGTTTTAAGTGGGCCAATTGGAGCCGGTAAATCCAGTTTAACCAGTATTCTAGCTGAACATTTAGGGACTCAGGCATTCTATGAGGGCGTTGATAACAATCCCGTATTGCCTTTATACTACAAGGACATGAAGCGTTACACTTTTTTGCTTAACACTTACCTCCTTAACCACCGTTTAGCACAGATCAATCAAGCAATTCAAGAAAAAAACAGTGTCTCCGATCGTTCTATCTATGAAGATGCACTGTTTTTCAAGATGAACGCCGATAGCAAGGTCGCTGATCCAACCGAGTTCAAGATCTACGATGACTTACTCGACAACATGATGGAAGACACTCCTGGCAATCCAAGTAAGAAGCCTGACTTACTGATTTACATTCATGTCTCCCTTGATACTATGCTTAACCGAATCAAGAAGCGCGGTCGTTCATTTGAGCAAATCAGCACTGATCCAGGTTTGAAAGATTATTACGCAAGACTTTTAAAGTACTACAAACCATGGTATGAAAATTATCATGCCTCACCAAAGATAGAAATCAATGGCGACAAACTTGATTTTGTTACCAACATGGATGCACAAAAACAAGTACTTAAAGAAATTGATGAAAAGTTGCATGAAATCGGCAACTTATAAGAAAAAGAAGGAACGTGATGACAGTTATTGTTTTAAGCGGGCCAATTGGAGCCGGTAAATCCAGTTTAACAGGTATTTTATCTAAATATTTAGGGACTAAGCCTTTCTATGAAAGTGTTGATGACAATCCAGTTTTGCCACTTTTTTACGCTGACCCTAAAAAATATGCATTCTTATTGCAAGTATATTTCTTGAACACACGCTTCCACAGCATTAAAGACGCGCTCACTGAAGATAATAACGTCTTAGATCGTTCTATCTATGAAGACGCCTTATTCTTCCAAATGAACGCTGATATCGGCCGTGCTACTTCTGAAGAAGTCGATACTTACTATGAGTTATTGCACAATATGATGAGCGAACTAAAACGGATGCCTAAGAAGAATCCTGACTTGCTCGTTCACATTAATGTTTCTTATGATACGATGATCAAGCGAATTCAAAAACGTGGCCGTCCTTACGAGCAGCTGAGCTATGATTCAACCTTGGAAGACTATTACAAGCGTTTGTTGCGCTACTACAAGCCATGGTACGATAATTACGACTACTCACCTAAGATGGAAATTGATGGTGATAAGCTTGACTTCATGGCTAATCCAGCTGATAAGCAAATAGTCTTGGATCAAATCACTGACAAATTAAAAGAAATGGGCAAGTTGCCTGCAGATTGGAAAAAGCCAACCGATATTCAAATCGAAGCATAAATAAAAACATTCAATTTGCGTACGAATGCATTTTGAATGATTTTTTGTTTACAGTGAATTTTTCGCTTTATTTTTGTATAATTTGAAAAAATGTGTTTAAAGGAGGAGTTTTTATGTTATCAACCGTAACCGGTGGACAATGGTTTTTCCCACTTATCATAGTTTGCTTAATTTTGGGCATTGTCGCAATCATCGCTCAAAAGAAAAAGTTGACTAAACTAAAAAGAATAACCGATAACTTTGCCTATGCAATATTAGTTATTCTCTTAATCATTGAATGGATTCTATATTTTCAAAAACAATTTAATTTTATTACTCCAGCAATCTACACCCTTGTTGTCATCTATCTTATTGGACGGCAATTACTAACCAGATACCGTTCTTCTCTATTGAAAAAATTAGGAAGCAAATATAAGCAACTGACAATTGGACTTGATACTATTTATATTCTCCTGGTTGCCCTATTACTTTTAATCGGATCTAAATTTTCAACTATGGGCTGGATCATTGCTGGATTAGTTATCGTAGCCTTTGGCTTCGTTAGCTACATCTTTGAAAAAGACAAACAATAATTTCCCAGGAAATAATAAATCGCATAGAGCTTCTATGCGATTTTTATTTATTCAATTTTTGCTAATGCCTTCGCAACCCCATCATGATTGTTATCAGCAGTAATTTGTGCCGGAGCAAATTTTTGTTTTAGTTCTGCTGGGGCATTACCCATTAAAAATGGATACCCCACTTCTTCCAACATATCTTCATCGTTATAGTTATCGCCAAAAGCAATGCAATTTTGCAAGTCTACGCCATATTCTTGAGCAACTATTTTGACTGCACTGGCTTTACTTACACCTTTTAAAACTATTTCTAGTAAAATCTTGGAAGATCTAACAAAAGTCAAATCAGGATATTTAGCAGTTAATTCCGCCTGCATCCGATCAAGATCTTCAGGTTCACCCATAATTAAGCCTTTGTGCACGCCTTGCAGTTTAGCAATTTGTTCAATCGTAGTTGGTGTGGCTTGAACTTTCACAATACTTTCTTCATGTTCAACTCTTGGACTCTTTTGTTCACTGCAATACCAAACATAGCCGCTATAGATATTCCAAGCTGCATCATTATCTTGCTCATCAACGTAGCGGCAAATTTCAGCTGCTTCTTTTGCATTAAAAAAACGGCTGATTAGTACTTTGCCTGTTTCATCAAGGGCTAAAGCACCGTTATAGGCGATAAACGGACAAACTTTCAAAATTTGATTAACCACTGTCATCATCCCTTTAGGAAGACGTGCTGATGCAGGAACGAAAATATTACCATTAATAATTTGTCTACGAATTGCATCCCGCGTTGCGACGGTTACCTTTAAATCATCATTAATTAATGTGCCATCAAGATCTGAAAAAATAAGTTGTGCGGACATTCTTTCACCTTTATTTCTTTTTTAATTCTTATATCCTAGGATAATGCTTTGTTTATGCTAATGAAAGCTGATTCAATTAAATGCATTTCCTATCATTTAAAGATAAATTGCAATAAATGCCCAAGTAATCATTAAAATAATTCGCGTTTACAAATTTATTTATCAATGCTAAAGTATAAGAGTTGTGTTCAAGAAGTTAAAACACGAACAATATTTTGGGGAGATAAAATGAATTTTATAAAAAGCTACTTTCAATTGGATAAGTACAAAACCAACATTCGAACTGAATTTATTGCTGGTTTAACTACCTTTATCAGCATGTCCTATATTTTGTTTGTTAACCCTAGCGTACTGGGCGCCAGCGGTATGAATACCGGTGCAGTCTTCACCGCTACTGCTTTAGCTGCCGCTCTTGGTACTGCAATCATGGGGATCGTTGCCAACTACCCAATCGGTGAGGCACCAGCTTTGGGAATCAATGCCTTCTTTGCTTACACCGTATGTATTGGAATGCATGTTTCATGGGAAACAGCCTTGGCTTCAGTTTTCGTTGCATCAATTATTTTCATCTTAATTACTTTATTCAAATTAAGAGAAAAGATCATTGATTCAATTCCAGCTGACTTAAAGTTTGCCATTTCTTCTGGGATCGGCTTATTCATTGCCTTTTTAGGTTTACAAAATGGTAAATTGATCGTTGCTAATAAATCAACTTTGGTAGGTTTAGGATCATTACACGATCCCCTCGTTTGGATCACTATCTTTGGTTTGCTAGTAACTGTCATTTTGATGATCTTGAACGTTCCTGGTGCAATCTTTATCGGAATGGTTCTTGCCGCTATCTTCGGGATCTGCACTGGGCAAATTGCATTGCCACACAAGGTGATTTCTACCGCACCTAGCTTAGCTCCAACCTTTGGTCAAGCTATTTTCCACGTAAAGGACATCAACTCCGTGCAAATGTGGGTTGTTGTCTTAACATTCCTGCTTGTTACTTTCTTCGATACTGCAGGTACCTTAATCGGACTTGCTCAACAAGCTGGTTTCATGAAGAACAACAAGATGCCACGTGTAGGTAAGGCCTTAGCAGCTGACTCAAGTGCGATGGCTGTTGGTTCAATCCTTGGTACTTCACCTGTTGGTGCCTTCGTTGAATCAAGTGCTGGTATCGCCGTTGGTGGCCGTACCGGTTTAACCGCAGTTTTTGTAGCGATCTTTTTCTTAATCTCAATGATTTTCAGTCCATTGCTTGGTGTTTTCACTAGCCAAGTTACTGCTCCTGCCTTAATCATTGTTGGAGTATTAATGGCACAAAATACTGCTCATATTCATTGGAACAAGTTGGAAATTGCAGTTCCTGCATTCTTGATTATTTTAGGGATGCCTCTTACTTACTCAATTTCAGACGGTTTATCATGGGGCATGATCACCTACCCTATCTGTATGCTTGCTGCTAAGCGTGGCAAGGAAGTCACACCGATGATGTGGGTACTGTTTGTAGTATTCCTGATCTTCCTGTGGGTGTTGAATTTTTAAGGAAATAATTAAATTTTGAAAAAGAGGACCAGCCAATTTTGACTAGTCCTCTTTTATTGCGGTTATTTTTCAAGCAAAAAATCAATAATATTCTGATGAATTATCCCATTGCGACTCATATCAAACTTGTCCATTGAAAGGACATATTTTGGATAATTGTCCGCAATGCCATCATATGCACCGAATTCACGTTCGATTTATCTCATTTATTATCGATTATAATCGATATAAATACAAAAATCATTAATCTTATCGAATATAGTCGATGTTTTTTGATAACTTAGCCTTTTTTTAGTATTATTCATCAATAAAAAATAAAAGAAGGTAGTCCTGTGACCATTGGTGAGGCATTAAAACAAATTAGACATGAATTATATCTTACTCAAGAGCAAATGTGTGCAGGTGTTGTAACTCGCTCCTTTTACGCTAAAGTTGAAAGCGGAAGAAATAGAATCAGCGCCGATAAATTAACTGAAATTCTATTTGAACACGATATTGATATTACATATTTTTATCAATTGCTTCGCAATACCTATAGCTCCCAATCTAAATTAAAAGAAAACGATCTGAATCAAAAGATGAACCAGGCTTTTAATAGTGGAAAAATTGAACTAATTGAACAAAATTATCATAAAATTCTTCTTCAATCTAATTCAAGCATTCTAAAACTGAGAGCTATGATTTCAGTAGCTAATCTAAAAGATGAATTAAACTTAATTGATCCCAAAGTAAAAGAAAAGCTTTTCGTTGAATTTGATGAAGGAGCAAATTGGATGACCAGACCTGATTTACTGCGATTATTTACAGATACAATGCCACTATGGGATTCATCTGACTTATCATTTTTTATCGGCAGGCTACTTGCGAAAGTACAAAAGGAGCATAATATACCTGAATTACTACAAGAAAGATATCTTCGCGTCTTCGAGAATTATTTAGCGGTATATTATAAGAAAAATAATCCTGTAAAAACCATAAATGTAAATGTTCAAAAAATATTTGATTATATTCTTAATCTAGAACCTACGGTACATTTCTTGCTTTACAAGATTGCTGCAGTATATTTGCAAAATTTATTTCTTGGTAACAAGGAAGAGGCACAAAAAATTAAAGACGAAATGAAAAAATATGGCTATCAAGATATAGTTAAAACTTGGCCAAAATGATTTTGTATAGTATGTGATACAAAACAACTCGATGCTGATTAATATCCTGTATGATTTAATTATTATTTATAGGCATGGCACAACAGCCGTGCCTTTTTTGAAAGGATATTTATGATCAAAGTTGAAAACCTAACTATCACAACCAGACAACCAATTTTAAAGAGTTTTACGACTACTTTTAAAACTAGAAATATCTATCAAATTATGGCAGAAAATGGTGCTGGCAAAAGCACCTTTCTTAAAGCATTAACGCAATTAGTTAACTATAAAGGGGCTATCACTTTTGATAATTTGCCATTTAATCAAATTAAGGAGAAAATATTTTTCTTTGAGGAGAACAGCTGGCTTGACCCCAATCTAAACAGCTTAGATTATCTTCAATTTGTGAAAGATTCATGGCACTCGCAACACGATATAGATACAGAGCTCAGCTTTTGGGGAATAGATCAATTTGCAAAAGTACCCATTAAAAAATATTCTCTAGGGATGAAACAGAAATTAATTATCGCTATGTACTTAGTCAGTGATGCCCAATATTTATTAATGGATGAGATTACCAATGGCTTAGATGAAGAAAACAGAAACAAGCTCTACTGTAGATTAAACGATTTGATCAGTTTAAATGACAAATGCATTATTCTAACCTCTCACTATGCAAACGAAATTAATAATTTAAATAACGTCACCAAGTTAAAACTAGAGAATTTAACAATGAATGAGGTGAAATAATGGCTTATATTCAATTTCAGCTAAAGAAGGTTTTCAAAAATAACATTTTTCTAATTACAGTACCATTATTACTAATAATTTCTTTTATCGTGCTCGGTCTTAATGCGACCACTTCTAGGAGTATGTCCTTAGAAAATCAAGCTAAGGGAAATTTAGCTATGCAAAATAACGCTATTGAACAAATGGAACATTCCTTAAAGCATTACAAAAAGAATGGCGAAGCATATAACTTAACCAAACAAAGTATTTCAGATACTAAAAAACAGCGCAAAGATAGTCAGAATCTACTCAATGCATTCAAGCAACAAAATTGGCAAGAAGTTTATCACTATCAGCTAAAAGCCGCAAATTTGGCTAAAAATATTCAATTAAAAAATCATAATGTCAGCAACGATGAAAAAAATGCTCTAACTAAAAATGTAAAATTTTTTGAATATTTAACTAAACATCCACTTCCGTATGAAGACACTCCACCCGTGACTGGAATTCAATTTTTATTAGATTTAAATCAACTATACCTGCCATTTTTATTCATTTTAGTAGTCACGTTTATTTTGACCCAACTCTATACTTCAAAATACAAAAACAAAGCAGATATTAGTTCGTTATTACCAATCACTAACAATCACAGATATGTATTTGATAATTTAATTGGCATAATCATTGCAGGTGGTATTTTTTACCTACTCAATATTTTAATATTCATAGTTGCAACACTAATTTTTAAAACTGGTAATCTGAATTATCCATTCTATCTCTACAAAAATCTAACCGGACAAACACTTAACGAGTATGTACCAACGCTAAAAATTATCATGCCAATCCTAGTACTTCAGCTTTTAGTGGGATTATTTATCATCAACTTTATCCAATTAATTTCTAATGTCGTACGTGACAAGTTTCCTACCTTATTTATTACGCTGATTTTGTTAATAGGAGTAAGTGTTTCAAGCACCGTGATTGAGCCGTTGCAAAAAGCAGCAGCATGGTTACCTACCACCTACTTTAATGTTATTGGTATAGTTTCTGGGAAAATTGCAGTGCAATATCATAATAATCAAGTAACTTTTATCTCTGGCTTAATCACATTGATTGCTGGCATACTAATTACCTATTGCCTAGGCTTAATTATCAATAAAATTAGACATTAACCAAAAAAGATTGCCTCAAACGACAATCTTTTTTTCATTCCCCAGGAAATATTACCGCCCTACTTCCAAACAATAGGACTTTTCATGACAATTAGGGCAACGCAGTCTTCTCATCTTTGGCGTATGTGCCGCAAACATGAATGTTCTAAACGATGGAACAAAAGTATGCCCACAATGCGGACACACATACGCTACTGCCTTGTAATAGTTTAGACTTAGCTTAAATGCACTAAATACAACAACGAGTAACATTATTCCAACTGAAGCAATTACACCAATATCATTTCCCCGCTTGCCAAAATAGAAAGCTAAAATAATCCCTATAATCTCAATTGCATCTAACAATAAACCATAAACCAACATTCTTCTTCTGAACTTCTTTAAAATAGTCTCATTAGTCATCATCTTCGTAAGGTCAGTTAATTCTAAATTACTTTGTTTGGTTAGTATTTTTTGCAAATCATGAAGTTGCTTCTGTTGTGTCTGAAACTTTTCTATTTCTTCATTATTACTCTGCAATTGCGCATTCACCAATAAAGCCAACGATTCTTGCGCATGGTCAGCCTGCAATAATGTTTTTATCTTAGCTAGAGAAAAGCCTAATTCTTTTAAATAAATAATCACCTGTAATTGCTGCACTTGATCCTCGTTATAAAAGCGATAGCCATTTTCTGCCTTAGTTGGTTTAAGTAGCCCTTTTTGATCATAAAAACGTAATGTACGCGTACTTACTTGCAATTTTTTAGCAACTTCACCAATTCCATGTCTTTCTGACATTACTTTTCACCTGCTTTCTAATTCAAATATACGGTTTTACGCAAGGTAAAGGTCAAGAGTTTTTCAAAATAAAGCGTATTCATTATCAAAATCGAATAAAGTCGTTTTATTCTATTGAAATTATTAACTATTTAAGTATAATTCTAATTGAATGTTCATATTATACAGACTATGGAGGAATAAATGAATTCTATCAGTAAGTTTTTTCACTTAAAAGAGAACAATGCCTCTTTTAAAACAGAATTATTGGCTGGTCTTACTACTTTTGTAAGTATGTCATACATTCTGTTCGTTAACCCAAACGTCCTAGGTGCCAGCGGTATGGATAAAGGTGCTCTATTCACCGTTACTGCATTGTCGGCTGCCTTTACCTGTATCGTAATGGGGCTTATCGCTAACTACCCAATTGCTTCCGCACCAACTTTGGGCTTAAACGCCTTCTTCACCTACACTGTTTGTTTAGGCATGAAGGTTAAGTGGCAAACTGCTTTAGCTGCCGTCTTCGTTGCATCAATTCTGTTCATTTTGCTAACTGTCTTTAAGGTACGTGAAATGATCATTGATGCCATCCCTGCCGATATTAAATATGCTATTTCCGCAGGTATCGGTTTATTCATCGCCTTTATCGGTTTGCAAGGTGGTAAGTTGATTCAAAACAGTGATTCTACCTTAGTTACTATTGGTAGTCTCAACAACCCTACTGTTTGGATCACTATCTTTGGTTTAATCATTACTATTTTCTTAATGATTGCCAGAGTTCCAGGTGCCATATTCATCGGAATGATCGCCGCTGCTGTTTTTGGCATAGTGACTGGTCAAATTCCCATGCCTAAAGGCGTTATCTCTTCAGTTCCAAGCATTGCTCCAACTTTTGGTCAAGCAGTCTTCCATATTGGCGATATTAATACCGTTCAAATGTGGATCGTTGTCTTTACATTCTTACTTGTTACTTTCTTTGATACCACTGGTACCTTAATTGGTTTGGTTCAACAAGCAGGTCTGATGAAGGACAACAAGATGCCACGTGCTGGTGAAGCTCTAGCAGCTGATTCATCAGGTATGTTAGTTGGTTCTGTGCTTGGTACTTCCCCTGTTGGTGCCTTCGTTGAATCAAGTTCTGGTATCGCTGTTGGTGGTCGTACCGGTTTAACCGCCGTTTGGGTTGGTATTTTCTTCCTTATTTCAACTATCTTCAGTCCAATTTTGAGTGTTTTCACTACCCAAGTTACAGCACCCGCTTTAATTATTGTTGGGGTATTAATGGCCGAAAACTTGGCACACGTTCACTGGACTGATCTTGAAATTGCCATCCCATGTTTCTTAATCGCATTGGGAATGCCTCTTACATACTCTATTTCAGACGGACTTGGCTGGGGTTTGATTGTCTACCCTGTATCAATGATCGCAGCCAAGCGTTTCAAAGAAATCACGCCAATGATGTGGATTTTGTTTATTGTTTTCGTAATCTACTTCGTTGTGCTAAATGTAAAATAATTCTATCTTATAAACCCCTATCTTACTTTTACATTAATAGATACCCCCATCTAACCAAGTAGCATGTCTACTTGGTTTTTATTCTAAAAAGATGTCTGTTAATAGTATGGATGATGACAGCAGATTCTATTAGATGATATAATAATCAAAGAAAGGCTGTGACTAAAATGAAATCATATAAAAAAATTCAAGCTAATGTTGACTCCTCACTAGCACTTCAAGCAGAAGGAATTTTTCAAGATATAGGGCTCAATACCACTACCGCAATAAATGTGTTCTTAAAGAAAGTTGTGGCAACTGGTGGTATCCCATTTGAATTAAAAGAAACTCCTGAACAAAAAGCCTCAAGAGAATTAATTCAAAGCATCTCAAAAATCCCCCACAAAGAAGCTAAAACCAAAAAAGAAATTGAGGATTGGCTAGATGAGGACTAATGATATTGTAGATATTTATGTTGCTTACATTGATAAGCCTGGAGGAAAAAATAGGCCTGTATTAATAATTAAATTACTAAACAGTAAAGCTTGGCTGCTAAAAATCACTTCAAAATATAAAGAAAAAAGTGAAAATATCCGAAAGCATTACTTTCCCATTTTTGACTGGAAAAAATATAATTTAGATAAACCATCATACATTGATACTAAAAATTATTTAATAGTTAATATTAGTGATTTAAATATCGAAAAATACCGAGGCCATTTCTCAATAGCAGATTTACGCAAATTAAAAGATTTTATTGACGAAAATTCAAACTAAGAATTAAACTATATGTTTTAGTTCCTAAACACAATCTCAAATATGAGATTGTGTTTTTATTTATCCAAATGGCATCTTTTGATAATCATTTGACGCCTTATGATGTTCGTATTCTTCTAAATTGCCGCTATACTATTTTCAACAAATCGAGTTATGAAAGATTTATTTAGGAGGAATTCATTATGACAACTCAAGAAGGAAAAACTGCTTTAATTACTGGTTCATACGGTGGGCTTGGTACCCAATTCGTTAACATTCATGCTTCACAAGGGGGTGACTAATCCTAGTTGGTCGCAATGCTAAGAAATTAGCCGATCAACAAAAAGAAGTTCGTAGAAAGTACAACGTAACGGCACATATTATCGATGTTGATCTCTCACAACCAGATGCTGCGCAAAAGATCTATGATACTTGCAAAAAGAACGGTTGGACTATTGACTACTTAATCAACAATGCTGGCTTTGGTGGTCAAGGCGAATTCATTAAAAGAAGTATGGAATAAGACATGTCCATGATCGCCGTTAACATTGAAACGCCTACTCGTTTAACTAAATTATTTTTACCTGACTTCGTAAAACGCGGCCGTTATGCCTGACCCACTTCAAGCCGTTTACTACGCTACTAAAGCATACGCTACAAGCTGGTCAAATGCGTTATGGCATGAAGTACAAGGCACAGGCGTTACGGTAAGCTGCTTAATGCCTGGCGCTATGCAAACCGGTTTTATCAATCGTGGTGATTTGAGTTCAACTCAATTATTCGCCCATGCGGTTAGTCCAGAAGGTGTTGCAAAAGCTGGGTATGAAGGAATGATTGAAGGCAAGCTTAACATTACCGCTGGTTTAACTGCAGCCCAAAAACCATTCATGAAATTGGCACCAATGTTACCTAAGAAGATGCTCATGAACAATGTTTATAAGATGCAAGAACAAGGTAGTAGAAAGTAATCAACTTATCTTATAATATGGATCAAAAGGATGGTATTTGAATGAATCACTTTATCTTAGATGGTCGCTATGAAGACCTAATCTCTCATTATAAATTTAACGTTGAAGAAGCACTTAAAAAAAGCCAATATTCCCTACCCTCTTTTCTAGTTTTATCAGAATTTGCATTTTTAGTGGGACTTTTGCGCAAGACGACCAAAGAAGCCATTTCCCCGCTGAAGATCACAATGACATCCCCCGTCAATGATGAGCAGGTCATTAACTTCTTTGGCTGCAAAATCGAATCGGGTAAAAGCAAAACCATTACTTTTGCCAAAAAAGACTTGCAGGTCAATTTTATTAGTTATAACTAAGCAATGTGGGATTATTTCAAGCCTGAATTAACTAAACGCTTATCTGAATTATCCGTTGATGATTCAACTAGTGCTAGAGTACGTAGCATATTGACCGAATTACTCCCTAATGGTGAATTTACAATTGACGATGTAGCTAAAAAGTTAGGTTATTCTAAACAGACTTTACAGAGAAAGTTGAGTAGCGAAAACACTACTTTTCAAAAACAACTGAACTCCACCCGAGAAGTTTTAGCGCTAAATTATTTACAAAACACCGATATGACAACTAGCGATATTGCTTACCTTCTAGGCTATCAGGAATTTAATTCGTTCTTACGTGCCTTCAGCATCTGGAAATGCATGAGCATTAGCGAATATCGTGAAAAAATGAATAAATAATAAAAAGCAGATATATTTTCTGTTTTTTACTTTATAAAGGAAATAATATGAAATTTTTGCTATAATTTACTTTATAAAGGAAATAATATGAAAATTGCTAAAAATTTACTTTATGAAGGAAATAATATGCAGTTAAATTTAATTAACCGCCCACAGTATTTAAATCAATTACTTCAATTTCAAAATACAGAATTCATCAAAGTACTGACGGGAGTACGAAGATCAGGCAAATCTTATATTTTAATGCTTTATCGTGAATATTTACTCAAACACAACATAAATGAACATCAAATCATTTATATTTCTTTTGAAGACTTTGATAATATAGATCTTTATGAACCTAAAAAGCTTTATTCATACTTAAAAGAACGAATTATTAGTGACCAAAGAATGTACATTCTACTTGATGAAATCCAATATGTATCAGATTGGCAAAAAGTAGTAAATAGCCTTCGACTTAATCCTCTACTTGATATCACAATTACTGGCAGTAATTCCAATCTATTAAGTGGAGAATTAGCAACCTTACTATCGGGAAGATATGTAGAAATACATGTTTATCCTCTTTCTTTTAAAGAAATGCTAGATTTTAAACATATTTCTGAACCATCAGAGCGTCAGATTGATAACTTATATGATGAATACATTAAATATGGTGGTTTCCCCGCGGTAGTGTTAGCAAAAGAAGAATTAAAACAAACTATTCTTTCTGGAATTTACAATACCATTATTGTCAATGATATCGGCTACAAAAATGGATTAAGAGAACCAGAATTAGTTGCATTAGTAGCTAAATATCTAGCAGATTCGATTGGTCAATTAATTAATCCGAACAAGATTGTAAATACACTAAAATCAGCAAATTTTGATATCTCTTATAACGCTGTGCAGCGTTACCTTAAATATTTTGAAGAAGCATATCTTTTTTATAAATCTAGTCGTTATGATATTAGAGGGAGAAAGATTCTTTCTACTCAAGGTAAGTATTACATTGTAGATACTGGTTTGCGTACCCAAGCTTTAGGAGAAAGAAATAATGACCGCGGTAGTGTTTTAGAAAATATAGTTTATGTCGAATTACTTCGCCGGGGCTACACAGTTCAAATTGGTAAATTAGATAATAAAGAAATTGATTTCATCGTTTCCAAGGTAAATGATAAACAATATATTCAAGTAACCTACCAGCTTCCAGAAAATTCTACTAGAGAAACTGATAATTTACTTCAAATTCCAAATAACTACAAAAAAATAGTCATCACTGGCCGATATGAAAATGAAGAAATGATTTCCGGTATTCCAATAATCAATATTAAAGATTGGTTATTAAGCTCTAAAAACTGATCAAAATAGGATCGACTAACTCATGTCGATCCTATTTTTAAATTAAATTATGTTTTTTACAATAAGTAAAAATTCCGTCATCTTGCACGCTGCCACAGAAGTCATCAGCAATTTCCTTCACATCGTCTGTTGCGTTCCCCATTGCAACGCCGTGACCAACAGTCTTTAACATTTCAATATCGTTGCCGCCATCACCAAAGGCTATTGCTTCGCTCACAGGGATTTGATAATAATCTAACACTTTTTCAATTGCTACACCCTTACTACCAGTAGCTGGAATAATATCTGCTGCTCTATCCCACCAAGCTGTTACCTTAGCATTTTGCGTATTAGCTACAAGTCTGTCATAATCTTTTTCACGACAGCCTACCATTATTTGATAAACCGTATCCTGATCGACAACCACATCAAAATCTGGCGCCACTTTCAAATCCGTTCCACCAATAGCAAAGTATTCCTTTAAATCCTCATCAACACCATTAGCTGCAATCCGTGTTTTGGTAGCTACAGCTAACGGCCGATTTATTTTCTGAGCATTTTGAATCACCTGCAAGACATCTCCTTGCCTTAACGGATTATCAAAAACAATGTCTTGATCGTTATAGCAGTAAGAACCATTAAAAGTTAAATATGCATCAAAATCTACACCCAACTTAGGCAGTTGCACTGGTGGTCTGCCTGATGCAATACAAATCATAATGCCGTTGTCTTGTAAAGCATGCAGTGTCTCTAGCATTTTAGGTGTAATTGATTTTTTCTTTTCAATTAAAGTACCATCTATATCAAAAAATATTATCTTAGGTTTGCTCATTATTTTTACCTTCTAAAGAATTTTCTACTAATTATTATACTTTAACCGATATTTCCCAGGAAATATTAAAATTGAGCTCTCTTCCTCAACATCTGTGCTAAACTAGATACAATTAGTTTCTTTAAAAGTTAATAGTTACGGAGGAATTTTTAAATGCAGACATTGGAAAAAGTCTTTCATTTACAAGATGCTCATACCACTGTTAAACGTGAGTTAATCGCTGCTTTAACCACTTTTGTCAGTCTCTCCTACATCTTATTCGTTAACCCAAACATTTTGCACGCAGCTGGTATCCCTAAAGGTGCCGCTTTTACTGTAACAGCTCTTGCCACAGCAGTTGGGTGTTTTTTAATGGGTTTTATTGCTAATTATCCGATTGCCTTAGCTCCAACCTTAGGTAGCGGTGCCTTTTTCGCTTATAACGTATGTGTTGGGATGCATATTTCTTGGGAAACAGCTTTGGCTGCAGTCCTTGTTGCTTCAGTTTTATTCATTTTAATTACTGTCTTTAAATTACGCGAATTAGTGGTTAATGCCATTCCACAAGATATGAAGTATGCTATTTCAGCAGGAATTGGGTTATTCATCGCTTTTATCGGTTTAAAAAATGGTCAATTAATTGTTAACAGTGACTCAACCTTAGTTACTTTAGGAAAATTTAGCACCCCAGCAGTTTGGATCACATTATTCGGTTTAATTTTAACTGTTGTATTAATGGCATTAAATGTACCTGGCTCTATTTTTATCGGTATGATTGTTACTGCAATCTTTGGTATGATTATTGGTCAAATTCCATTGCCACACAGTATTATCTCTGGTGCACCAAGTATTGCGCCAACTTTTGGTCAAGCTGTCTTCCATATTAAAGATATTAATACAGCCCAACTATGGATGGTTGTACTAACCTTCCTGCTGGTTACTTTCTTTGATACTGCCGGTACTTTAATTGGGATGACTGAACAAGCTGGCATGGTTGATAAGGATGGCAAGATTCCACGGATCGGTCGCGCCTTTTTAGCCGACTCAACTGCCATGGTTGAAGGTGCCGTCTTTGGTACTGCCCCACTTGGAACTTCTGTTGAATCTAGTGCTGGTATCGCTATGGGTGGTAGAACTGGACTTACTGCGATTTTTGTTGGTATTTTCTTCATCATCAGTATGATTTTTAGTCCACTTTTGCAAGTAATTCCAACTACTGTAACGGCTCCTGCTTTAATTATCGTTGGTGTACTGATGGCCAGCAACTTAAAGAAAATCGATTGGGAGAAGTTTGAGATTGCTTTTCCTGCCTTCCTTACTGTTGTAGGGATGCCATTAACCTACAGTATTTCAGATGGTTTGGCATTAGGCTTGATTGCATATCCAATCACAATGATTGCTTCTAAGCGTTATAAAGAAGTTAGTCCTATGATGTATATCCTGTTTGTGGTATTCGTCATCTTCTTCTTGGTTACTAATTTATAACATGATATTACGACTCATTCTTTTAATTAAGAATGAGTTTTTTCTTTATAATAAAATATAGGTAGTTTCACATGAAACACACATACGAGAGGTATAATCATGAAGTTAAACAAAAAATCATTTTGGATCAGCGGGACTTTAATATTATCTGCCATTACTGGTATCTTTTTCTATTTAAATGGACATAGTGCATCTGCCACCGCTATTGGAGTTATCTTAGCAGGATTAACTTTATATTTTCTATTTCAGACCGGCCAATTATATAATAAGATCTGGCTTAAGATCTTAGTTTATCTTATTGATGCAGTTTGGATTTTAATTGTCTTGCTCACAATTAGCTTATTTATTCATTAACTTCCTTTTTCACCCCCCAAAAAATAGCCTAAGTTGACAAAAAGCAAACACCATTTGACAAGATTCAGCCAAGATTTGCTCGACATTTTTAGCTAAAAAAGCCAATATTAAACTATAAATTTTCAAACGAGGAGTGAAAATGAATGATAGATATTCAAGCAATTGGTCAACGCATTAAGAGTTACCGCGAAAATGCTAAGCTAACTCAAGATAATCTTGCACAAAAGTTAAATGTTTCTCGTCAATCAGTTTCTAAATGGGAAAAAGGTGGTTCTTTACCAGATATTGACCGTTTAGTAACTATGAGTGAATTATTTGACATCTCTCTAGATAAGTTGATCTTAGGTAAAGACAAAAATGTTCAAAAAGTCGTTCTGGAAAAATCGCCCTCTACCCATCTTAATTTTTGGGATTTTTTAGCAAAATATTGGTGGATCATTCTTATTCTTTTACCATTAATCGGTGATGCTATTTCTGAAATTATTGAAGCTTTTTCGTAGGAGTTAAAAAATGAAAAAACAAATCTTCTTAATTACCTTATTATTCACAATATTAGTTAGTTTATCTGGCTGTCAATTTATCCCACATCATTACACTAATATCGGACCTACAATCAAGAAAAACATGACTCAACAAAATTTCAATGAGATTGATGCCGATGTAAGTTTATTAGACTTCAATTTACAAGTAAGTGATCATCCTAAGGTCATCTATCATGGTGGTAAAAAAATAATGCCCATAGTTAAAGTTAGAAATGGGAAATTAATTATTCGTGATCACCACCATGTTTTAATTAATATTAACAGCAACGAAAATAACTATTTGACTATCTATCTACCTAAAAAGCAATTAGCTAAAATCAAGATTAATACCGATGATGGCGATATTACTTGTTACGGGCAAGTGAAAACCAAAAAGCTAGCCTTCCATAGTGATGACGGAGACATCAACGCTGACTACTTTAATGTGACAAATGGTTCTGTTAGTTCCGATGATGGTGATATACAAATTAAGGATTTACGTTCACTTGCCGGATTCAAAGCGACATCTAGTGATGGAAATATTTCAATCAAAAAATGTGATGCTTCAGGCGTAGATCTGAATTCCGACGATGGAGATGTTATCTATCATCGTCATAATTATAACAATGATGATGGTGGCTCTTACCAACACAACTTGCATAGTAAAAATGTCTTAATTGCAAATAGCGATGAGGGCGACATTAAAGTAAACAATTAATAATTACGATTCTAAAATGAGAAGCATGGATGAAAACATGCTTTTTTTGTTGCTTTATCGTTTACAACTGTAAATTTAAGTGGTATAGTTACATATGTAAACGTTAGGAGGAAAAAATGGTTAAACTGCAAGAAAAAGAGAGCACAATTTCTGACAGTGAATGGGAAATCATGCGAATTATCTGGACGATAGAACCCGTGAGCTCTACTAAAATAATTCAAGAACTTCAAGCTAAGAAAGATTGGTCTGAATCAACAATTAAGACCCTATTGCGTCGCTTAGTTAATAAAAACTTGCTAAGCACTACTAAGGAAGGCCGACATTTCGTTTACTCGGCCAAAGTTAACCAAACACAAGTAATGACTGAAGCAGCACAAGAATTGTTAGATCGGATGTGCAATATGCATAAAGGAGAGGTAATCTTGCAACTCCTAGCAGATTCTCCTATTTCTAAAAATGACTTAGCTAAAATGAAGCAGATCATTGATCAAAAAGAAAAGACTGCCCCTGAAACAGTGCCATGCAACTGTCTACCAGGGAAAGAGCATCTGTGCTAAAGGAAGGAAAATAAAATGGAAATTTCACAAATTATTACATTAGTTGTAGCCATCCTACTAATTGGTTTTATCCTCTGGTGGTTCTTTGGTAAACATACAGAAGCCGTTGGGACCGCTAATGTAGGTCAAGGCTCGCAAGAAGCAGATATCGTTGTTAAGGGCGGTTACTCTCCTTCAACGATTGTTTTAAAGCAAGGCGTTCCCGCCAAAGTGAACTTCGACATGCAGGACTCAACTGCATGTTTATCCCATGTCGTCTTTGAACAACTGGGCGTTGATAAAGATTTAACCAAGCAAAAAGTTACTACAATTGATATTCCTACTGATAAAAAAGGCACTTATAATTTTGCCTGCGGAATGGGTATGTTTCATGGAAAGGTTGTTGTTAAATAATGAGTATTTTTTCAAAGAATCAAACTAAAAAAGTTGTTGTTAATGCAGAAAATCATGGTTATAAACCAAACACAGTTACTTTCAAGCAAGGTAAACCAGCTCAATTAAAGTTTATTCCATCAGATAATATGGGCTGCATGAATGAAGTAGTCTCTAAAGATTTAAATCTTGACCAAAAATTAGATGGTAAAAAAGAAGTTACGATTGACATTCCAACTGACAAGCCAGGTACTTACACCTACGCTTGTGGAATGGATATGTTCCGCGGAAAGGTTGTTGTTAAATAATGAAACTTTCAAATATTAAGCGCTTCTGGATTTCATTTATTTTAGCAATTCCAATGCTAATCCAGATGTTTGCCACGCCATTTCACTGGATGATGCCGGGCTATAATTGGATCGCCTTTATCACGACTACAATCATAATGGCAATTTCTGCTGCGCCTTATTGGAGCAGTGCTTGGTCCGCTTTTAAGCACCATAACGCTAACATGAACACGCTGATAGCCGTTGGTACTTCAATAGCATACTTCTACAGTATCTTCGCCATGTTTACTGGCCGTGAAGTTTATTTTGAAACTGCTGCTTACGTAACCGTCTTCGTTTTACTCGGGGATGCCCTGGAAGAAAAGATGCACAATAACGCTTCAAATGCCTTAGCTAAATTGATTGACCTTCAAGCTAAAGACGCTGAAGTTGAGCGCAATGGCGAGTTTGTTAAGGTACCTCTTGACCAAGTCAAGGTTGGCGATATCATCCGCGTTAAGCCAGGTGAAAAGGTTCCTGTCGATGGTGTAATTGTTAATGGATCATCAACTCTTGATGAATCAATGGTTACTGGTGAAAGTATGCCAGTTACTAAGAAAAAGGGTGACGATGTTGTTGGTTCAACGATCAACACCAATGGTACTTTTACCTTTAAAGCAACTAAGGTTGGTAGCGAGACCATGCTATCTCAGATTGTTGATTTAGTTAAAAAAGCCCAAACCAGTCATGCTCCAATTCAAAATTTGACCGACAAGATCTCTAATATTTTCACACCAGCCGTTTTGATTATTGCTATCCTTACTTTCGTTATCTGGTACATCTTCTTAGGTGCAACGTTAATTAGTGCGATGCTCTTCGCTGTTTCCGTAGTTGTTATTGCTTGTCCTTGTGCTCTTGGGTTAGCCACTCCAACCGCTTTAATGGTTGGTACTGCTCGTAGTGCCAAGATGGGTGTTTTGATTAAAAATGGTGAAGTACTTCAAGAAGTCAGTGACATTAATACCGTTGTTTTCGACAAAACTGGTACGATTACTGTTGGTAAACCGCAAGTTACTAATGTTGTAGGCGATAAAAACAAAGTTTTAGCTATTGCAGCTAGCTTAGAAGAAAATTCCGAACACCCACTAGCAACTGCCGTAGTTAAAACAGCACAAGAAGCCAATATTACAATTAAGCCTGTCAAAAACTTTGCGGCTATCGAAGGCCGCGGGGTTAAGGCTAACTATGATAATCAAGAAGCTTTTGTTGGTAGCGATCGTTTATTAGAAGATATTTCTATTTCCCAGGAAATGAAAGATCAGGCTCTCCAACTTCAAAAAGAAGCAAAAACTGTAGTCTATGTTGGCCTAGGTAATGACATCATTGGCTTAATTGCCATTCAAGATGTACCTAAAGCAAGTTCTAAGCAAGCAATTGCGGAACTTAAAAAGCGTGGTTTAAAGACGGTGATGCTTACCGGTGACAATCAAAATGTTGCCGAAGCTATTGGGCGCGAAGTTGGTATTGATCAAGTTATAGCAGGCGTTTTGCCAACCGAAAAAGCTGCTGAGATTAAGAAATTGCAGGATGAAGGCAATAAAGTAGCCTTTGTTGGTGACGGTATTAACGACGCACCTGCACTGTCTACAGCTGATGTCGGCATCGCCATGGGATCAGGTACCGATATTGCTATTGAATCTGGTGGCATTGTTCTCGTTCAAAATGACTTAATGGGCGTAGTTAGAGCGCTTGAGATCTCTAAGAAGACTTTCAACAGAATCAAATTAAACCTCTTCTGGGCTCTTATTTACAACACTATTGGTATTCCAATTGCAGCAGGTTTATTCATGGCCTTTGGTCTGCAGCTTAGTCCTGAACTTGCAGGTTTAGCTATGGCCTTCTCTTCTGTTTCTGTTGTAACTAGTTCACTTTTATTGAATAAAACAAAAATTGCTGGTGAAACAGCTCAAGTTTCAAAGTAAAATAATTCTCCGACCGGATATTTTAATCCGGTTTTCTTTTTGTAAATTTTTCAATTTGCGACTTAAAGTTTCAGCAGTAATACCCAAATATGATGCTAAGTCTTTCTTTTTTAACTTTAATTCCACATTTTTACTCCCCTGTTTTTGAGCTAAGTCTTGCAAATAGGCCATTAAGCGTTCCTGAGCATCCATTGAATTGCGCCGAATAGAGTTAGTTTCGATTGTAACCAGCTGCTCGCCAAAATTATTAAGCAAATTCAATGCTAAATCTGGCGTCTTTTTCAATAACTTTTGAAAGTCACGACGCTCAATAGAACAAACATAAGTATCTTGTAAAGCCTGCACAAAGTTTTCCTGGGCATGTTCTTGAAAAAGATTCTGCTGTCCATTAGCATCGCCTTGATTCAGCACACCTAATACGGTCTCTTTACCGTCTTCGTTGAGATTGTAAATCTTGGCACTGCCTTGATCCATAAAAAGCATTCCGTTCTTACCATCACCTGGTTGTCGAATAATACTGCCTTTTGGAAAATATTCTTGATGCGTTGAAATTGGTACTAGTTTTTCTAACATTTCATTTGGCAAATTTTTAAATATGGCTGCTTTGCGAATACAAGCCATGGGTGAATGTTGCATAAAAGCCTCATTTCTTGATCTAAGTCAATTTATTTTTATCTGCATCTTAATACAATGTATTTAACAACTCAAGCAGAAAGGAAATATTAATCATGACTAAATACATCGCACATATTGAGCCTTTAAACGCTGAAAAAATTGGTACCAAGGCACACGGTACTGCCACTTTTGAAGAAAAAGGTGATCAACTACATATTCACGTTGAGATGTTTGATACTCCAGCAAATATTGAACACTGGGAACATTTCCATGGCTTCCCGAATGGTCAAAAAGCTCATGTACCAACTGCAGCTCAAGACGTTAACCATGATGGCTTTATTGATTTACCAGAAACTGAGCCGGTCTCAGGAACTACAATGGTGCCACTTGATGATGCCCCAGAAAACATGAATATTCCTCATGATGGTTATCCTGTTGCCGACAGTAATGGACATTATGAATATGAGATTGATGTCTCATTAACAAAGCTACAAAAGAAATTCAAAGCTGCCTTTGGTAGCGATAAACTACAACTAGACAAGCGTGTAGTTTACGTTCATGGTGTACCTGCAGATCTGGAATTACCTGATACTGTAGGTGGTTGCGTAATGAGTTATGATGCCCATACTACCTTGCCAATCGCAGCTGGTGAAATTGAAAAAGCTTAAGTTAAAAGCCATTCCTTGTGAATGGCTTTTTGCATCCTTTCTTATTTTTTGATAACATAGATATAGATTATGTAAAGTATCTAAGAAAAGGAGATGTTTTATAAGTAGGCTTAGATCCTACTCTTATGGAGAATAACGAAAAAATTATCCAAGAAAAGAAACGCGAAAAATTTATTAAAACTAAAAAGAATTACAAGCGTGCACCACTAATGTCAGTTCACTTAAGAGTGATGATGGCCGTTATCTTAGGTCAAATCGCCTGTGGCTATTCCCTGGGAATTAGTGGTACCGCTCTTTCTAATGCAGCTAAATATATCAACATTAGTGACTTCTGGACTGGATTAATTGGGGCTGGTGCTTTAATTGGCCTTGCTGGTAGTCTTTTGGTCGGTCGACTTTCTGATAAAATCGGTCGCCGTAAACTCTTAATGTGGAATATGTATATATTAGCTGCTTTTTCTTTATTACATCTAATAACCGCTAATTTTAGCTTAACCTTTATCCTCCGTATTGGAATTGGTTTAATGATTGCTGTTGACTATACTGTAGGGAATGCCTTGTTAACCGAATGGCTACCTAAGGGTGAAGACAGCAAGCGCCAGAGTCATTTATTAATCTACTGGACTATTGGTTTTATTTTGTCTTACCTAGCTGGTAGTTTTATCACTGGATTTGATAGTTATACTTGGCAAATAATCTTAGCAACAAGTGCAGTACCTGCACTAGTAACTGCTATCTTCAGAAGTCTTTTCCCACTCCCTGCTTCACCAGGCTGGCTAGCAAGTAAGGGCAAGATTAAGGCGGCCAACAAGGTCATTCGTAAGCACATGGGACGCAAATGGAGATTACCTGCCCGCTTTATGAAGCGGAATAAAAAGAAAACGCCTAGAAATATTTCCTGGGCAATTTTATTTTCCAAGCAATATCTGCGACGTACTCTAGTAGGTGGGATTTTCTATGCCTGCCAAGCCTTCTCATTTTTCGGTATTAGTATCTTCTTGCCAATTTTATTACAAAGCATGAATATCACTAGTGGAAATATCTCAGGAATTATCTACAATGGTGGGATGTTCATTGGTGTGCTAATCGGTACCTGGATCTTTAACAAGGTTAGCCGCCGCTTCTATCTTATCAGTAATTTTCTAATCTCAGGTCTGCTAATCGGCATTTTAGCAATAGTACCTAACTTAAATTCAATACTTAAATTAGGTATTTTTACGTTATTTGCGATTATTTTATCAGCTGGTTTGATCCTAGATTATCCTTATCCGACTGAATTATTTGATCTGAAGGTACGAGCAACTGGTGTAGGTACTTGTATTACAATCAGCCGAATCGGGGCTGCCGCAGGGACTTTCTTATTGCCCGTCTTAACTAATGTGGGTGGTGCTAGCCTGGCAATGCTAGTTTGTGCGATTGTTTTACTCTTTGCCTTTATCGTTTGCCTAATCTGGGCACCGGAGACCTCACCCCAATTTATGAAAAAATAAAATAATTAATATGCTACACAAAAAGACAGATTACATATGATGCAATCTGTCTTTTCTTATTTCTTATCTTTTTTCTTCTTGTCCTTAGAATCCTTATTTAATAATTCTTCTGGATCCTTATGCTTAGGCGTCTTCTTTGGATCTGGTACAGTCGCAAAGCGATCAAGCATCTTCTGTAAGTTATTAGGGTTGTCAAAAGTTAATCCCATAAAACATCTTCCTTTCGTTTTCTCAATTATATTAAAATTTCAATTCAAATGACAATAATTTTAACCCTCATTATCAATAAATTGTTGCATCTTAATCATTTCTGAACCAGCCAGATCAACACTAATTAAATCACTATAATCATGATCGCTAGTATCTCCTAAACCATATTCAGTTACAATTTTTAGGTCGAAGCCACTATCAGAGCGATCTTCAATTAAGCCTAAACGATCAGGATAATGATAAATTGAATCACTAATTTTCACTATTTGATCTTCGGGCCAATTATCAATAATTTCTGCTGGTGACTGAATTTCATCCCGTAATTTAACTGAACGCTCCAGCCTGTCCGGATCAAAACTGCCATTATTTTTTTGCCATTGAACTAAAAAATTAAAGAAGAGCAAGCGCTCGGAATCTTCAGTAATATGCGTTATATGGCTCCTAGCAATCACTGCAATTGATTCAACCTGCCCTAACTCATTGATGCTCTCGAATACCAGATTATCATCGTCATACTTGAGTACTTTACCAATAGCAAAACTACCATATTGATCATCAAAGGTATAATCAAAATAAATTTCAACCAGATCCAAGTCGTTAGTGAATTCTTGCTTCTGTGATTGCCGCAAATATTGGGTAAATAAGCGATTATCAATGGCATTAGTGTCGACACAAACAATATCGTCAAGTGGTATAACGGTGGCATAATGCTCTAAAGTTAATTCATTGCGTTCTAAAATACGCACCTCTTGCTGATCAAGTTGAGTAATTAAGCCAGTGTAAGTAGCACCTGTATTCACCTCAAAAGTTGTAAAGGGTTGCGCGTCAGCTACGTTAATCAGTAAATCATGCAGATTAGTAAAATCCCAGGCTAACACTGTCTTATTTAATTGCTCTAAGTTAAATGAATCCTTAACTTGGGTAATCATATAATAGCGTAGATTAGGCGTATCGTCTTCAATCTTAGCTACTTGATCTTCTTTAATAAAGACTATTCCACCTAAATTACCGCCTTGATCGATTGATTCAAAGGTAATCCAGCCATGATGTTGCGTGATAATGCGGCCAATATAGTAAGAATTTGCATCAACTACCGTAATACTTGCATCCCCATCTAAGTTATATTTTTCTTGATCAGCCTTAAGCGTGATTTGTACAAGTTTATTCAATTTTTCGCCCCCTCTTTTTTCTTCCGTGAATTTAATTGTCGCCTAATCATTATTTTTCTGCAAGAAAAAAGAAGATGGTTTAGCCATCTTCTTTTAGGTAGTTTTTCTAACTAATACGCGTGGTGCTAGTTAAATCGTTCTAGACAATATGCCATATTATAGGTCAAAATGGCTATTTCTAGCCGCTGTTGAAAGCCTGCTAGATTCCTTGCTCGGTTGTTTTCAGTATTGTAATAGCTAAGCAAGAAAAAGTCGCTTTCAATCGTTCTCCTAATTGCCATTAATTAGTGATCGTTATGCTTTTTAGAGCCTTTCATATTTTTGCGATATGGCGTCCAAAGCACATATCCCATACGCTCGTCTCTTTGGCATCATGTACCGACGCCTTAGTAACTGCGTAATCAAGCAGATAGCCATCATCACTCACTATCGCGTGGACCTTGAAGCCATAATAGTAGACTTTTTTGGTGGCTTTATAGCCAATATCGGCTATGCCACGGAAAATTTTAACGCGATAATTGCGAACAGGCTGACAAACTGGAACAGGAAAACTGTCAATAATCAAAAATTCTCCAGCAACCCTTACTTCTTTATTCCAAGCTTGACGGATACAGCGAATTAAAGGCAGGAGCATCCGAGCTCGCCGATTAAAGCGAGAATGAGACAAGCCAACAAAGAATTTACAAAATCTTCGTTGAGACTCAATCCCAATTTCAGTTTGCCAAATGAGCATCGCTAAGATAGAGCTGTCAGAAAGCTTGGTACGATCAACATTTTTGCGATGTTTAAGCTTATCGGGAGCATAGAGTTTATACAGAGAGCGGCAGATTACATTTAAGCGACTAAAACTAACTTGTAAATGGTGAGAGAAACGATTAAGCTTGAGGTAGTTCAATTAGATCAGACTCTTTTCTATTAATTTAAGTTACAGCTTGAGTCTAATCCGATTGGACTTTTTTGATAACTAAAACGATTTAAGTAGCACCACGCGTTTGCAGATCAGTAAAACTAGTTGGATCATTGATAGCAATAATCTCCTCACTGATTTGCGGATACAGCCTGCAGACTACACTATACGGAAAAATTATTGATAGAGCTAAATCTTGTTCTCCAGAACGATTTCTAATCGAATGTATTTCCTGAGAATTAACAATAAAGATTTTTCCAGGCTTAGTGTTATATTTTTTACCGCTAATTTGAAAATTATCGATGTTTCCTCTTATCGTATAGCTAAGTTCAATCCCACGATGCCAATGCGGAGCAATATAAAACGGAATTTTATTGTCATGAAAAACGAAATACCATACGTTTAACGGATCGGTAGGAATTACTACTTCGTGAAGATTCTTTTCAGACATTATAGTTTTTCACCATTAACGTGTAGCAACAAGTTGTATAAAGCTCCAAATAAATTTGCATCATTCTTAAATTTAGCTTCAACAATCTTAGGACGAGTCAAAGTCATCTTGTACATTGGCATTTGATCCAAAAATTGATCATATGCACGATTGATTTCTTCAACTAGAATCGGTTGCGCTGAGATTCCACCACCAATCGCAATTGTTGTCAAATCTACTACTGATTGGATATTAACAATGATGCCAACCACATCCCAGCAATAGGAACGTAGTATTTTCAAAGCTTGCTCATTGCCCGAATTGATAGCTTCAAAAGCAGCTAAGCCATCAGTTTCATCCTCATTGCCGATCGCTTTAATGACCTGGCTAACCATGCGAACTGCCGAGCCCATAGTTCCAGCAATATCATCAAAACCCATTTCTTTGGCCATCTTTAAAACCATGAAGCTCAATTCACCGGCTTGGAAGTGAGCACCATTTAATAAGCGACCATTCACAATTATTCCGCCACCTACTCCTGAACCAAGAGTAATAGCAGCACAATTTTGCAAGTCCTTCAAATTTCCTAGCCAATTTTCAGCCAAAACACTAGCCTTGCCATCATTTATTACTGCGACTGGAATGTTGAGATCCTTATATATTTCTGAAAAATCAATCCCATCAAGAAATGGCAATGCGCCACCGAAATGAATCTTCGTGTATTCAATTTTACCTGGTGCACAAAAAGCTAGACCCTTGATATCTTTTTCAGCGTAATTTTTAACTACTTGATCAACTGTCGTCAAGAACTTTTCTTTTTCATGTGGTGATTTTGTTTTGCCCTTTTCAATAATATTGCCGGCATTGTCTAACAAAGCATATTTTAAGTTAGTCCCACCAATATCAATACTTAGATAATTTTTCATCTCATATGTATTCGCTTTCATTATCATTACCACAATTGTACTCAAAGCTCAAAAAGCAAACAAGCCAAATATTGATCATAATTTGGCTTGTTTGACATTATTTAGTTTAAAATTTTACGCTTCTTTTCTAGTTTGTTGGCTGATTAAAGCAAAATCAAGATGACGATAAGCATTCAATAAAACTATGGTACTTAAGAACCAAGTAGCCGGATAAATCCAGTTGGCCATCCGAATATCCTGGAAAAATGGCTTGGTACCTAATAAAACTGCTAACCTTACTACAACCCAGCAAAGCATCATTGCTAACATTGGGATCGTCGCTTTCCCTGCACCACGCATTACTGAAGCAATTAAATGCGTAATCGCAACCAAGAAAAAGAAGAAACCACAAACTCTTGCACGCCCAACACCAAAGGCGACGACCGAAGGCGTCGGATCAAATAGCGCGATCAGTTGCGGCGCAAAGGTAAATACGCTTAAGCCGATTATTTCCGCAATCAGCACTGCCAAAATCACTCCAAACCGAACACCCTCTTTAATTCGCTTAATTTTTCCGGCACCAAGGTTTTGCGCCACAAACGTCGTCAAAGCTAAAGTGAAACTAGTTACTGGTAGAAAAGCAAAACCCTCAACGCGAGTATAGGCCCCGATTCCTGCAACTGCATGTGCACCAAACATGTTGATATATGATTGAATAACCACATTAGACACGGAAATTAACGAATTCTGTAATCCTGATGGTAAACCATAATCAATCGTCAGCTTCAACATCGGCCGATATATTTTAAGATGGCGCAGATCTACCCGACTTGGACCTTTTAGCTTACGCAATTTATTATAAGCAAGACAAGCAGAAAATGTTTGTGCTATTACTGTAGCCAAAGCTGAAAAGCCAACGCTTAAATGAAGCCAATAGATAAAAATAATGTCAAAAGCAATATTTACTACTGATGAGGCAATTAGGTAATACAAAGGACCCTTACTATCACCATTGGCTTGAAGGATACTAATAAAAGTGTTGTACATAACAAAGCCCATTGATCCCAAAAAGTATACTCGTAAGAATTCTACTGATTCAGGCATAATGCTTTTTGGCGTTCCCATTAATATCAGAATTTGTGGAGTCAACACTACACCAATGATTATCAACAAAAAGCCACAAATAAAGCCCACAGCAACCACTGTAGCCACTGCTTCGCGTGTGTGTTGATCAATTTTAGCACCAATACATTGTGCTATTACTACTCCTGCACCCATCGCTAGTCCTTGGAATAACCCGATTAGCAACATGATCAAACTTCCAGACGATGAAACTGCAGCTAAAGCATTCGACCCAATTACATTACCAACTACCAACGAATCGGCAGCACTATACATTTGTTGGAATAAATTTCCCAAAAATAGTGGAATTGCAAATTTAATTATCTGACTTCGATATGAGCCTTCAGTCATTACAATCGCGTCATTATCCACCTAATTCCCCCTTACTTATCCAAACCGTTAAATAAATATCATCTTAACTTATAATTTAATTAAATCACAGGGAAAACAACTATACAAACAGTGACTTGGTTCTCCAAGTACCATGATGCCACCGGTAGATCATCAACATTGCGCGCAAACTTTCATCGATCGCATATGCAATCCATACACCTACTAACCCCATATGAAAGACAATTGCCAATAAATATGAAAATGGCAAGCTAATTAGCCATAGCACAGTTAAACTACATGCAAGCGGAAATCTAACATCCCCACTCGCATTTAATGATCCTACCAAAGTCATATTAACCGCTCTTGCTGCTTCAAGAATAATTTCGACCAAGAAAACCCAGCGTGCCAATTCAATGATTTCAGGTTTATTTGTATAAATATGCATAATTGGCGTAATGAAAATAAAGGTCACGATTGAAATTGAAGTTGAAATTCCCACATTTTGCACCATTGACCGAAAGCCTCTTTGATATGCTCCTTCGAAATCTTTTGCGCCAACAGTACGACCAATAATAATTTGATTTCCTTGACATAAGGCTGAAGCCGTTAAAAATACAAATTGAGTAATCGCTGAAACATACGATTTGGTAATCAATACATTAGTTCCTAAAGTAGCAACAATCATTGTGACTACCACTTGAGCCCCGGAATAAGAGACTGATTCACCTGATGAAGGTAATCCTAACTTAAGAATTTGTTTTAAAAATGGTATCGAAAACCGTTTGAAGTTAACTTTTAACACATTGAACTTCACATATCGCTTAACTAAATAAATTGCTACAATCCCCGCACAAAATTGGCCAAAGATACCTGAGATTGCAATCCCTCTAACGCCAAAATTAGGTAAGCCGAATGGTGAGAACAGCACCAAATAATTCCCACAAACCGCAAGAATATTAGCGATAGTTGGCACAATCAAAGCTTGCAAGGTTAAACCATGCGTTCTCAAGCAAGCTAACATGACAGAATTTAACGCCAAAATAATCGTTCCTGTTCCATACAGCTGCATATAAGGGATCGCAATTGCAATTACATCATCTGGAATGTTCAAGAAGCGTAACAGAGGGTATGGCAAAAGAATAAAAATAGCTCCTAAAAGCAGACCAATTCCAATTGCTCCAAAGATTGCTGTATTCATTACCTTAGGAATCTCTTTGTGTTTTTTGGCACCAAGAAATTGCGCAATCATGATTTGTGTACCTACCGTTACAAACCCATAAACATTATATGAAAAGCCAAGAAATTGGTTGCAGGCACCAACAGCAGCTACAGCCACTTCATCAAAGTGAGAAATCATCCATACATTGACGTTTCCCACCATCACATTGAAGAGAAATTCAATAAAAATTGGCCAGCTTAGAATGATTAATTCTTTGTCTGATCGGTTTAAAAACTTCATGGCAATACCTAACCTTTCAAAATAAAATTGAAACCGTTTTATTCGATTTGTACATATTTTATTCTATACACATAAAAGGTAAAGACAAAAGCTATACTTTTTTCAATTAATCTTGATATCTGAAATTTAGTCCCAAGCTAATTCATAAACCTTATTTGAAACAGTTTTATTTTTACCGTTAACATTAGCATGGTATGCAACAGTTAAGTAACCGTGATTCTCATCAATGATTTGGATACTTTCAACTTCACTATGTTCACCTGAAATATCTAATCCACCAAATGCACTTAAATTTACATTTTCCCATTGAGATTGGTCATTACGAGCATAAAATGGAATCTTTACAATTTCCTTGTGATAGTATGACCATGAACCATTACTTAAACTTGGTGATTTTTGACTAGTAATATAAATATTACCAGAATTATCTAGATCACGCGTGGTGCTAGTTAAATCGTTCTAGACAATATGCCATATTATAAGCTAAAAT
>NZ_PCZI01000060.1:0-443 GCF_002554085.1 Lactobacillus sp. UMNPBX1
AAAGAAATTACTGATTGCGTTCATTTAGTCCTCCGAAATTTGTATAAAGTGAACATTCACTTAAAATTATACAGTGAATGTTAATGATTTCAATAGGAAAAGAGTAAAATATTTGCTTTTTGAAGTTTTTTCAGGAAAATTTAGCTTATTCTTGACTCTGACGTAGCGTAAACCCGTATATTTAAGTTGTGAGGTGAGAAAGTAATGTCAGAATATACAATCGGAGATTTAGCAAAGAAGTTGAACATAATCACTAGAACCATTCGCTATTATGATCAAAAAGGTTTGGTAAAACCCAGCAGAGTGAGTGAAAGTGGCTATCGCTTATATTCTGCTAAGCAGGTAAAGCAATTAAAACTGATTATCTTTTTAAAAGAACTAGGCTTTTCACTAAAAGATATTCAAAAAATATTAGAGGATAAAAATGGTGATAAGCTGATCGA
>NZ_PCZI01000061.1:0-433 GCF_002554085.1 Lactobacillus sp. UMNPBX1
TGCTAACGTCCGTGACTTAATCTCAGATAGTGACTATCAATTCAACAAGAGCTTTTACAATGGGAAGGAGTCAGAATAATGACTCGTAAGAAAAAAACACCTGAAAAAATTGTCCTTCCATTACTGAATGCTCTTAACAGTACAAGTCTTTTTTCGCTTAAATCATCCTTAGACGATAATCCACTTTTCATCTCTAACAATCTAAAACATGAGCTGCGTGATTATCAAATGGATGCTATTCATCACCTTGATGCAGTACTTAATATGAAAGACGCTGACCAGCGTAATCAGTTAATGTTTTACATGGCCACTGGATCTGGTAAAACTGATATCATGGCTGCAATCATTCTGTACATGTTTAACATTTGGAATTATCAATGTTTTTTGTTTACAACTAATACAACCGCTGTTGTTGATAAAACCATTGATAACC
>NZ_PCZI01000062.1:0-425 GCF_002554085.1 Lactobacillus sp. UMNPBX1
GGTATCGTTGTCACGAATGCGATTGTCTTAATTGACCGCGTGATTCATAAGGAAGCGGAAGGCCTGTCGACGAGAGAAGCGCTCCTGGAAGCCGGCTCTACACGACTCCGTCCGATCCTGATGACCGCCATTGCGACAATCGTCGCCTTGATTCCATTAGCACTCGGCTTCGAAGGCGGAAGCCAGGTCATTTCAAAAGGACTCGGCGTCACGGTTATCGGCGGTTTAATCAGTTCAACGCTTCTGACGCTCTTGATCGTGCCAATCGTATATGAAGTATTGGCGAAGTTCCGCAAGAAAAAACCGGGAACAGAAGAAGAGTAAAAAACAAAAAGCCTCAGCTCTGCTGAGGCTTTCAGCTTGTTGAAAAACCCTCGCATTCGTTGTCAGGTCTGCGCGTCGGTGCTCACGAATTCTACATTCGC
>NZ_PCZI01000063.1:0-421 GCF_002554085.1 Lactobacillus sp. UMNPBX1
GTGCTTATTCTTAATATAAGAAGCAATATCACTATTCATCTTATCACCGGCCATCCGAATTGACTGGCTTGAGACAATATCGCCTAATGAAAGAATGGCGATATCACTGGTACCACCACCCATATCAATGACCATGTTTCCACGAGGTTTAAAAATGTCTAATCCAGCACCAATTGCTGCTACTTTAGGCTCGTATTCAAGGTAAACTTTACCACCACCAGATTGTTCAGCGGCTTGAATAATTGCCTTTCGTTCAATCTCAGTAATATTCGTTGGTGCGCAGATCATGATGTTTGGCTTTGACATAAACCCTTTAACGCTTAGTTTACCAATAAAGTAGGAAAGCATTTCTTGAGTAACATCAAAATCAGAAATAACTCCATCCTTTAATGGACGAATAGCCCGAATGTTACTAGGAGTA
>NZ_PCZI01000064.1:0-409 GCF_002554085.1 Lactobacillus sp. UMNPBX1
TTATTGTTTTTGGTGTAACTGCTGGGTTAGCTAGTGCTTTAGTTGGATATGTACTTTCAGCATGGTTATTAAGACCAATAGAACTTATAAATGAAACAATTGGTAAAATAAATACAGATGATGAAAGAGACTCCTTAGCTAACGTTAGAGTTCCGATTCTAAATCAAAATGATGAACTATCAGAATTAAGCAATTTATTTAATGATATGCTTGATAGAATGGAAAGATACATTCAACAACAACAACAATTTGTAGAAGATGTATCGCATGAATTGAGAACACCTGTGGCGATTATTCAAGGACATTTGGACTTATTAAGTAGATGGGGCAAGGATGATCCACAGATATTGGAAGAATCTATTTCAGCATCATTACAGGAAATAACAAGAATGAAAAGTTTAGTTCAGGA
>NZ_PCZI01000065.1:0-406 GCF_002554085.1 Lactobacillus sp. UMNPBX1
GTTCAATTTGCATATTAAGCATTTGATTCCATACAAAACGAACACAACCGAAGGTTTGCCAGAGCTGATTTCGTTGTGCTGAATTTGGATAGATGCGCATTTTAACGGCTTTTAGAACCATTATTTTCTCCCTTGACTTTCAATATATCGTTTTACAACTTCTAAAGGCGCTCCACCAGTGCTAATTAAGCAATAGCTTTGTGTCCAAAAGGCTGATTTCCAAAGATATTGCTTGATTTCTGGAAATTGTTTTTTGACCATTCTGGAGCTAGACGATTTGTAAGCATTTAAAAATTTAGCCATTTCCGTATGAGGCGTTGCTCTAAACAAAACATGTACGTGGTCCTGATCATAATTCCATTCTTGCAAATTAATGCCGTATGCTTGTCCCACAACTACAAAACGA
>NZ_PCZI01000066.1:0-404 GCF_002554085.1 Lactobacillus sp. UMNPBX1
AAGGTCTGAACCTACACCTTCATAGCCACGCTTGGCCAATTCATTCATCACGTCGTGACCTAATTGACCATTAACTCCAGTTACAAAAATTTTCATTAATTTACCTCACTAATTAAAACTTGAAAGTATCCTTTAAACCTTTCCATTCTTGATCACGTTCAGCCATATTTAACTTAGTGCCATCATCCAAAGTATAACCAGAAGCATCAGGGCTGCCTGGATATTCACCCTTTAGGTGTGGCCACTTGATGCCAATTTCAGGATCATTCCAAGCCATACCGCCTTCATCATTAGGGTGCCAGAAATCATTGACCTTGTAACAAAATTCAGCTACATCACTTAATACTAAAAAGCCATGTGCAAAACCTTGTGGAATTAAAAATTGCTTCTTGTTTTCTGCAGTC
>NZ_PCZI01000067.1:0-393 GCF_002554085.1 Lactobacillus sp. UMNPBX1
GGTAAACATTTAATAATGTCTTGACTAACGGATCGTCTTCGTCAACGTAGTGCGGAACCATGCCGCCATCATGCATTTCAAAGTGAACATGATATTCATCAGCAGCTGTATTCAATCCCTTTTCAATGTATTCCGGATCAGTGCCCTTTGGATAACGGAAGTTAAGGGTGATTGAACCTTCCTTGCCGTCTTCAAATGAAAGGAGGCCAGGGTTCATTGTTAAATCGCCCATCACATCATCCGTGTAGTTCATATCAAAGTTCTTCAACCGTGAATCAAGGTGAAGCTTTTCAGCAGCAAAACTGATGAAGTCTTTTGCTCCATTTTCAAAATCAAATTGATTTAAGAAGAGGGCCAAGTATGTTCCAGCGTTGATTCCGCGTTTTGGTTCTT
>NZ_PCZI01000068.1:0-391 GCF_002554085.1 Lactobacillus sp. UMNPBX1
ATGATTTTCGTCAAAAGTAAGCAGTATTGTATGTATTCTGTTTGATTTTCCTATTTCCTTTAATTATAATAGTCTACTTTACGACATTTTCTGAGCATTTTCTCTTTTGTTGTATACTGATATTGTACGTTATAAAGGAGGATTCACTTATGTTGAAAATATTCACGACGCAGTTAACAGGTATTTTTTCCCGCATTCAGGATAAGGAATCTGACGCGATTGAAGATGGGGCGCGGCTGCTTGCTCAAGCGGTGATCAGCGGGCATTCCATTTATTTATACGGAGCGAATGAGCTTCAGGGCGTCTTTTATGAGGCCACTGAAAGCAAAGAACCCTTCCCATCTGTCAAAGCCTTTCCAGAAAGCGCTGAGGAAGTGACAGAAAGCGACAG
>NZ_PCZI01000069.1:0-387 GCF_002554085.1 Lactobacillus sp. UMNPBX1
CTCTCAGGCTGCAGTTATTTTATTTGGAAGACCAATGTCATGGTCAGGCTGTATTCGAATCATTGTATCAGCAAATCGAATATATCTCGGAATTAACCAATGAATTCAATCTATATTCCGCTGAGACGCTGGAAAGCTCTTATATTGTAAATGAAGAAGTGCGTCTAAACGAGCTATTAGAAACAGCGGTGAAAAAGTGGGATTATTTATACAGTATGAGTGGGATTGAGCTGCACTATAAGGCGGCAGATCAAGATGTGATATGGATGAGCAACGCGTTATGGATGCAAAGGCTGTTTGATAATATTTTTCAAAATACGTTAAAGCATTCAAAAGCTGAAAAGATGGAAGTCACGATTGAACATGACAATGTTTTTATTCGTGATG
>NZ_PCZI01000006.1:0-104275 GCF_002554085.1 Lactobacillus sp. UMNPBX1
ATTAAAAAATCAATTTACGAGAAAGATCTATTTACACAAAAGATTTGACAGTTTCTGGGTCCATGGTTTCCATTGTAAAAACTAAAAAGTAAAGAAAGAGAAAGAAGGCATAGGTTATGAAAAAAGCAAAGAAATTAATTGCAGGTTTAACAGCTACTAGTGCAGCTCTAATGCTGTTGACATCTCCAACTTTAGCAGCAACTGTTTATGAACATGGTGGCGTTTGGAATTATGGTGTGGGTAAAAAATACGTTTGGTCTTACTACTCTCATAATCGTTTAACTCATAAATCATCAGTTCAAGGTAAGTACTTTTCAAGTAGTGGCTGGGTAAGTCCAGGAACTCAAGCAAGAGCTTCTGCTGAAAAAGCATGGACAGGTAATCAAAGTTACTTCGATGTAGAGTAAAAAATTGGCGCACACTTTTAATAGTGCGCGCTGTTTTTATATGGTGGTGGAAAAATGTATCGAGTTTGTAAATCTGCTTTGTTTATAATTATCTCAGGTATATGTTTAATTTCAATTTTATCGGTGATCAAGGAGTATGATAAAGAAGCTATTCCTAATGCAAACACAGCAATCACTATTACTACAGATAGTATCAAGCAGTCCAAAAAACAAGTATTTTTGAAATTAAAGCAAGCAGCAAATCAAGGAAACTATCAATTAACCTTAGTTAAAGTGAAGCGAATTAACAATAAAACTAGCAAAGTAGTTTATAATTTTAATTCTAACTTGTCCAATTCTTTGACAATATTTAGAGACGATAATGTTCAAAGATTAAAATATAAAGCATTACGGTTACAAGATCTTCGGGGCACTTATTATACTACCGCTAATTCTACTCAACTTACTAAGTTAAAGCATATATTAGATAAGGCTAAAATTAATTATGCTGTTGTTAAAATTTCTAAACTAACAATTTTAGAAAATAGTGGAATTATTGAAACATACTTACCAATTATTTTAAGTATGCTAGGCATAGTATTTATTATTATGGTGATTGAAAAAGTTTCACATTTTAAAAATTATGCAGTACTAAAATTAAACGGTTGGTCACTTCGACAAATTATAATTAAAGATTTTAAGAAGTCGTTTGCGTATTTCGCTATATCATATTTATTACTGTTTGTTATTTGTTTGTGCTACATTTTGATTAAGATAAATTTCATAAATATAGTACAAATGGTTACTTATAGTTGGGAATTAATAACGTTAATTTGTTTAATTCTAGGTTTGTTAGATTTAGTTTCTTATTCTGTTTTAGTACTAATTAATATTCCTACAGCAATTAAAGGGCAAACGTATACTAAAGAAATAGTTACTGTTGGTTATATTTTAAAAATATTTTTAGTAGCTTTAGTAACAATCAATATATTTGCTTTTCAAAAAAGAGTCACAAACTATATTCAAGATAAAGAAATTATGAAAATGTGGATTAATCATCATAGTGGTTATGTAGTTCAGTATTCAGCAATTGATGATAAAATTCCTTCTGAAGAAAAGAAAGTGGAGCAACGCACTCAACGTTTATTAAATAAGAGCAAAGATGTTATTGTTTCAAGTAATAACCAGCAATATAATCCAAAGTCATGGGATACTTCACCTACAAATGGTAATGTAATGATTGTGAATAAAAATTATTTAAAATATAACCATTTAAAAACAATCACGCAAAAGGTGATTGGATCTAATTTAAACTTAAATGTTATCAATATTTTAATTCCTAATAATCGTATAGATCAAAAAAGCGCTTTTAAAAAAGAATTAGTATCCTTTATTAATTTCCAGCATAGTCTTATTTCAAGAAAAAAACATGTAAAAATGCCGAAACTTAAATTTATTACATATAGCGGTAATAAAAAAATTTTTAATTATACAATTGGATCGGAAATTAAAGATTCTATTTCTGTGAATCCAATTATTGTTGTAGATAATGACTTTTTATCTCCAAACTTCTATTTTGCTGCTGTTAGTCGTGGAATGATACAATTTTCAAATTTACATGAATTGGAACGAAATATTTCAGAGCTTAAATTAACGTCCTATATTTATGGGATTACCGATGCTAAGACTAGATTATCTAATTTTAATATTAAACTTTCACGTCAACTAATGACTATGGTATTAACAATATTATTATCTATTAGTCAGTTAATATTTATTATTATATTTATTAGTCTTGCATTTCTTCAAAATCAACGACAAAGAACGGCAATTAACAAAGTTTTTGGGAAGTCTAATAATCATATTATTTTGAAATTGATTTTAATTAATATGTTAACTGATTTAATGATTATTCTTGTATTAGCTTTAATTCAAACGAATAGCTTGATCATTTGCATATATATGATTCCCTATTTAATAGTTGAATTTTTGGTCATTATGTTATTAGCCCATCATGCACAAAAGGATTTATTGTTAACTTTAAATCACGGTAATTGAGGATAGTTTTATGATTAAGATAAAAAAGATAAATAAAAGCTGGGGACGACGAATTATTTTAAAAGATGTCTCATGTGAATTGAAAAGCGGTAGTAGTTATGCTGTTATTGGTAAAAGTGGAATAGGTAAGACAACATTTTTGAATATTTTAGGCGGATTAGAATCTGCAGATTCTGGGGAAATATTTATAGATGGTCATAAAATGACTCAAAAAACTTTACCAATTCTACGACGTAATAACTTCGGGTTTGTTTTCCAAAATTTTGGTTTGATAGATACTGATTCAATTAAAGACAATCTTTTAATAGGATTAGCAAATCAAAGTTTGAATAAAGTACAAACAGAGGAAGTTATGCATAATGTTTTAAATAATCTTGGACTTAATCAATTGTCACTTAATCAAAAAGTTTATACTTTAAGCGGTGGTGAGCAACAAAGAATTGCTTTAGCAAGAATCATTTTAAAAAAACCAGATATAATATTTGCAGATGAACCAACTGGATCATTAGATCCTGAAAATGCACAAGTAATTTTGAATCATTTGTTAAATGACTTTAGTATTGATCGTACTGTTTTGATTGCAACCCATGATCGAAATGTATGGCAAAGGTGTGATTATATTATTCAAATTGAAAATCAAGGAATTAAGATTACTGAAAATACGAGGAGAATATAGTTATGACAAAAATCAAGAAAATGCTTATCGGAGTGGTAGTTATAGTAGCGCTATTAACGATTGTATTATCATTTCACAATCCTTATACTGATCGGGTGAATCCATTCATTTCCCAGGAAACAAGCTATGCTCAAGTAGATAAAGGCACACAGCGGTATTACAATGTGAAGGCGTATAATCCTAAGACGAAAAAGAATTTATTGTTGAAAAAGGTTGGCGGCTACGATCCATCAGGCCAATATATTTCAATTCAACACAAGGGGCAATACGTTAAATCAATCAAATACATCACTAGAAAACAATTTATGCAAGCAAAAGAATAGTAAAAAGCGTTTGGAAATAATAATCCAAGCGCTTTTCATATGCAACAGTAATGCTGTTATACTAGTATTATTATGCATACAGGAGAAAAATAATGAAAAAGACTTTAACTTTTGTTTTTAGATTACTAGTATTGCTATGTGGCATTGCATTAGCTGGTTTTATCGTGTGGCAGCTGTTTACTAACGCACCAATGCTTGATGTTAACGTTCAGACTAAAGGACCAGTGATTATCGTAATTTATAGTTTGGTAGCGTTAATTACCTTAGGTGCTGCTATCAGCTTCTTTACTGATAAAAATATGGGTTCAACAATCTTTTTAGGTGGCTTACTGACAGTAATTGCAATAATTTTGTGGATTCAAAATCAAGACTTGGCAGATATTTATCGCTGGTATTTTATTTACGGCCTGCTTGTATCGCTACTCAGTCCATTTTTTAGAAAAGAAAACTAAAAAATTGAAAAATCTTCATTTTCTGAAAAAAATTTTTGCGTTTTTTTGCGTAATAAGTAATAGGGGGATAAAACTCTCAGATTTTTAGAAATGAGGATTTTTTTATGTTAGAAAATGAAATGTCACCGGCAATGGTGGATCACTTGGCCGCAGGAATTATGAAGAAGTATAATGATCAGCTTCTTTCAGCAGTACAAAGAATGCTTCCTGAACTCAATATTCAGGAAGCAAAATCACTTGATGATCCAAATAGAAATGTCTTAGATGAAAAAGCAATCGTACATGTAATTGCGCGAGACAATAGGCGCAATAAATACGGGTTAATCATTCAAGTAGGGTCGCAAGAACCAGGAGAAAACATTCTGGAAGTTGCCAACGCTTATCAGGAAGAAATAATCTATGGCGGGCTAGGTGGCTGTCCGGAAAAAGAATTCAAAGCGACATATGTGATCTTTCTTTGCCGAATAGATCCTTTTGGCAAGGGGAAACCTCGTTATGAGTATTATGGTGGTAAATATAATAAAGAAACGCACCAAACTTCTGCAGCACCAAATGTGATCTTCATTAATATAGATGGGGATAGTAAAGGATATGCTTAGCAAATATGTGTTTAAGAGAAATGCTTTAGTGCAATTCAATTAGTCTTTGCTGCTTAATTTTATAGATTTGTTGGCAAAATTGGGTTAAAAATTTGCGATTGTGGGATGCAATAATACAAGTGAGATGCGACTGTTTTAGCATTTGGGCCAAGGCCGTCACACTTTCTGGATCAAGATAGTTAGTTGGCTCATCAAGTAATAGAATAGATTCTTGTTCAAGGTATAGCTGCTTGATTAATGCTAATTTAGCAAATTCGCCACCACTCAAATCCGTGAGTCTTGTAGTCAAATCGACAAACATATCCATTTTAACTAAAAGACGCTTAACTTCAGTTTTGCTCAAAATAGTCTCGTAAAAGAAATCTGCTACTGTGGCAGGTTTCTTTTGTTTAGTCGTATTTAAACCAATGTAGCTGGCTGGTGGCAAAGATTGCTGCTGATTAATGTAGTGTTCTAAATATTTGAGCAATGTTGTTTTACCGCAGCCGTTGGGGCCGATTAATCCAATAATATCGGCTGTTTGCAAGTTTAACTGTGTATTAGATAATAAAGTCTTATTTTGGGGACTGAGTAATTGATCTATTTTGATAGAGTAATTATGTATTTTAGTCGGCCACTTTTTAAATTCAGGAAGTTTAAGTTGATGTTGATATAGGTGCTGTTTCTCTGGAAGTTTAGCCAGTTCACGTTCAGCTCGCTTAAGCCGACTATTTAATCCTTTTTGGACATGATCATGGCTTCGCGAAGGATAGCGACCAGTATTGTCTTGTGTTTTAGCAAAATGATTATAGTCAGTACTTTTTTGCTTTAAAGTAGAGACTTTTTCAGTAATTTGTTGCTTTAATATATCTCGCTTTTCGTTAAAATTGTGTACGGCTTGTTTATCTAATTGTTTTTGTTCGAGATACTGTGCGTAATTTCCTGGGTAATAAACTGCATTATTTGGCTGCAGAATAATAGTTCTCTCACATAGTTGGTTGATAAAATCCAGATCATGGCTAGCTACTAGAATTGCTCCATCATAATTCTTGAGTAAGTAGAGTAAATTCTGGATATTTGTGTCATCTAAGTAAACTGTCGGCTCGTCCAATAAGAGAAGAGAACCAGGAAGCCAAATAGTATTTTCAATTAAAGCTAATCGCTTTTCACCAGCGCTCTTTGAGTCATTAATTACAGTTTGATCATTGACTTGAGGTACATAATTAATTTCACCGTGACAAATAATCTGTCCATCATCTGGTTGGATTTGCTTACGAATTAGGTCAATTAGTGTAGATTTACCAATTCCATTAGGCCCAACTAGAGCAACACGTTCACCATTAGCAATAGAAAAATTTAGATCGGTGAATAAATTGCGCTTAGGGTAGGAAAAATCCACATGACTGACACTAAGAAGAGTTTTATTGAATTTTGTTTCTGACATAAGTAACCTGCTTTTTTGAAAAAGTCAGGACTCGTCATCCTGACTAATGACAGTTTGACAAGTTGTTTTTACGAATCCTCATAGTTACACCTTGCTTTCTATAGATTTGACTATAATTATAAAAAAATTAAAAGATAAATCAATAAAAAACGCTAAGTTCTCAACTTAACACAATAAATTAAAAATGAAATGCGGCAGCAGCAATCATGATAGCTGCTAGAAAACCGATGATAGTCAATTGCATTTTCTTAGTAATTACTAGATATGCAATGAATTCACGCACAAAAGCATTTAAAGTGAAGTACCATTTAGTTTTGGCACCATAACCAGTACACTTGAGGCCTTGACGCTTAGCTAAAACCAGAGCGCGATACACATGATAGGAACTAGTTACAATACAGAAGCGACTATTTGGTTTCATCAGTGCATGTGAGAATTGTAAGTTCTGCTGGGTAGTTTTGGATTTATTTTCGATAATAATATCGTTTTTATTAATACCCAGTTTTTCAGCATATTCAGCCATAGCAACTGCTTCAGGAATGTCTTCACCAGGTCCTTGGCCACCAGACATGATTAACTTAGAGCCAGGATTTTTGTGATAAATTTCTATTCCCCGGGAAATTCTTGCTGCCAGAAGTGGTGTTACCTTTGTTCCCATAATGCCAGCGCCTAACACTACGATGTAGTCTAAGTGCGGCATGTGCCAATTAATTAAATTAATCCAAGAAGTTAAAGTATACATCATCATGATAGTGACTAAGTAGATGATGACTAGCCATAGAAAAATATAGGGATACTTTAACCAGCTATCATGACTAATTCGTCCCACAAGAGGATATAAAAATAGGAAGAAGATAATGGAAATCCCCATGCCCAGAGAAAGATAATTTGTCCAGCGGTTTCCTTCTTTGATAATGATTTTAATGCCATCGTAGAAAAACATAATGATCAAAGTTAATGCAAAGATAATCGTTCCAGCCATCACAGCAAATAGCGCAATCACAAATAATGGCAAAATCCAGTCTTTGTAATGTGGATCAAGGTCAGCGATATTAACCAGAATGACTACACCTAAAAATAAAAAACTAAATAAGGTGATAACTAAGCTAACTCCAGCGCGTAAGGAACGACGTTCGTGAGTAATGATCCAAATGAATCGGCCAAAGCACAGCAAGAAGATCAAAATAGTAATTAAAATGGGATAATTCATAATTTACCTCGAAAAATATTTACTAAATCAATTATAAAAAGACTAGACAAAATTTTGAAATCATTATACAATTTTTGCATAATTAGATAATTATTAAAAGATGGTGAGAATATGAACGGCAATATTAGTGATCATATGAATAAAAGAGAATTGAAACACTGGCTTAGCGAGCGAAAGTTTAGTCGCTGTGTATTATATTTTGAGTTAGCTTATGTAGTAGTTTTACTATTCACATTGATGTTTGACTTTAAAGTTTTTATGCATTTGATTGCATTTCAAGGGATTGCAATTCTGATTTATTATTCAATTGGTGCCTTTCTTGATCGAAGGATAGTGATTAAAAAACACGATACATTCTGGGAAACACTGACTAGTATTAGATTTACTAAAAACGTATTTCTTCGCTTATTTGAATTCTTGCTCTTTTGGGCAAATATCGGTTTAAGTATTGCTTTTGCACGTCAGCTTTGGACTGACATTTTGGCGAAGCCGCTTACCGGTAATTTTGCCAATCTCTTTGAAAATGTTTGGCTGATTGGTGATGGCCTATATGTTGTTCTACTCTTTTGTGTGGAGGTCGGTATTTTAGGTGGAAATCGTAAATTAATTCGTGCGTCTAGCGTTTTAACTGTTGTTTTATCACTGATCTTGCTTTTCATGCAGCCAAGCATGCAAGTAGCTACTGTTATTGGCTTGATTCTCAGTGGGGCAAATTTCTGGTTGAGTTTTCGTAATAAGATTTAGTGGGGAGAAGTCTTATGCAAGATCCTAATTCAAAAACATTCCAAACTATTTTCAAAAATAAACAGCGTCTGCATTTCTTTCTTTATGCAGAGCTGATCTATGTAGTAATTTTGTTATTGACGGTAATCTATGCCTTTCCAATTTTCATGCGTTTAATTGTCATCCAGTTTGCTGTGATTGCTATTATGCTAATTGGTTCTGGTCTATTGAACTGGTATGACAAGAAGACGGGCAGAGCTGTAGTAGTAAAAAAAGATCACGAGTTTTTCTTAAAAACCTTTATCGATGAAACGCCAACTCAAAAGGTGAAGTCAGTTTTTCGTACGATTAGCTTTATCACGATCTTAGCTGCATTTGTGATGGTATTTTTTGGCTGTGCTCAGATTTTTACTGATTTGAGTGTAAAAGTAAAGCCAAGTGATCTAGCAATTATTGAGAATTTGTTACTGTTAGTTGACTCATTTTATGTGCTAACTATGTTTGGCATTATGTGTGGTCTGCTTTTTGGCAAAAAGCGAATGGAACGCAATTCTAGTTTAGCAGCAGGCTTTCTTTCACTTGTTTTAATTGCCTTTCATCCAGAATCTTGGTTGCTTTTTACAATCGGCTTATTGGCTAGCGTGTCAGGTTATACGTTATATAGATTAAATCAACTTTAGAAGCATTGAACCTTTCCTTTAGCCCATGTTACAATGAAAAACATTAATCTAAAGGATGTGTGAATGTGAATCAGCGTTATAAAGGATTGACTTTAGCTGGTGTCGGTGCCTGTTTTTGGGGTGCATCGGGTACGGTGATTCAATTTTTAGCGCCAGTTTTCATAATTATATATTCTTCATTGAGAAGTAAGATGTGGCCACGAAGAATTGATGCGATTTCAATTGTGGTAGCAGTTGTAGGAACCTTCATCTTGGCTACAGGTGGCAGATTCGATCAACTTGCTTTATCACCGCTTGCTTGTTTCTGGGGCTTAATTGCGGCTTTTTCTGAAGCGATTAATACAGTATTACCTGGAAAATTATTCAAAAAGTATGGGCCGATTCCAGTAATCGGCGCAGCAGTGTTGGTTGCAGGCATTGCCTTTTTACCAATTTACTTCACTCAACCAATGCCAAAACTTGCACCAGTTGATGTTTGGGTAATTGTTTATATTATTATTGGTGGAACATTGTTAGTTTATACAATGTACTTATCTAGTGTGCAGTATATTGAACCAAGTACGGTAGGGATGCTTGGAGCCTTCGAGCCACTGATTGCAACAATCCTGTCAGTTTCACTGCTTCATGCGGACTTTGGCCCAATGGACATGTTTGGTGGCTTTTTAATTATTGTTGCTACATTCATGCAGCTAATGCCTAGCAGAAACCTAATTAAGAAAAACGATGAATAAAAAATTAACGGACTAGTTCAAGCTAGCCCGTTTTTGTTATGATAGAGTATGTTAGTTTTAGAAAAGTTGGGGATTAAAAAGAATGGTTACACAAAAACAACGGCGCCTGTGGGCCTTTTTAGCTGGATTAGCTTGCGTAATGTGGGGAATATCAGGTCTATTTGCTAAGAGTCTATTTAATACTAGTCCTGACATTACACCAATGTGGCTATCACAGATTAGAATGGTAACTTCAGGCATTATTTTGTTAATTGTAGCTGGCGTATTAAAGCAAAAGCCAATCGCTACAATGAAAAATAAGCATGACGCGTGGACGATTATCGCATATGGGATTTTTGGTTTATTACCAGTCCAATTGTTTTACTTTATTGTAGTACAACAAGCTAATGCTTCGATTGCCACGATTTTACAATTTGTTGGTCCCTTTTTTGTAATGGGCTACCTAGCTGTAACGCATAAGCAAGTAATGCGGCGAATAGATGTGCTTGCTGCCATCTGTGCCTTTATTGGCGTAGTATTGCTGGCGACACATGGGCGTTTTAATCACTTTGCTTTAACGCCTAGCGTTCTATTCTGGGGTTTGCTTTCAGCTGTTGGAGTTGCGACCAATACATTAATTCCAATCAGTGTGTTGAAGCGAGTTTCTAGTTTAGTCGTTACAGGTTGGGGATTGCTGTCAGCGGGAATTTGCCTAATGATTGTGCACCCACAGATGCCGCATATTCCGAATACGCCACATGTATGGCTAGATGTGGTGGCAGTGATTGTGATTGGAACCCTGATTCCATTCCAATTAATGACTAATTCGCTGCGCTTTATCAAGGCATCAACGGCAAGTTTGCTAGATGCTTTTGAGCCTTTTTCTGCAACCGTTGGTTCAGTTATTTGCTTTGGTTTGGTGATGACCCCAATGGACTGGATTGGTTCGATTTTAGTTGTGCTGGCAGCTATGGCCTTGAATATTTCACCTAAGAAAAAGAAAGTTAAAAAAGCTCATCAATAAAGTTGAGGATGCCTAGTAGGTATCCTTATTTTTGTGGTTTAATTATTAGATGAATGAGAAAGAAAAAGGTGAACGAGATGGTACCAGCAAAAACACGAAGATTGTGGACATTTCTAGCGGCAATGGCAGCTGTAATGTGGGGTGTGTCAGGATTATTCGCTAAAGGATTGTTTGATATTAGTCCTAAATTAACACCAATGTGGTTAACCCAAGTCAGATTGATTATTTCAGGGGCAGTTTTATTAATTGTCTCAGGATTTTTTAAACAAAAGCCAATAGCTACGTTGAAAAATAGGCACAATGTTTTGGTTATTATAGCCTATGGCATATTTGGGTTATTGCCAGTACAGCTATTTTATTTTATGTGTATTCAAGTGGCTAATGCTTCGATTGCGACAATCTTGCAATTTATTGGGCCATTTTTTGTGTTAGGTTATTTAACACTGACGCATAAGCAAGTGATGCGACGCTTGGATATTATAGCGGCGTTATGTGCTTTTTTAGGCGTATTTTTCTTGTCAACTCATGGTCAATTTAATCATTTGGCAATCACGCCAGTTGCACTATTTTGGGGCATTTTGTCTGCTTTTGGTGAGGCTACTTATACTTTGATTCCGGTTAACATTGTTAAAAAGGTTTCTAGTATGGTAGTAACAGGTTGGGGGATGATTTTTGCTGGAATCAGTTTATTGATAATTGATCCGCAATTTCATGCAGTTCCCAATAAGCCTGAAGTTTGGCTGTATACTGCGGCAGTTATTGTAATTGGGACGATTATTCCGTTTCAAATTATGGCAAACGCGCTGCGGTATGTAATTCCATCAACTGTAAGTTTATTAGATGCTTTTGAGCCATTTTCTGCAACGATAGGTTCTGTAATATTCTTTAACTTAGTAATGATGCCAATGGATTGGGTTGGTTCAATCCTTGTGGTTGTGGCAGCGATGGCTTTGAATTTGACGCCGAAACAGAAGAAAAATAAGATCAATCAAAAAACGGAGCTTTAGTTGGCTCCGTTTTTTGAGTTATTTGCGTTTCATTTTTCTAATTTTAAGGTAAGAATAAATCATTGAGATTAGAAAAATAATATCTAATGGAACAGGAACAATTAATAGAAAAAGAGCTCCTAGACCATATTTTAATCCAATGAATAAGTTGATACCTGCAATTACTAGGAATTGGATTAGGATATCCCAATAGCCTACTTTATTCAAATAAAATAGTTGATATTTTTTATAAAATGGTGAGTAGGTTAGTACAATTACTACGATAATTAAGATGATTGCTGTTAAAATTTTAGTGTCCATTGTTGTTCCTGTGATGTCGATAATTGTTTTGCATCTTGATATCAATATATATTCCAACTGCAGTTAATAAACTCCAGATGATTGTATATGGGATTCTGACTATTACTAAAGTAATATAGGTACTCCAATCTAGAGTAAAAGGAAAGACTAAAAATATCCATGGGAGACTAATTAGAGTGACCATTACCAATTTACGATAAGGATAATATTTTTTATAGGTTACGCGTGCATTGATAATTTTATAGATGCTAATTGCGGTGAATATCGCCATAATTGTAACAGCGATAAACACAATGATGCTAGTCATAGTTATTCCTTCCTAATTTTATGTTTTTCATAAAGATAGACAATTTAAGCTGAAGTTTTTATAGAGATCAACGACTGATATAGAAGTTAACTATTCAACCTTCTTTTGAAAAATTATATTAGTAACACAAACCAAAAATACAATGATGTTATAAATCAGAAAAATGCTGACAACGAGACCAAAAGTATAGGTCTTGAACCAGAATAGAATTACGATTGCAGAAAGAATTAAGATTAGACTGATCGTAAGCCAGTTAAGCTTGTGAAATTGCAATGTAATACCTGAGGCAAAAGTGCAGATAATGGCAGTAGTTAAAGAGATAATGCCAATGGTAGATGAGTCATAGGCAATAATTTCGCGCAGTTCTGAAACGAGTGAAAGTCCTAAAATTAGCGCGATTAATATTAAAAAGTGGCGTACATAACTATCTATCTTATCCATAATAAAAAACTCCTAAATTAATGTATTAAGCATATAGAAAATTATAGTGTTTTTCAAGTTAAGCAAAATTTACAAGAAATAGCAGATTTTGTTACATTGCTTAATTTTATAGTAGTCATTTTAAAACAAGACTGTAATATTTCTCCGGTAATATAGAAAACGTTGAAAGATAAGAAGTGTTAAGGGGAAATAAATTGAGTTTTAAACGTAGTTTAGTTAAGTTTGCCACAGTTTTGTCAGTATTTTTTACAGGAATTTCATTCATTAATGTTCCACTTCAAACACAAACTGTACAAGCAGCTAGTCAAAGCAAAACAGAAAAACGTAACGCCGTAGTTAAGCTTGCTAAAGAACAAGTTGGTAAGAGTTACGTTTATGGGGCTACTGGTCCTTCAGCCTTTGACTGCTCAGGCTTAGCTCAATACGTTTATAAAAAGGCTGCTAAAAAGACCTTACCAAGAACCACTTATGGTCAAGTTACTAAGGGTAAAAAGGTTTCATTAAGTCATCTTAAGAAAGGCGACTTGCTATTCTGGGGCTCAGCTTCAGCTCCTTACCACGTTGGTATTTACGTTGGCGATGGACAATATGTGCATGCTGCAACTCCTAGTCAAGGAGTAAGAAAGCAATCTATCAGTGCCTACTTTTATCCATCAGCAGCTAAACGTGTTTTAAATTAATTTGATAATGAAAAGTCCCAGTCAGAATTTCTGACTGGGATTTTTTATTCTGTGACTTTTTCTGCTTCGCTAACTCGCTCTTTGTGCCAATCAAGAATCATTTTCATAATGGCATTAGCTACGTTAGTGTTCTTGAGTAATGGACCATGTGAGTATGAACCAATAAAGTTGCGGTAACGCAAGCCTTCAACGTGGTCTTGTGGGTTGTTGCCGTAACCTTCGATCATATCGCCGAGGGGATGCAACTTGTCCTTGTTATCGAAGTAAGTTTGACCAGAGTGGTTTTCAAAAGCCTTAACTTCGCCCCATTCGGTCATGTAACGGGTATCACCAATCATTCGCTTGTCGCTCTTGAAGACAGTGTGAAGTGGCAAAATATCTAAGCCAGGAATTGTTACACCTGAGTTGGTCTTATAGTAACTACCCATTAGTTGGTAACCACCACAAATGCAGAGCATAGGTTTGTCATCGTTGATGTATTTATCAAGTGTTTCTTTGTGCCGTGGCAAATCCTTGGCTACAACGGTTTGTTCAAAGTCTTGACCACCACCGAAGAAAACAAAGTCGTAGTCAAAGGCATTGAAGTCATCGCCAAGTGAAATGTTGTCAACTTGAGTGTCGTAGCCTTCACGCTTTAGCAAAAAGCTCAAGATTTTAACATCGCCTGAGTCACCGTAAGTATTCATTAAATCTTCGTAGAGATATGCAATTTTAATTAATTTATCGCTCATTTTATTGTCCCTTAGTTCGTTTAATTTCTTCTGTCTAGTATAGCTTAATAGCTAGAATGGGGCAAAGGATTAATATTTGAATACTGTACTTGATGAAGCTAGTATGACATCAATAATGTGTACAGTATCGTTTTCGATAAAGTAGAATAGAGCATATTTTTTGAAATTAACTCGTCGGTATTTTCCTGAAGGAGTTTTTCTATATCTTTCTGGAAAATAATTTAACGCTTGCATAGTTTGCTCAAGATCTTCTACATAATTTTGAGCAGTTTTTGGAGATTGAGATAATTGCAAGATAGAGCTATATATCTCTTTAAGTTCTACAGATACGTTAGGAGTTGATTTGACAGTATATTCTTGCATGAAATTTAAATTCCTAATTCTTTATTCAGTTCGCTAAAAGTTTTACTAATTTCGACACTTTTATCATCTCTTGCATCTTGGGCATGCTTAGCCAACCTTGCTTCAAGCTCCTCTTTAGTCATCTTATTCATATTCATCCAGTCAGGAGTAAGTTCGGCTAATTTATCTTCCCAGTTGGATTTAACGACTTCATACTGAGCAGTGGCCTCGGCGACCATCATAGCGGTGTCGTGGTCGTTTTTGTTTTTTCTTTTCTTTGAGGACAAATCAAAAGGAATTCCTCCAGTTAATGCAATTTGTCGTAAGTACATGTCAATTGCAACTGACATCGGGATGCCAAGTTTGTTTAATACTTTTTCTGCGTTTTGTTTAGTTTCTTGGTTAACACGGACATTGATTGCAGCTTTTTCAGTCATAATTGCACCTCTGTGTAGTAAAAATGTAGTTATTAGATAGTTGATGACTACATATTATCAGATACAGGCAGGAAAGTGAAATAAAATCAATCTTTTTAGTATTGACATAGGAGTAATAAAAATATAGAATTTGTCTAATTTTATATTCATCATATTTTAATATCTTGGATTGCTGTTCAGAATTAGGTGACGCTATGCATATGATTTTTAGCAAAATTGATAAAAAGTATAAAGTTGAATATTGGCTTCTATTAGGAATGAATATTATCAGTACTGGCATTTTAACTTTTAATGTTTATTTGGAAGGAATGCTGCTAAATTCTTTAGTGTATAAGGCTGATAGAGATTCATTTATACGCAGCATTATATTAATAATCACCCTAAGTCTTATAAGACTTTTGTTGTCATATTTCATGAATAAAATTCAAATTCTAGAATTCAGAAAAATAAATATAGAAGTTAACGATGCAATAATAAAGGAATTGTATTCAAAGGATACACTGAAAGTCACAAAAATGAATTCAGTTCGAATGGCAGACAGAATTACTGAGGACACTACTGAAGTGTTGACTTTTTTCTTCCAAACTGCAAATCAAATAATTTCAATCGTGCTTTCCTCAGTCTTGATTTTTACGTATTCATTTACAGCTGGCTCTAGTTTTTTGTTACTGATAGTGATCCTGTTGCCTGCATATAGTGTCATATATTTATTTTTACGGCCTAAGATTTTCAAAGTTAGTTTGAAGTTGAAAGAAGCCTATAATGAATACTTTTCAGGCTTTACCGAATGGTTAAGTAGATACATTGAAATAAAGGGTAATCAAAGAGAGAAAATAGAAAATGAAAGATAGAGCAGTACAAAAAGAACGCTTTTAGGCGTTGCCAAACGAGATTTTCTTCTTAATTTGAATATGTCTAATAGTGAAATTATTTTACAACTGATTTTTCAATTAGTATTGTTCATTAATGGTGGTTTATCAGTCATTTCTGGAAGAATGACAATTGGTTCTTTTTCAATCATTTTTCAATATTTTGACCAACTTTTGGGAGAAGTAGATGAAGCTTTTTCTATTTTGTTTAACTTTGAATCATTCAGGGTAGCCCGGCTGAGAATCAACAATTTACTATCCATGAAAGATGAGCAAGATGGTGAAAAAGCAGTTTCCAAAATAAATTCGATTCAGGTACAGGATTTTAATATTTATTTAGATGGAAAAACACCATTGTTTACTAGAAAAATTTCTGCTACTTTTGTTGCTCCTGGATTTTATGTTGTAAGGGGTAGAAATGGAATCGGAAAATCAACTTTTCTTAGAACAATAATAGGATTATATACACCAAAAAAAGAAGGAAAAATCACCATAAATGGTGTAAATGCTGATTTGATTAATAAAAGAAAACTGAGAGAATCGAATATAAGTTGTCTATTTCAAGATACACCGCTTCCTAATTGTTCTGTAAGAGACTATTTAGGATCATATCCTAATAAAAGTCAGATTGATAAAAATGAGTATTTTGCAAAAGTCTTTAATTCATCACAATTTAAAATTGAGAAAGTTTTAGATAGAGAGATGAGTGAACTATCAACAGGCGAAATACAATTAGTGAAATTATATTCTGCTATTTTGAAAACTAATGCACAATGCTTTTTACTAGATGAGCCATTGGCGAATATCTATCCTGAACTACAAAATGATTTGTTAAAGTTATTGCAGGAAATAGCGCAGACTAATTTGGTTATTATCATAAGTCACGATTTGCAAGTGAATGAAAATGCTAAAAACATGAGAATAGAGTAACTATTATTCGTGTATTCGTGCTATAATTACCTTAATTTTTACAGAAAGCGAGGACTAAAATGCGCGACATTTTAGGTTTAAGTTTGAGAATGAATTATTTCCTTTCATTCGTCAAACGCTACTTAAGGCTTAACCCAGATTTTTAGCTGAAAGTCTGGGATTTTAAACTACAACTGAATAGTAATTTTCCCTGGCTTTCAGCGACATTAGCAGTGTTGTGAAAAGGAATGGGAAAATGTTTAACTTAATCGAAAAAGAAAATGTCAATGTCAGACGATTATTAGCTGGACGAGTGTTAACTAACATCGCAGATTCACTATTTTACATGGCAATTTTGTGGTTCTTTAAGGTGCGCTTTAATTCACCAGTGATTTTGTCCCTGATTTTCATTGCGGACTCATCAATTGATATGCTGTCGTTTACTTTGGGTCCACTAATTGATCGCATCTATATCAAAAAGATGCTTAAAATTGTAACGGTAGTGCAGATCGTTACTAGCGTTATAGCGACGTTGTTGTTTCAAGCTAAGCTGTGGCAAAATCTAACAATTTGGTTTTTGTTAGCAATATACGTTATTTCAACGATCGGCTCGACTTTGATTTACCCTGCAGAAGAAAAAATTTTGCCAGTCATCGTTTCGAAAACGAAACTAGCTAAAGTAAACGGCGTTTTTCAAATGACTTATAAGACGCTGGATTTGTTCTTGAATGCAGCGGCAACATTATTGATTACTTGGGTGTCACTTGATTTCACAGTGATCATTTCTGCAGTATTTTTTGCAGGTGCTCTAGCCTTTTATACCAAGTTGATTCTGCCCAGGAAATTATTGTTGCCTGAATCTACGAGCGAGTATTTTACGGAAAACTATTGGCAAGATCTGCTTAAGGGCTGGCAGACTTTGAAACAAGAAGACAAGATAGCACGCTTGATCATGCCTTTTGCAGTGACTAACTTGTTCTATGGGATTTCGTCTGTTGGTCTGCCTTATTTTGCAACGGAGCATTTGACTAAATCAGCGATTGGCTATGGTAGTTTAGAACTAGCTTCATCAATAGGTGGGCTAGTTGGCAGCATGTTAATTCAACGGCTAACTTTTGATAAAAATAAAATTGAAAGATTGGTCGTTGTATGTCTGGCATTGTCTGGCTTGGCGATTGTGCTTGAGCCAGCTGTGCCCAAAGGGATGCCAATTTTGCTATTAATTCTGTTTTTCACGTCCGAATTATGGATTGTGATGATGAATATTAACTTTGAGGTATTGGTCCAAGAGAGTTTTAGTCCGCATGTTTTAGGTCGAGTAGAGACGATCAATGACTCGATTCTATCATCGATGATTCCGATTGGCTCATTTTTAGGCGGGCTGATTGTAGCGCGTTTTGGTGCAGATTGGGCGATTGCACTTGAGGGAGTTGCTCAAATTTTGACAGCAGGATATTATTTTGTGATTGAGAAAAAGAAGTAAATAAATAGCAGTGGTCGACTAGATCATTGCTTTTTTTGTAAAGAAGAGCGGTCAAATGATCACCACAATGTGTCTCTAATTGAACTGTCCCATGGTTAATCATTTTTTCAACCATTTACGATTATTGCTTTTGGTAGTAATATAAGTAAAAATATAGTACAATAAGTTGTACAATATAAGGAGGGATTAGTCTATGGATGCGGTTAATTACAGTAATTTTCGTAAAAATTTAAAGCATTATTTTAAGCAAGTCAATGATGATAGTGAACCTTTGATCGTAACTAATAAAGAACCAGAGGATAATGTGGTTGTATTAGGTAAAGAAGATTATGATGCCTTGGTTGAAACATTAGAAATTCAATCTAATCAATACCTAATGGACAAGATTGAAAGAGGGCGTAAACAAGTTAGTGAAGGCACGATAAAGCAACATGAACTAATTGATCCTGAGCAGGTAACAAAATCATGATCGTAGCATGGACGGATGATGGTTGGAACGACTATGTGTATTGGTATGACGATGGTGATTATAAAAAGGTATCAAGAATAAACGATCTTGTGAAAGATATGAAAAGACATCCATTTACAGGTATTGGTAAGCCTGAGCCCTTAAAGAGAAATCTATCAGGGTTATGGTCAAGACGAATCGATTCGAAAAATCGGATCGTCTATGATTGTCATAAATCAATGATAACTATATATTCATGTAAGGATCACTATTGATAATTGGAGTTTTGCAGCAATGATTAATTTCATTGCTGCTTTTTTCATTGACTAAAAAATATAAAGTGCTGTTTTTATTAAAATTGGACAGGGGGATTGCTATGAAAATTGGAGAAGGACTACGCAAAGAAAGAATAAAATTAGGACTAACACAGGATCAAATGTGTGCTGGGATCCTTAGTCGTCCTTTTTACGCAAGGATTGAAAGTGGCAAAAATCGCATAAATGCGGAGAGCTTATTTAAAATATTGCTTGAGCATCAAGTTGATCTAGTAGAGTTTTGTGATCTTATTCAAGATGATTATACGTCAGAAGAACGAAAAGTTGAGAAGCAATTTGAATTTAAAATGAATCTAGCAGTTAGTGCAAAAGATACTGAAGCTTTGGATAAGTATTGTCAGCAGATAATGAATTCATCTAATAATGAGGCTTTGAAGTTGCGAGCATTAATTACTTCGGCATATTTTAAGGGTGAAACTGACAAGATTGATGTAGAAATCAGGACGAAGATAAAAGCTGAGTTTGATGGAGGGAATAATTGGCTTGAGCGACCAGACCTACTGCGATTATTGGCTAATACGATGCCGATGTGGCCACAAGATGAATTGGACTTTTTAATTGGGCGCTTGCTTGATTTTGCAAAAAAATCTGAGCTTTCAGAGTTAACGACTGAAAGATATTTAAGATTGCTAGAAAATTATCTGGTGGTTTGTTACGACAGAAAGGTTCATAAGAAAACTACACATTTTGATCATATTGATGACGCGATGGAATATATTATTGATGCTACTGAGTCGTTTCACTTGATGATTTATAGAATTGAAGTGTTTTATATGAAAGCATTATTTTTAGATCAAATGGACAAAGCAAAAGAGATTAAACAAGAGCTTAGGAAAATAGGATATGGAAATATGATTGCCAATTGGCTTGAGTAAGACTTTGTAACAAATATGATACAAAGTCAATCGCAGGAGAACTTACATGATTTAAAATAATAGTTGAAGACTTAGATGGAAGGAAAAACTTAAGTTAATGCAAGTCGACGTTGCTTCCATTGTAACTACAGTAGTAATCCTAATTGCTGTTACAATAATTATTATGAAAAAAGAAAGTAAAATATCTGGAATAGCAATTATTACTGTTGGTGTGGTATTTCTAATAGATTCATGCTTTCTTAGATATAAACCAGTTATACAACTAGTAGTATTATCGATCTTTTTTATTATGCTTGGTATATTTTGGATCATTCAGAGCTATAAGAAATAAGTAAATCCAAAAATTAATGGAAATCGAAATTTATGACTAAAAGAAATACGGTAATTATCACTGTTTTTATAATTATTGTGATAATGGGATTAGTATGTTTGCATAACCAATATTCTAGCAATTCAAGCCCAATATTAGAAGCAAAAGTAACTTCGGATAATGGTGATAATCTTTCATTTTTAAGAATTTATAATGATGGAAAAATTCGAAAAGACTCATCTACAAAAGGACAATTTGTCAAAGCTATAGAAGTTGATCCTCAAATTTTTCACGATCATGCTGATAAAGAGAATAATTCTACCTATCTAACACTAGATAAAGCGGAACTAAATAGAGATCAGCGAATAAGTTCTAATCCTACTTTTATTAAGATCATTAATAATTTGGTTAAACAAAGTAAGCACTTGATAGTAATATTAAATTTGTTTAAATTAGACAATGAGTATTATGCTTTTATCAAGTATAATGCTGGTCTTTCAGATGAAGGTACGTTATACAAGTACAGCAGTGATAAGCTAACAAAAGTTTGCACACTAGATTCAGGTAAAATAGTAGGTCTTAAGAAGGTAAAATAAATTGCGTGAATCATTACTAAGTCCCAAACTTTATCAAGCTCTAAAATACATTTTAGCTGTAACACTGATAATAATCTTAATCTTGCCATTACCAGCAATTAATCAGAAAAAGATCAATTACTGGCTGGTAGGATCATATTGTCTAGTCCTGGGCGATTGGTTAGCTACTTGGATGCAACATCATCATATTCATTGGGTTATTAACATAATCATGGGATACGTAATAGCGTTCATTATTTGTGTAATACTGTATCTCTACACAGCAATGATTTAATTGAAAACAGACATAAAAACACCGAAGTTCAAAATCTGAGCTTCGGTATTTTTTCTATCTATTTTCTTCCTGTGCAGTCAAGTGATTGATCGGACCCCATTTTGAACCAACATCAATTGGGTGAGAAATTGCAGCGTAAGTAAAGTCCTTACCAATTTTTATAGCATCAATTACAGACTTTCCCTTAGCTAATTCTGCCGCAATAACTGCGGAGAGAGTATCACCTGTGCCATTCACGCGATCAGTCTTAAAGAAAGGCTTGGTAAATTCGTGAAATGCGCCATCTTCAGTCAACAAAATATCAGTTACTTCAGTCTGATTATCTGAGTCATGACGTCCCTTCATCAAGACATTTTTAGCACCCATCTCTTGTAGTTTTTTAGCGCCTGCGTGAATTTCCTCCTTATTATTTAGCTTCAAGCCAGTTAGCTTTTGTTGTTCATAAAAGTTAGGCGTAATTACATCGGCTAGCGGCAATAATCTGTCTAAGAAGGTCTGGTAGGCATCATCGTCAAGTAGGGTGGCACCGTGCTTAGTGATGATGACGGGATCAAGCACGATTTTACCCATGTCGTATTTTTCAAGATTATCGGCAACGCAATCGATAATTTCCTTGTTAGCCAGCATCCCTGTCTTAGTCGCATTAATCTTGAAGTCGTCGTTTAACACATCGAATTGCTTTTGGATAAAATCAAGCGGCATAATTTGTTGGGCAAAAATTCCTTTTGTATTACCAGCTACAGCCGCGGTCATCAGCCCCATGCCATAAACGCCCCGTGCATAGAATGAATGCAAATCTGCTGGCATTCCTGCACTACCATCACTATCGTTACCCGCAATTGTTACCGCAATTTTTTGATTTTTTTCCATTAAAATGCCCTCCTTAAAAAATCCTTATAAAAATTATACCGTATCTATTACATTAACTGCTAGAATCTGCATTAGAAAAACAGTAATATTATAAGAAAGCGCTTTTGCAGAAAAGAGAATAACTATGACAGAAAAATATATTTTAGCAATCGATGAAGGAACCACCTCTACTAGAGCAATTATTTTTGACCATGATGGACGTGAAGTTGCTTCTGCCCAAAAAGAATTTCACCAATATTTTCCAGAGCCTGGCTGGGTTGAACATGACGCTAATAAAATCTGGATGGCGGTCCAAACAACAATTGCCAATGCTTTTATTAATTCGGGCATTTGGCCTAATCAAATTGCCGCAATTGGCATTACCAACCAACGTGAAACGACCGTTGTTTGGGACAAGGATACAGGTGAGCCAATTTATCATGCAATCGTTTGGCAGTCACGGCAGACAACAGAATTAGCTGAAAAATTAAAAAAAGAAGGCTATAGTGATGAAATTCGTCAAAAAACAGGCTTAATTATTGACCCATACTTCAGTGCAACTAAGATTCGCTGGATTCTTGATCATGTACCTGGCGCGCAAGAAAAAGCTGAACAGGGGAAGTTGCTTTTTGGCACGATTGATAGTTGGCTAGTTTGGAAGTTAACTGATGGTGCTAAACACGTGACTGATTACACTAATGCTTCACGGACCATGCTGTTTAATATTCACACGCTCAAGTGGGATGACGATATTTTGCATTTGCTCAATATTCCTAAGCAAATGTTGCCTGAGGTGCGCTCGAATTCAGAGATTTATGGTGAAACAGCGTCATATATGTTCTTTGGTGGACAAGTGCCAATTGCTGGGATGGCCGGTGACCAACAGGCAGCCTTATTTGGTCAACTAGCTTTGAAACCAGGAATGGTGAAAAACACATATGGCACCGGTGCCTTTATTGTGATGAACACAGGAGACAAGCCAACAGACTCTAACAATAATCTGTTAACGACCATTGGTTATGGCATTAATGGTAAGATTACTTATGCTTTAGAAGGATCAATCTTTGTGGCTGGTAGTGCAATTCAATGGCTACGCGATTCGATGAAGTTGATTAAGCATGCGCCAGACTCTGAACAAGCAGCGCTTGAGTCGACATCAGAGAACGAGGTTTACGTTGTCCCTGCCTTCACTGGGTTAGGCGCACCATATTGGGATGCGGAGACTCGTGGTTCAATCTTCGGTGTTACACGTGGAACTACTGACAAGGATATAATTAAAGCAACTTTGCAGTCATTAGCTTATCAAACCCGTGACGTTGTTGATACGATGCAACAAGATTCAGGCATTGAAATTCCTGCTTTACGTGTTGATGGCGGTGCTAGCAACAACAATTACCTGATGCAGTTTCAGGCTGACATTTTAGGGATTGAAATTGAACGCGCTAAAACGCTGGAAACAACCAGCATGGGTGCAGCCTTTTTAGCTGGCCTTGCCGTTGGCTATTGGAAAAATATTGACGAGTTAAAGCATACCTTTACGATTGGACAGGCCTTTGAGCCGAAAATGAGTGCAGTTGAACGTGAAAAACTTTATTCAGGTTGGCAAAGAGCAATTCGTGCTGCTCGGTTATTTGCACATGACTGATAATGATATAATAAAAGTACGGTATTAACACTTTAATGAGGAAAGGCAAGGAAAAATGAAGCATGATCGAATATTAGCTTTGGATGGACCGCTGAATTTCAGAGACATCGGCGGCTACCAAAATGACAAGGGTCAACATGTAAAGTGGAACAAAATATATCGTTCTGATTCACTTAGCTCCTTGTCGAAGGAAGATCAAGAAAAGTTAGTTGAACGCCGAATTACCGTAGATGTTGATTTACGCTCTAAGTATGAACAAAATTCAGCGCCTGACAAGCTTTGGTCAAATGTCCGTTTTGTTGATGCACATATTTATTCTGAAAACCGCAAGCAAAATAAAGGCGATAACAAGTTATATCGCTTTGTCCATCATATTCCTGATATGGGTGACAATTGGCTTGGTCAAATTTACCAGCAGGTTTTGCTTAATTCACATAGTCAACATGAATTTGCTAAAATTTTTGCGGAATTGATTGAATTACCTGAAGAAGATGCGTTAGTTTATCATTGTAGTGCGGGCAAAGATAGAACAGGCATGACTTCGGCGTTAATTTTGACCGCATTAGGTGTTGATGATGACACCATTTCGCGTGATTATTTATTGACCAATGAATTGTATGACTTTGCTTTGGCTAAACAGTTCCCCGATGATAATGAAATTGCTAGCCTAGTTTCTAAAATGAATATTACCAAGGGAGAGGGACCGGCTATTCGTGGAATTACGGAAACTATTCGCCAAGGCTGGGGCAGTTTTGATGGATTTTTCAAAAAAGAGCTTGGCTTTAGCCAAAAAGATTTAAACCGATTCAGAAAGATGTACTTAGAATAGGAATAATATGACTACTTTATCAGATGTTGCTAAAGAAGCAAATGTATCAAAAATGACGGTATCACGAGTGATTAATCATCCTGAACAAGTAACGCCAGAATTAAGAGCAATGGTAGAAAAAGCAATGGAGAAACTAAACTACCATCCCAATTCAATTGCACAGGCTTTAGTTAATAATCGGACTAACGTGGTAAAATTTGTCACTTTAGAAGATATTGATACCACTGAGCCATACTATATGAACTTGCTTTTTGGTTTTGCTCGTGGTTTAAATACTAAGCAGTATGCGATGCAATTAGTTACGGATCCTAATCAAATTGAAAAGGAACATGCAGATGGCTATTTAATTACCGGGGCGCGAAACAAAGATTATGAATTATTTGATAAACTCGATAAGCCTTTTGTTTTATTTGGTGAAAATCACCGCGGCTATGACTTTGTTGATTCTGATAATCAGTTAGCAGAGAAGATGGCTACTCAATATGCTTTAGACCGGTTATATAAGCACATTATCTTTATTGGAATTGATTTAAAAGAGCCATTTGAATATTCACGTGAAGCTGGTTATATCAACACTTTGCAACAACACCAGTTGATACCACAAATTTTTCGGGTTTCTAATCATAGTCATGCTGCGCAAGATGTGATTCATGAACATTTTAAGGAATTTAAAAAAGATACTTGTTTCGTCTGTGCCAGTGATCGAATTGCAGTGGGTGTTGTACGGCAATTGCAAGATGAAGGCGCTCGAATTCCGGAAGACTTTGGAGTTATTGGTTTTGATGGTGTCTTTTTAGATCAAGTTTCTAATCCAAAGCTAACGACAATTAAACAACCAATTTTTGAAATGGGTGAAATGTTAGCTAAAATGCTACTGCAAAAGATTGCCCAATCAGGTTCACCTCAAGGTGAAGTAATGCTTAAACCTAAGCTAATTCGGCGCCAATCAACTAGATAAATCGAAAAAATAACGAGCACGTCTGATATCTCAGAGGTGCTTTTTTACTGCCTTTAAAATTGTTTCCTATTATGAGTGAAAGCGCTATACTGGAAACAAGAGGCAATTTATTGAGAGATAAAATATGAATAGAGGTCACGATTATGAAAAAAGTTTTGGCAATAAATTCTGGTAGTTCATCATTTAAATATAAGCTTTTTTCATTTCCAGACGAAAAAGTTATTGCTTCAGGGATGGCTGATCGTGTAGGAATGGACAATGCTGTTTTTAAAATAAAGTTGAACGACGACAAAGAATATATTAAAAATACTTCAATTCCAGACCAAGAAGCAGCTGTAAGCTTGTTAATTGAAAATTTAAAGAAGTTTCATGTTTTAAAGAACTTAGACGAATTATTTGGAGTTGGACACCGAGTGGTTAACGGGGGCGAAGTCTTTAAAGATTCCGTCTTAATTGATAAGCAAAAGCTGCAACAAATTTTTGATTTAGGTGAATTAGCCCCTTTGCATAATGTGCCAGAAGCAATGGGGATTAAGGCTTTTATGAAGATTGTTCCAGATGTGCCACAAGTGGCAGTATTTGATACGTCATATCATACTAGTCTTGATCAAGTTAATTATCTTTATCCAATTCCATATAAGTATTATGAAAAATATGGTATTCGTAAGTATGGTGCTCACGGCATTTCTGTTAGCTATGTTGCTCCAAGAGCAGCGCGCATGATGGGCAAGAACCCATATACAGTAAAATTGATTGTTTGTCACTTAGGTTCTGGTTCTTCAGTTACTGCGGTTAAAAATGGCAAGTCACTTGATACTTCAATGGGCTTTAGTCCTGTGACTGGGGTAGCAATGGGAACACGTAGCGGCGACTTTGATCCATCAGCCCTTGAATATATTATGCAAAAGACCGGCATGACGATTGAAAAAGCCGTTGATATGTTAAACCATAAGTCGGGGATGCTCGGTGTATCAGGCGTTTCCTCTGATATGCGGGATCTGTTAGCAAGTAAAAATAAGCATGCATGGCTGGCAAGAAAGATTTTTGTTAACCGCGTTGTCCGTTATGTTGGTGCATATGCGGCAGAACTTGACGGTATCGATGGTATTGTCTTTACTGCTGGGATTGGTGAACATGATCCCGGCGTTCGGGCCGGCGTAATGTCATCATTGCGTTACTTAGGCTTGGAGCCTGATTATAAGGCAAATGATACTGATGGTGAAAAGTTTATTTCTAAGCCAGATTCTAAGGTAAAGGCCATGATTGTGCCAACCAACGAAGAATTGATGATTGCCCGTGAGGTTGTAAGGTTGGCAAAGTAGATGACAGATAATATTAAATTAGTAGGTGGCAGTTTAAGCGTTGAGCAGTTAAATGCTATTTTTGAGACTATTCCCCAAGAAATGGATGTCTTAGATGAAAATGACGTGGTTGTTTGGTCATCGATGAATAAACATCGTTTGTTTAAGCGAACTGAAAAAGATATCGGCAAAACTGTCTTTGAAGTTCATCCCGGTCACAGTCAAGGTCATGTTAAGGCAGTTTTAAAGCAGATGCACGAAGGCAAACGTGGTAAATTGTCGATTATGATTCATAAAGATGGGATTCCGGTGAACATTGCCTTTTATAGTTTGCATAATGATCAAGGAAAATATCTTGGCTGTATTGAGGTAACGCAGCCAGTGGCTGATTTGCAGGAGAAAGGCAGCAAGTGGCGGAATGTTTGGAACATGATATTTAAAAAGAAGTAAGCAAAGAGCACAATTCAAATTTGAGTTGTGCTTTTTTGATACCGCTAACAATAAATATGATGTTGAAAACGGTTTCTCATTTCCCTTAAACTATGCGTGGAGGAAATTAATTATGGCACATTGGTACGATCACGCAATTATATATCAAATTTATCCTAAGTCTTTTCAAGATAGCAATGGCGATGGCGTTGGTGACCTTAATGGTATTCGCAAACGCATCCCTTATTTGAAAAATTTAGGAGTTAACGCCGTCTGGCTTAATCCTGTGTTTGTTTCACCACAGGTGGACAATGGCTACGACGTTTCAAACTACTTCGCAATCGATCCTCATATGGGGACCATGGAAGATATGGAAAACTTAATCAAGGATTTGCATAAGGCAGGGATCCACCTCATCATGGATTTTGTCTTGAATCATACATCTGATCAACATCCTTGGTTCCAAGATGCCATCAAGAACCCCGATAGCCTTTATCGAGACTACTATATTTTCGCTGGTCATGATGGCAAGCGACCTAATAACTGGGGTTCATTCTTTGGTGGCAGTGTATGGGAGCCAGATCCAGCAGGCACAGGTCAATCTTACTTTCACTTGTTTGATAAACGGATGCCTGATTTGAATTGGAAAAATCCCGAAGTTCGGCATGCTATGTTGGAAGTGGCAGAGTATTGGCTGAAAAAAGGGATTGATGGTTTGCGTTTAGACGCTTTTATCCATATTGGCAAGGCAGATTTGCGACAAAATTATCCAACTGGAGATGGGGACGTGAACAAGCCAATTGTTGCGGAACCATTTTTCGCTAACTTACCACAGGTGCAGGAATGGATGCGGCCTTTCTGTGAGCAGATTAAGCAGGATTATCCAGATACGCTTTTATTAGGTGAAGCTGCAAGTGCTAGTGTCAATCTAGCTGTTGATTACACGACTAAGCGTAATCATCTAATGGATAGTGTAATTACCTTCCGGTACTTTACCGATGATGATTCTAATTGTGATCAGCGTTTTTCAAAGCAATATCAGCCTAAAAAGTTAGACTTGACGGCCTTTAAACAAAATCAAGTGGTTTGGCAACAAACATTAGCAGGCGTATCGCAGCCTACTCTTTATTGGAATAATCATGATATGGCCCGTTTGGCTACACGCGTAGCTAGAACACAGACTCAGGCTAAGAGCTTGGCGATGTTGATGTATTTGCAACGCGGAATTCCAGTAATTTATTACGGTGAAGAATTAGGGTTAAAGAATCTACATTTCACTAGTGCAGATCAATTCGAAGATCAAACTGTAGCGCCATGGTTAAAGGATGCAGAAAAAGTTTTGAGCAAAGATGCGGCCTTAGCTATGGTTAGTGAAACACATAAACTGCCGGCCCGTGGTCCAATGCCGTGGGATGCAACTGAGAACCATGGTTTTAGTGAAGTTAAACCATGGATAACAGGTATTAAACAGGATGATGCTTGCGTAGCTAACGAGATTAACGATACCACCAGCATGTTTAATTTTTACAAAGAACTGCTGGAACTCAAAAAAGAAGCCTTATTCCAGATTGGAACGTATTATATGATTTCAACGGATAAGAATAGCTATGTTTATCAACGTGATTTACATGATGAAAGTGCCATTGTAGCTGTTTCATTGAGTGATCAAAAGACAACTGTTGAAATACCAGCCGGTTATACTGTTGCAACACTAAAAGCGGGAGAATATCAATTAACTAATGAAAAATTAACTTTGATGCCTTATGCAGGTGTTGTGTTGAAAAAGGAGAATTAATATATGCAATTAGCAGCTTTAAGACACCGAACTGAAAGTGAAGATAGTTTTGTAGTTGATCCAAGTCATGTTCGCGTGCGTTTTCACAGTGCTAAAAATGACGTTAAAAAAGTAATTGTTCACTACTGCGATAATTATTTGCCACTTGAACAGGCTAAAACATGTGAGATGGAAAAAATTGGCGTAGGGCAGTGTGAAGATCATTGGGGCATTACGCTTGAAGCACCATATCATCGCTTGAAGTATACCTTTGAAGTAATTGGCAGTGATGGCACTAGTGTAGTTGTCGGTGATCGTGCAATTAGCAGTGATGTAGACAAGGCCATTATGGAAGATGGTTCTTATTTCAAAGTGCCATATTGCCATGAAATTGATATGGTGAAAACGCCAGAATGGGTTAAGCATACTGTTTGGTACCAAATCTTTCCAGAACGTTTTGCAAACGGTGATAAGTCTAATGATCCCCAAGGGGTTAAAGCGTGGAATCCGGAGGATCATCCTGGCCGCGAAGACTTCTATGGTGGTGACCTGCAAGGCGTGCTTGACCATCTAGATTACTTGAAGAAACTGGGTGTTAATGGCCTTTATTTCTGTCCTATTTTTAAAGCCAGTTCTAACCATAAATATGATACGATTGACTATTTGCAAGTTGATCCGGCATTCGGCGACAAGGATTTATTTGCGAAAGTTGTTAATGAAGCTCATGCCCGCGGAATGAAGGTCATGCTGGACGCGGTTTTCAACCACCTGGGTGATCAATCAATGCAATGGCAAGATGTTGTTAAAAATGGTCCAAGTTCTCGTTTTGCTAGTTGGTTCCACATTAATGAATATCCAGTTGAACCTTACCGCGATCCATTAAAGGGTGAGGGTAGTCCTAAGTTCGATACTTTTGCCTTTGAAAAGCATATGCCAAAGTTGAATACAGCTAATCCAGAAGTACAGGATTTCTTGTTAGAGATTGCTACTTACTGGGTAAAATATTTTGATATTGATGCTTGGCGACTAGATGTGGCTAACGAAGTTGATCACCACTTCTGGAAGAAATTCCACAAGGCTGTTACTGATATCAAGTCAGACTTTTATATTGTAGGTGAAGTTTGGCACTCAGCTCGTCCATGGCTTAACGGTGATGAGTTTACTGGCGTAATGAATTATCCATATACATTGCAGATTGAAGATCACTTTTTCAAGCATAAGCTGTCAGCACAAGAATTAACTAGTCGTTTGACAGACCAGTTGATGAAATATCGCGATGCTACCAATGCAGCCATGATGAACATGCTTGATTCACACGATACGGCCCGAATTTTGACAGTAGCTAATGGAGACCAAGATTTGGCTTTGCAAGCCTTAGCTTTTGAATTTATGCAAAAGGGTAGTCCATGCATTTATTATGGAACTGAAATGGGTATGACTGGTGGCAACGATCCTGATTGTCGTAAACCAATGGATTGGGCAAAAGAAGACGGCCCGGTTTGGCAACGAGTTCATCAATTGATTGACTTTCGTTTGCAACATGATGAAACTTTCGGTAAAGGTCGAATTAAGTTACACGTAACAGAGAATGGGTTAATTGAGGTCGATCGTGAGGGGAATGAAAGCATTAAAGCATACTTTAACACGACCGATCATCCAGTAGAGATCAATTGTGAGAACACGTTTAGTCAAGATTATGAGAATAATCAATTGGCACCAAAAGGCTTTGTAGTGAGTGTTCATTAAAAGTTACTTTTAATAAGCAAAAAAAGAAGGCAGATTAATATCTACCTTCTTTTTCTATTAACTAATCCTGATAACGGTAACAGCAGATTTAATATTGTAAACCGCTTTCAACTAAAGGATAATGAAAGCGTAAACAAGAGAGAACCTCGAATATTACGGGAGATAGAATATATGAAACGAATTTTTGAAATTGATCCTTGGAAGGTCGTTACCCATAAGTTCGAACCAAAAGATAAAAGATTGCAAGAAAGTATGACTGCAATCGGCAACGATTACATGGGTATGAGAGGAAACTTTGAAGAAGGCTATTCAGGTGACAGCTTACAAGGTACTTACCTTGCTGGTGTTTGGTTCCCTGATAAGACGCGTGTTGGTTGGTGGAAGAACGGATATCCAAAGTACTTTGGTAAGGTTCCTAACTCACCAAGTTTCATCAACATGGGAATTACGATTAATGGTGAAAAACTTGACTTAGCTAAAGTTAAGTTTAGTGATTTCTACTTAGCACTTGATATGCACCAAGGTCTTCTGACTAGAAGTTTTACTTATGAAGGTAAGGATACTAAGGTTAAATTCGAATTCGAAAGGTTTTTACATATTACCTTAAAAGAAGCAGCTTTAATTAAAGTTAAGGCTACCGTTTTAAGTGGTAAAGCTAAGATCGACTTTGATGCAGCACTTGATGGAACTGTTGTTAACGAAGACAGTAACTACGATGCAAAATTCTGGATGCCTTTAGGTGAAAATGCTGAAGCAAGAACTATTAAGGTTGAAACTAAGGCTAACCCATACAAGGTTCCACAATTTACAGTCCTCCTTAAGCAAAGTCTTCGTCATAATGGTGAAGTAGTTAAGGGTGATGTTTCAACTGAAGCAGCCCAACTTCATGAAAAGCTTTCAGTTGAGTTAAATGAAGGCGAAAGCTACGATCTTGAAAAAGATGTCATTGTTGTTACTAGTCGTGACGTCAAACCAGATGATCAAGATGCTAAGGCAGCTGAATTGATGACCAAGCTTCAAGCTAAGAGTTTTGAAGAAAACTTAGCTGATCATGAAGCCGTTTGGCAAAAGCGCTGGGACAAATCAGATGTTGTAATTGCTGGTGATGATGCTGCTCAACAAGGTATCCGCTTTAACATTTGTCAATTATTCATGACTTATTACGGTGAAGATGAACGTCTTAACGTTGGTCCTAAAGGTTTTACCGGTGAAAAATACGGTGGTGCTACTTACTGGGATACTGAAGCCTACATTGTTCCAATGTACTTATGTGTTACTGATCCTAGTGTTACTCGGGCACTTTTACAATACCGTCACGATCAATTGCCAGGCGCATACCATAACGCTAAAGAACAAGGCTTACCAGGTGCATTGTTCCCAATGGTTACCTTCAACGGGATTGAATGTCACAATGAATGGGAAATCACCTTTGAAGAAATTCACAGAAATGCGGACATTCCTCACGCAATCGCTATGTACACTGATTACACTGGCGACGACAGCTACGTTAAGAACGAAGGTATGGACGTTTTAGTTGGTACCGCAAGATTCTGGGCAGCTAGAGTTCACTGGTCAAAGTGGCGTAACAAGTACGTAATGCACGGTGTAACGGGTCCTAATGAATACGAAAACAACGTAAACAACAACTGGTTCACCAACACCATGGCAAGATGGCTTCTCAAATACACTTTGGAACGTTTGCCACTTGCTACTAAGGAAGCTCAAGAAAGAGTTTGCGTAACTGACGAAGAAAAGGCTAAATGGCAAGACATCGTAGATAACATGTACTTACCAGAAGACAAGGAACGAGGCATCTTCTTACAACAAGATGACTTCCTAGACAAGGATATTCGTCCAGTTAGCGAAATCGAAGATCAACGTCCAATTAACCAACACTGGTCATGGGACAAGATCTTGAGATCACCATTCATCAAGCAAGCCGATGTTTTACAAGGTATCTACTTCTTGAACGATGAATACACTATGGAACAAAAGGAAAAGAACTTCGACTTCTACGAACCATTAACAGTTCACGAAAGTTCACTTTCACCATGTATTCACTCAATCTTAGCTGCTGAACTTGGCAAGCAAAAGAAGGCTGTTGAGCTTTACCAAAGAACTGCTCGTCTTGACCTTGATAACTACAACAACGACACCGTTGATGGTTTGCACATCACTTCAATGAGTGGTTCATGGCTTACAATTGTTCAAGGTTTCGCAGGCATGCGTTACGATCACAACCAATTGAAGTTTAACCCATTTGTTCCTGAAGGTTGGGATCACTACAGCTTCAAGATCAACTACCGTGGTCGCTTGATCGAAGTTTATGTTGATCATGAAGGAACTAAGCTTACTTTGCTTAAGGGTGAAGATATTGATGTATTAGTTCACGATAAGAAAGTTACTCTTAAAGAAGGTGAAACTACAAATGCTTAAAGGATTGTTATTCGATTTAGATGGTGTTTTAACTAACTCAGCTAAGTTTCACCTTACAGCTTGGAACAATTTAGCTAAGGAATTAGGCATTACCTTAACAGATGCTCAACTTGATAGCTTGCGTGGTATTTCAAGAATGGATTCACTTAACCTGATCTTGAAGTACGGTGGTCAAGAAGACAAATACACCGAAGCAGAAAAAGAAAAGTTTGCTGCAGAAAAGAACGCTAAATTTGTTGAACAAGTTGAAACTATGACACCAAAGGATATCTTGCCTGGTATTCCTGAATTGTTAGCAGATGCTAAGAAGCAAAACTTAAAGATGGTAATTGCTTCTGCTTCAAAGAATGCACCAAAGATTTTAACTAGATTAGGTATTATGGATGAATTTGATGGCATTGTTGATCCAGCAACACTTCATCATGGTAAGCCAGATCCTGAAATTTACATCAAAGCGCAAGAAATTGCAGGGTTAAAGGCTGATGAAGTAATCAGTTTTGAAGATGCCAAAGCTGGGGTCGAAGCAATCAAGGCTGCAGGTCAATTTGCCGTAGGAATTGGTGATAAGGAGCTTTTGAAAGAAGCTGATTACATCGTTCCAACAACTGCTGAGTTGAAATTGAGTGAAATTGAAAAAGTTTTTAATGAAAAATAATTAAAGAGAGTAGGGGAAACAATGGTTGAGGTTGATTTAAACCATATTTACAAAAAATATGCAGGTAACGACAGATATTCTGTTAACGACTTTGACTTACATATCAAGGATAAGGAATTCATCGTTTTCGTTGGTCCATCTGGCTGTGGTAAGTCAACTACTTTGAGAATGGTTGCTGGTTTGGAAGACATCAGTAAGGGTACTTTGGAAATCGATCATAAAGTAATGAATGATGTTGCTCCAAAGGATAGACACATCGCGATGGTTTTCCAGAACTACGCTTTGTATCCACACATGACCATTTATGATAACATGGCCTTCGGTTTAAAGTTGCGTCACACGCCTAAAGATGAAATTGATCAAAAGGTTAAAAAAGCAGCTAAGATGTTAGGCCTTGAAGAGTACTTGGATAAGAAGCCAGGTGCTTTGTCCGGTGGTCAAAGACAGCGTGTTGCATTAGGACGGGCAATCGTTCGTGCGGCACCTATCTTCTTGATGGATGAACCTTTATCAAACTTGGATGCTAAATTGCGTGTGGTAATGCGTACTGAAATTGCTAAGCTTCACCAAGACTTGGGTACTACAACTATTTATGTTACCCACGATCAGACTGAAGCGATGACTTTGGCTGATAGAGTTGTTGTAATGTCTGTTGGTAGAGTTGAACAAATCGGCTCACCACTTGAAGTTTACAACAAGCCAGTTAACATGTTCGTTGCCGGATTTATTGGTTCCCCACAAATGAATTTCTTCAATGTTCACTACAAGGACGGTCGAATTTCTGATGGCAAAGGCTTGAATATTGGTATTCCTGAAGGTAAGGCAAAACTGCTGGAAGAAAAGGGCTACAACGATAAAGACTTGGTCTTCGGTATTCGTCCAGAAGATATTCACTCAGAAGAAGCATTTATGGAAACATGGCCAGATTCAGTAATTGAATCAAAGGTTGTTGTTTCAGAGCTTCTAGGTGCAACTATTCAGCTTCACCAAGAAGTTGATGGTACTGAATTTACTGCTATTGTAAATTCACGTGATTATCACAAGCCAGGTGACAAGGTTAAGATGGGCTTTGATGTTAACAAAGCTCACTTCTTTGATAAAGATTCCACCAAGGCGATTGTTAACTAATCTGGTACTGAAAACGCAGTACAGATAATTATTAATTAAGCTTACAACCATATGTAGCAGAAGCTACTGTTGTTAAGAATTGTTTATTGTTTTGATTTTTTAGGAGGAAAAAGTCATGAAGATTTGGAAGAAAATGGCTTTAGGTAGTACTGCTGTTCTTGCTGCATTATCATTAGCAGCATGTTCAAACGGCTCAAGTAATTCATCATCAAGTAGCAGTAATTCAAACAAGAAGGCTAACTTGACTCTTTGGGTGGATACTGAACAAGTTCCTTACTACAAGCAAATTGCTAAGGACTTTACTAAGAAGAACAAGAATATTAAGGTTCGTGTAGTTCAAAGTCCTAACGGTTCAGCTAACGCTAAGACAGACGTTGGTAAGGACCCATCAAAGGCTGCTGATGTCTTTGAAGTTCCTAACGATCAATTAGGTCAAATGGCTGAAGCTGGTTACATTAACCCACTTTCACCATCAGCAACTAAGGATATCCAAGACAACTATGTCGATGTTGCTTCAAAGGGTGTAACTTGGAAGGGCAAGGTTTACGCATTCCCATACGCACAACAAGCTCAAACCATTTACTACAACAAGTCTAAGTTATCAGCTACCGACGTTAAGGACTGGAAGACTTTAACTTCAAAGGGTGTTGTAGCTACCGACTTTACTAACGCTTACGTAATGTGGCCAGTAATGTTCTCAGCAGGTACTACACTTTACGGTAAGAATGGTGAAGACCTTAAGGGCTCAACTTTCAACTCACAAAACGGTATTAATGCTTTGAAGTGGTACGCAGCTCAAAAGAAGAACAAGGGCGTAATGCAAACTTCAAACGCTTTGAACCAATTGAAGAAGGGTAACGCACAAGCTATTTTGGACGGTCCTTGGAACGCTGCTAATATCAAGAAGATCTTGGGTAAGAACTTCGCAGTTGCTAAGTATCCTAAGATTGAAGTTGGTGGTAAGAGCGTACAAATGGAAGCATTCCTTGGTATTGAAGGCTTCGCAGTTAATGCTAACACCAAGAATGCTAAGGCTGCTTCAGATTTAGCTGCTTACATTACTAACAAGAAGTCACAATTAATTGCTCATAAGAACGCTGGTCAAATTCCAGTATTGAAGAGCGCTGTCAACTCAAGTGCTGTTAAGAGTGACCCGGTTGCTGAAGCTGTAATCGAAATGGCTAAGCCAGGTAACTCAGTATTGCAACCTAAGCTTCCACAAATGGCCGCATTCTGGAATGGTGCAGCTCCACTTATCAGTGGTACTTACGACGGCAAGATTAAGCCAGCACAATACAAGCCACAACTTGCTAAGCTCGCTAAGAACATTGAAAAGAAATAATTTGCTAAAAGCATAAGCAAGGGTTGGGCTAAATAAAAATTGTCCAGCCTTTTTGCCTAAGAAGGGGAGAAGTTATGTTTCTAAAGAAAAAGCATGTAGCTCCTAAAGCAACATATCGCGAGGTTTGGTCAAAAGGTGACATTGCTACCAAGTTATCATTCTTCTTAATGGGTAGTAACGCCTTGGCAAACAAACAATGGGTAAAAGGTATTTCATTCTTACTTTCAGAAATTATCTTTATTGTTTGGTTTATCCTCAGTGGTATCCCTACTTTAAATTCATTAGCTACATTAGGTACTATTAAAACCAAAAAAGTTGTTTATGATGTCGCACAAGGCGTTTATGTAACCAAGCAACCATCAAACTCAGTTTTGATTTTGTTATTCGGTGTATTGGCCTTGATCTTATGTGTAGCAATCATTTATCTATACATTGTCAACTTACGCTCAACTAGACATAATTATATTTTGAAGCGTGATGGGGACCATATTCCAACTAACGTTGAAGAACTTAAGAGTTTGCTTGATACTCGGTTACACGCAACCTTGATGGTTATTCCATTATTGGGTATCTTGTTCTTTACGATTTTGCCAACGATCTTCATGATTTCAATGGCCTTTACCAACTATGATCGTCAACACCCAATCGCTTTCTCGTGGACAGGTTTCCAAGCATTTGGAAATGTTTTGAGTGGTGACTTAGCTGGTACTTTCTTCCCAGTCTTAGGCTGGACTTTGATCTGGGCTGTGGCAGCTACTGCTACGACTTTCTTCTTTGGTGTTTTGCTTGCTCTTTTGATTGAATCAAAAGGAATCAAGCACAAGGGATTCTGGAGAACAATCTTTGTTATCATTTGGGCTGTACCACAATTCGTTTCACTTTTGATGATGGCGCAGTTCTTGGACTACCAAGGTGCTTTGAACAATATCTTGATGAACTTGCATTGGATTAGTTCACCAATTCACTTTATTGATAACCAAGCTTCACCTTTAGTTGCAAGAATTACCGTTATTCTTGTTAACATGTGGATCGGTATTCCAGTTTCTATGTTGGTTTCAACAGCGATTATTCAAAACTTGCCACAAGATCAAATTGAAGCTGCTAAGATTGATGGTGCTAATGCTGCACAAATTTTCCGTTCAATCACTTTTCCACAAATTTTATTTGTGATGGCACCTTCACTTATCCAACAATTTATTGGTAACATCAACAACTTCAATGTTATCTTCTTGCTGACAGGTGGTGCACCAATGAACAGTAAGTATAACGGTGCTGGATCGACTGACTTGTTGGTAACGTGGTTATATAACTTGACCTTCGGTCAGGAACAGCGTTATAACGCCAGTGCCGTATTGGGTATCTTAATCTTCATTATTAGTGCAACTGTTTCGTTAATCGCATATCGTCGTACTAATGCATTTAAGGAGGGCTAGACATGAAGTCATATTCAAATCAAAGACGGCTCTCATTAATCTTTCGGTATATTCTGTTAATTGTTTTAGCGATTCTATGGATTTTACCGATTGTCTGGATCGTCTTAGCAAGTTTTTCATTCAATGATACTGGATTCGTTTCGACCTTCTGGCCGGAAAAATTCACATTGCAGAACTATATTGGGATTTTTACAAACCCACAATATCCATTTGGTAACTGGATCATTAATACTTTAGTTATTTCATTGCTTTCAATGGTAATTTCAACTTTCTTAACTATTTCAGTTGCCTACGTTCTGTCACGACTTCGCTTTGCATTTAGAAAGCCATTCTTACAGATCGCATTGGTATTGGGGATGTTCCCAGGCTTCATGTCAATGATTGCTTTGTACTACATCTTGAAGGGTCTTAACATGTTAAACCTCTTCGGATTGTTACTAGTTTATGTTGGTGGTGCCGGTTTGGGCTTCTACGTTGCTAAAGGATTCTTTGATACTATTCCTCGGTCAATCGACGAAGCTGCCGAAATCGACGGTGCTACTAAGTGGCAAGTATTCTTACATATTGGTTTGCCACTTTCAAAGCCAATGATTGTTTATACTGCTTTGACTGCCTTCATCGCTCCATGGACAGACTTCATTTTCTCAGGTATTATTCTTTCAACTTCAGGAAATGCTAAGACTTATACAGTTGCTTATGGTTTGTACAACATGGTGCACACAGCTAAAGGTAACGCGACTGCATACTTCGCTCAATTCGTTGCAGGGTGTGTAATCATCGCTATCCCTATTACTATCTTGTTCGTCTTCATGCAGAAGTTCTACGTTAACGGAATTACTGCTGGTGCCGATAAGGGTTAATGCAAATATTGCTTATGCTAAAAAACGCTTTGCTTTCGAGCAAGGCGTTTTTGTATGGAGAGAAAATTAAAGCAGTAAGAATTCTACAATTACTAAAAGTATGGCAAAAATAGTTGGTAGCCAAATTTTAGTGTGAACAAGCTTACACCAAACATATAAAATACTAATACCAATGGTAGATAGATATAGACTTGGTTAGGATTAGCTAAATCGGTTAAGTTTAATTTCAAAAAAACGAAGCTCAAAATAAGATTTAGTGTGATATTTAAAATGCTAAGTAGAGTAACAAAGTAAATATTAATTTTAGTAAGAAAATAACTACTGATAATTAACAAAACTAATAGCCAAAATGTTAGTTGGGCCACTACTATGGCTGGAATAGTATGAACTTCACCTTCGATTATAAAAATTGTAAGGAGGGGATAGATGCTGAGCAAAGTAATCAAAATGCTGTTAATTAATCTTGGTGTTTTCAGATATTTGATTTTGTGTCCTATATTTAAACTAATTTCTTTGAGATTTTAGTAGTTAGCAAGCCTAAAATAATATTGCCGATAGCAAAATAATTGCTAATGCGCTCATTTAATGTCAGTCCAGGGTAGGCTAGTTCTATTATTGAAATAAGAGTGATGAAGCCTAGTGGATAATATTGTGTCTTTAGCCTGAAATTGATTTTAGCAATTCTGATAGCAATGATAATGAATAAACAAACTAAAATGATATTTGCAATTAAAAAGAAAGTACTTGTGAAATCATTTGATTTAGTAAAACCGAAGATGAATGTTGGGCCGACTGAAAGCAAATAGATAATAATTAATGCGTTATTGATGATTTTTAGTTCTTTCTTAGAAAACATAGTGACTTATTTCTTAATCCTTTTAGCAATAAAAATTGTTAGTAAGCATATACTCAGATAAGCTATAAAAAAAGTATAAATAATGCTAATCATTGGGAATCTGATCCAAGTAATGATGGTAGTGAGTAGCAAGATTATACTTAGACTGAGTGATAGGTAATCGAATCTGTTAGACAACAATAGAATACCTAGGATTATGACTCCAATTAGATATAAAAATATGATGAGATCATCTAAAATTATTTTGCTAGCTTGAACACTGGGAATGAGAATGCTTAAAGCAAAAGAAAATAAGATGATCGAAATGATGCATAAACTGCGTCGTAGAATTTTCATTTCGTTGCTCCTATAACGCTAAACTTAATATTAGGATACTAAATATAGAAATCAATTCAAGTTCGTAATATAAAAATAACGGGATGCTTTGTATTCTTTTTTGGATCAAACCAATATTATTGGTGTTAGAATGGTGGTAGAAAGAAATATTGGTTATTTCTAAGGACATAATTATGAAAGACATAAAAATTATTAAAGGCGATATTACTAAGATGAAAGCCGACGCGATCGTTAATGCTGCTAATAATTCATTACTTGGTGGTGGCGGCGTTGATGGTGCCATTCATAGAGCAGCGGGTCCACGTTTGCTTGAAGAATGCATGACTTTGCATGGTTGTCCAACAGGTGAAGCAAGGATAACACATGGCTATAATTTACCTGCGAAATATGTAATTCATACAGTAGGCCCAGTTTATACCGGCAAGACTAGTGATGCACATATGCTAGCTTCTTGCTACTATAATTCACTGGCTTTGGCAAAGAAAGCGGGATTGCATAGCGTAATTTTTTCAGCTATTTCTACGGGTGTGTATGGTTATCCTGCAGAAGATGCAACTAAGATCGCAGTTGACGCGATTGAAAAGTGGCAGAAAGAAAATTCAGGTTATAAGTTGGACATTTCAATGTGCGCTTATGATAATCGGATGTATCGCATTTATGCAAAGATGGTAGCATAAAAAATTGAAAATAATAAAGAGCTGTAAATATTTTTTGTGTGATATTTACAGCTCTTTTATTCCATTTTTAAATTCCATACTTTAGGAATATGCTTAACCTATCTATTCCGATAAGAAATTCCCCAAGCAAAAATCAAAACAAGCACAAAGTTGACCAGTAACGTAAATCCAGTTACCCAGAATACCGTTGCATAATTTGAAAAACCGGAAATAGTCGATCCCATTAACGATCCTAACACGGCACCAACTGCTTGAAATGACTGGTTATAACTAAAGATTCGACCGAAACTTTCGCTTGGTGTGTTTAAAGTTAATACCGTCTGTGCGGCTGGCAACATCCCTGCACTAGCAATCCCTAATAAGAAGCGCAGTCCTGCTAGTACCCAAGGCGAATTAGTCAAAGCCATTGGTGCAAACAATACGGCACCGACGACTAAGCCGATTCGCAATACGCGTAACGGTCCAACTTCATCCATCTTGTGTCCAATTCGCGATGCCGCAATTAGCGTTCCAAGACCAGGCGTTGCCGCAACAACACCTGCAACAAAGGCAACATCCCCGTCATGAGGCATCATTGATTTTACGTATAATGAAACAATTGGATCAATTGACATGGTTGATGATTGTACCAACATGGTAGTAATAAACATCACCACAATCAATTTTACGCTAGGCAAGCTTTTCATGATTTCGCCCATTGGCTTCATCTTTTCACGAGAAATTGGAGTAAAGTCTTCGTGAACTAAGAACGTTGTACCTAAAAAGACGATGAACATTAAAACACCGGTAATGAAGAATGGAATCCGATACCCCCAGGCGCCACCAAACATATTGCCAAAGAAGCTGGAGAGAGCACCACCTAATAGCGGTCCAATCAAATTTCCGGCAGTCCCGGCCGTCATCATTTGACTCATGACCCAGCCGCTACGTTCATGCGGCGTTTCACTTGCCATTAAAGCGGTGGCGTTGTTAATATAACCAGAAAAAGAACCTTGAATAAAACGCATTACAATAATATAAATTGCATTGGGTGCAAATCCAGTTAGGGTAATAGTTAAAGCCATCACACCAGAAGCACGCATACACATTAGTTTTCTACCTTTGCGGTCAGCGAGGCTGCCCCAATATGGTGAAACTATTGCCTGGGCAATAAAAGTCATTGCAAAAGCTAATCCTGAATAAAGATTGATTTGCAGTTTAGAATAATTACCCAAATCTGAAATAAATAGTGAAATAAAGGGCATTGTCATTGAATAGCCCATCCCAGTGATAAAGCAACCGAGCCATAAAGTATAAAAGGCCATATGCCAACCAGCTGGCAGTTTTGCTGATTTAGTTTTAGTCAAAAAGTCATCTCTTTCTAAAAAAAGCACAATTATTAATATTCATTTTAGCACATGCAAAACAAAGCTAAATTTTCTCTGAAATTTCATTCTTAATTCAAGCAAAAAAGTGATAATGTGCTACTATAGTGCTTTGAGAAGGGGGCTGCAGTTTATGGCACATATGTCGCGGCGTGAATATCGCATGAAAAAAGAGCACGGTCAAGCCGGCGCAGATCGTTCACGGACCAATTATACTAAGACAAGAGCAACAACACGTGAAGAATTTCGCAGCAGAAAAATTAGTAATCCTCAGCCGATTATTAATCAAAATGTCGCAAATGCATCAAGGGAAAATTACCATCATGTTAAGTTGAACTTTTGGAATATTTTTTCTGACCGACCATATATTTCGGTTGCGATTATTGTTTTAGCCTTATTTTTCGCCATGATTAAATTCTGGTGGGGATTGGTTATCTTAGCCTTGATCGTCATTGCAGGGATTTTTATCATTGGTCACAGTCACCATCCTGATCGAGTTTTAAGTCTGGAATTTCATCTGAAAGCTTCAAGAAAATTAAGCATGTTAAGAGCACTAGAATTAGGTGGCTCAGTTACCATGTTTTTAGCTACTTATATGAAGCAAGTTGTGTCGGTCGATTTTTCATCGGCTGGATCAACTGATAGTTTCCAACTTGTTCAAGGTATTCTGTCCAATAATGGTGGTGTTTATGGACAACGTGGATCTTATTTCTTGAGTTTGCTTAATACCTTATCTGGTGGATCGCTTTGGAGCTCATATCGTTATGCCACTAATAGTGCGCAGATGATGAATTCAAGTTCTGGGCGCTGGATTATTATGTGGATCTTGCTATTGATGATTGCTCCAGCATTCTGCGTATTAGCACAGTTCTTTAAAGAACCATATTCGCGTAATGTAGCGTTAGTGACTTCAATTATTAGTACAGTTAGTTTTGTCTTGACGCCGGTATTAATGCGTAAATGGGTTGTGGGCTATGCAATGGAAAATCAAGTAGCCCGTGAGGCTGCTAACAATGCTGTCCACATTGGAACAATGGCCTATGTAGGGATGGCGTGCTCGATCTTAGTTTTAGTCATTGCACTTTATCGTTTTATCAAGCAAGATAATTTTGAGTAAAACAAAAACCAGTTTAGTCAATTGGACTAAGCTGGTTTTCTTTAGCTTTTGGGAATTAAAGGAATTTAATTTTAGTACCAGTTGTGAGCTAACCAAAATCTCTTGGCGTTAACCCATGAACCGTAACGACCGTAAACGTAATTATCAGCAACACGTTCTTGGTTCTTAGGTGAAAGGTTACCATGTAAGTAGCCAATGTTTAATTGGTATTTGCCGTAACAAACACCGTTTCTAGCAGTGTAGCTACCACCTGATTCGCGCATTGCGATCCATCTCTTAGCAGCTTTTTCAGCTTTTGAAAGCTTTCTTGCAGCTTGAACAGTTTGAGTAGTTGAAGTATTGGTAGAAAAAGCATTTGCAACTGCAACACAAGCAAAGGCAAGTGCTAAGGCAGCTAAGATTTTTACTAAAGTAGATTTAACATGTTTATTCATTGATGTATTCATTCCTTATTAAATTTAATTAATTCTTTCAAAACTTATTTATTTCTTAATGACTATGCTTCTATAGTACAAGCTCAATATGACAGCAATGTTACAGAACTGAAACGTCATCCTTACAATCAATAAGAAATAGCCTTTTTTGAGCGCTTTCGCGCTTATTTTGGTAAAATTAAAAGTAAATGATCTATTAATTAGGAGGAAAAATATGGCAGTTAAACGTTTTTATGAAACTTTCCACCCAGAACATTATGATTTACGTATTAACGTAAACCGTAAGCAAAAGGAAATTAATGGTACTTCAACGATTACCGGTGAAGTAATTGAAAATCCAGTATTTATTAACCAAAAATATATGACCATTGACAGCGTTAAGGTTGATGGTAAAAAGGTAGATTTTGAAGTACTTGAAAAAGAGGAAGCTATCAAAATTTCAACTGGTGTAAACAGCAAGGCTGTAATTGAAATTGCTTATAGTGCACCACTTACTGATACTATGATGGGTATTTATCCTTCATACTACGAGTTAGAAGGTAAGAAGAAGCAAATTATTGGTACCCAATTTGAAACTACTTTTGCTCGTCAAGCTTTTCCATGTGTTGATGAACCAGAAGCTAAGGCTACTTTTAGTCTTGCGCTTAAGTGGGATGAAGAAGATGGCGAAGTTGCTCTTGCCAATATGCCTGAGGTTGAAGTGGACAAGGACGGCTACCACCACTTTGAAGAAACTGTTCGCATGTCTAGTTACTTGGTTGCCTTTGCCTTTGGTGATTTGCAATCAAAGACTACTCACACTAAGGATGGCGTCTTAATTGGTGTTTATGCAACTAAGGCCCACAAGCCTAAGGAATTAGACTTTGCTTTGGGTGTTGCTAAGAACGCAATTGAATTTTACGAAGAATTTTACCAAACTAAGTATCCACTTCCACAATCATTGCAATTGGCTTTGCCAGATTTCAGTGCTGGTGCCATGGAAAACTGGGGGTTAGTAACTTACCGTGAAGCATATTTACTGCTTGATCCAGACAATACTAGCCTTGAAATGAAGAAATTGGTTGCTACAGTTATTACTCACGAATTGGCTCACCAATGGTTCGGTGATTTAGTAACCATGAAATGGTGGGATAATTTATGGCTTAACGAAAGTTTTGCTAACATGATGGAATACTTGTCAGTTGATGGTCTAGAACCTGATTGGCATATTTGGGAAATGTTCCAAACCAGTGAAGCACCTGCAGCTTTGACTAGAGATGCTACTGACGGTGTTCAACCAATTCAAATGGAAATCAATGATCCAGCAGATATTGACTCTGCCTTTGACAGTGCCATTGTTTATGCTAAGGGTTCTAGAATGCTAGTTATGGTTCGTTCACTTCTTGGTGACGATGCCTTAAGAAAAGGCTTGAAGTATTACTTCGACCACCACAAGTTCGGTAATGCCACTGGTGACGATCTTTGGGATGCTCTTTCAACCGCAACTGACCTTGATATTGGCAAGATTATGCACTCATGGTTAAAGCAACCAGGTTATCCAGTAGTTAGTGCATATGTTGATAGTAGCGATGGTCACTTAAAGCTTTCACAACAACAATTCTTCATTGGTGAAGGTAAAGACGTTGGTAGACAATGGCAAATTCCATTGAATGCGAACTTCAAGGCACCTAAGATTATGTCTGACAAGGAAATCGACTTAGGTTACTACAAGAATTTACGTAGTGAAGCAGGTCACCCACTTAGAATTAATGTAGGTAACAACTCACACTTTATCGTTAAGTATGACAAGACTTTGCTTGATGATATTTTGGCTCATGTTGATGAACTTGATCCAATTGCCAAATTGCAATTATTGCAAGACTTACGTCTTTTAGCAGAAGGTAAACAAATTTCTTATGCTGCTGTTGTGCCACTTTTGACTAAATTTGCTGACTCGAAGTCAAGTGTAGTTATTAATGCTCTTTACGCTACTGCTGCTAAGTTGCGCCAATTTGTTGAACCTGAATCAGCTCAAGAAAAGGACTTAAAGAAGCTTTATGACAAGTTATCCGCCGGTCAAGTTGCTCGTTTGGGCTGGAAAGTTAAGCCAGGTGAAAGCGATGAAGATGCACAAATTCGTCCATATGAATTAAGTGCCAGTCTTTACGCTGAAAATAAAGACTCAATTAAGACAGCTCATGAGATTTTCACTGCTAATGAAGACAACTTAGAGGCAATGAATGCTGATGTTCGTCCGTATGTTTTAATCAATGAAGTAAAGAACTTTGGTAGCCACAACCTAATCGAAAACCTAATCAAGGAATATCAAAGAACTGCTGATCCTTCATACAAAGTTGATCTTCGTAGCGCAATTACTAGTACGATTGATCCGGCCGAAGTTGCGTTAATTGTTGATAATTTTGAAAATGCTGACGTAATTAAACCACAAGACTTGCGTGGCTGGTATGCTGGTTTGCTCAGCAACCATCATGGTCAACAAGCAGCCTGGGACTGGATTAGAGAAGATTGGGATTGGCTTGATAAGACTGTCGGTGGTGACATGGAATTTACAACATTCATCACAGTAACTACTCGCGTCTTCCATACTCCAACTAGACTTAAAGAATTTAAAGAATTCTTTGAACCAAAGGTAAATATTCCACTTCTTAGTCGTGAAATTAAGATGGATATTAAAGTTATTGAAGGTAAAGTTGACTTGATCGAAGCTGAAAAAGTGGCTGTTAACAACGCAGTTGCTAAGGCAATCAATTAATTTGAAGCAATAATTACCTAATAAATAAGGATTCACTGTAAAAAGTGGATCCTTATTTTTTCGTGGTATAATTATTTCTATTGTGCTTATCTATGATAAGAAGGGAGTTTTTATTTGGGGAAACAAGATTCAAATACAGCATTTTTCGGACAACCAAAGGGTTTGTCCACGTTATTCTTTACTGAAATGTGGGAGCGCTTCAGTTACTACGGAATGCGCGCCATCCTGCTTTTCTACATGTATTATGCAGTCACCAAAGGTGGTCTGGGAATGGACCAAACAACGGCTGCATCAATCATGTCAATCTATGGTTCACTTGTTTATTTATCAACCCTAGTTGGCGGCTGGCTGTCTGATCGTGTTTGGGGTTCAAGAAAAACCGTCTTTTATGGCGGCGTTTTGATCATGTTAGGTCACATTGTCTTGGCACTTCCAGCTGGTGTAACGGCGTTATATGCTTCAATTGCCTTAATTGTGGTTGGTACTGGTTTATTAAAGCCAAATGTATCTGATATGGTTGGTGGTCTTTATTCAGTTGAAGATCGCAGAAGAGATGCGGGTTTTAGCATCTTTGTCTTTGGGATTAACTTAGGATCATTTCTTGCACCTTGGTTAGTTCCATGGGCAGCACAAGGTTTTGGCTTTCATATTTTTGGTAATGAAATGAACTTCCATGCCGGCTTTTCTTTAGCTGCAATCGGGATGTTCTTTGGCTTAGTGCAATATGTTTGGGGCGGTAAAAAATACCTTTCTCCTGAAAGTTTGACGCCTAATGATCCTATTGATAGAGGTGACTTGCTTAATATTATTAAGTGGGTAGTTATTGGGTTCGTGGTGATTGCCCTTGTATTAGCTGCAATGGCCGGCTTTGGTCAATTGAACGTTGACAATGTCATTACTTTATTGACTATTTTAGCAATTGCACTGCCAATTTATTACTTTGTGATGATGCTACGTAGTTCAAAAGTAACTAAGGTTGAGCGTTCACGAGTTAAGGCTTACATTCCATTGTTCTTTGCTGCAGCTATCTTCTGGGGCATTGAAGAATCAGGCTCAGTAGTTTTAGCTCTGTTTGCCGCTCAAAGAACCGTGCTTCATATTGGTAATTGGCACTTTACAGCAGCCAACTTTCAGTCTCTTAACCCATTATTCATTATGATTTTAACGCCAATCTTCGTTTGGCTTTGGGAACATTGGAAAAAGCAGCCAACAGCTCCAGGCAAGTTTGCAGCAGGGCTAGTTTTTGCTGGTCTATCTTATATGTGGATGGCTTTGCCAGGGATGCTTTATGGTACAGCAGGCAAGGTTAGTCCATTTTGGCTAGTTGGTTCTTGGTTCTTAGTTGAAATTGCGGAAATGTTGATTTCACCGATTGGACTATCAATCACCACTAAGTTAGCGCCAGAAGCTTATCGTTCACAAATGATGAGTCTATGGTTCATGGCTGATGCGACAGGTCAGGCGGTTAATGCGCAGATTGTTAAATTTTATTCAACTGGCACGGAAGTCCAATATTTCATGGCTGTTGGTTTGGTCAGCGTAGCCTTTGCGGTAATAATGTTCTTTTTAGTTAAGAGAATTAATGTGCTAATGGAAGGTGTCCACTAAAATTAGATTTTTTGCAATGATCTCTGGTTTTTCATACAATAAACGATAAGGGAGAGATTTGTTGAAAAAATTTAAAGGATTAGATCGAAAAACTGTATTAACTATAGGACGTATTGGATCCGTGTTATCTGTACTGATGTACGTTTCTTATATTCCACAAATTATTAATAACTTGAACGGAAATTATGGGAATCCTGTTCAGCCATTAGTGGCAGCGATTAACTGTACGATTTGGGTACTCTATGCAGTTCTGGGTGAAAAGAAAGATTGGCCACTATTTACGGCTAATTTCCCAGGAATTATTTTCGGATTGATAACGTTTTTTACTAGTTTACATTGATAATAAGCAATAAGACGGCAGATGTCGTCTTATTTTTTTACCACTTAGAAGGTAAAATTTACCGCTTAGTTCAAAACTATGGAAAAGTTAGCTAAAATATTTTTTAATATGATTATCAGATTTGGAAGGGAGTGAGGAACATGAAAGTAAAACTTGAGATTGATCCAGATGCCTCAGAAGATGAATTGATTATTAAGGCTAAAAATATTTCTCCAGAAATGGAACAGCTTTATAAGAAATTACAAGGTATTGAACACAATGATCAGATTGAATGTTTTAGAAACAATGTTTCTTACTACTTACCACTGAACGAGATTTTGTTTTTTGAAACAGATGCCAAGCAGGTAATTTTGCATACACAAGATAAGGCATACTTGGTTAAACATAAATTGTATGAGTTAGAAAATATTTTGGGCGCAGGTTTCATGCGGATTTCCAAATCGACAATTATTAATTTAGATCAAATTTATGGTTTAACTCGGTCGATTTCAGATTGCAAGATACAGTTTCATGATACTTATAAAACTGTATATGCATCCCGTCGATACTACAAAGAATTACGCACACGCTTAGATGAAAGAAGGTCTTTATAATGAAAAACAGTTTTGCCAGAATTTTGTGGGGAGTAGGACTAATCGCTGCAGCTGCGCTTTTGGTGATCAGTCAATTAGGCTTGTTAAGCTTCAAAATTAGCGTTTGGACAATTATTTTGACAGTCATTTTTGTGGCTTGCTTAATTAAGGGCTTGCTCGATAAGAGCATTGTGGTGTCCGTTTTCTCAATTGCTTTTTTAGTAATTACTTATGCAGGTCCCCTGGGCATTAAAAAGTTCTTATCCTCTTGGATGATTTTGTTCATTGCTTTGCTTGTTTCAATGGGATTGAGCTTGCTTTTTAAAAAAGATCCGGAAATTGTTATCAAGAAGAGCTTTCATTGGAATGATGACGATGATAGTGACGATGCTGATACAGAGACAAAAGTAACACATCATCATGTTCAAGATGTGATTGAAGATGGTGACAATATCGTAATTAATCAAAAGATGGCTGGCGATTCTTCACGTTATATTCATTCACAAAATTTACAGTCAATTAATCTTGAAGCTTCATTCGGTAATGCTAATATTTATCTCGATGATGCGAAGGCGGCAGGAGATACAGTAATTTTGAATTTAACGGCTTCAATGGGCAATGTTAATCTCTATATTCCACTATCATGGGAGCTAGAGAATCAATTGAGCGTTAGCTTAGGCAATGTTATTGTAAAAGGCAAGAGCAATGGAGGCGGCCCAACTTTGGTTTTAAAGGGTAGAGCTAACATGGGTAACGTGGTAATCCATTATATTTAAAAAAAGACGTGAAAATTCACGTCTTTTTTAGCGCAATGCAATCCAATAACCGATTAATAAAATTCCGAAAACAAGGAAAATGATGGCTAAAGTGCGTTGCCATTTTGCCTCGTTTTTGTTTTCTGCTTGCTTTTGGTTGGCTTGTCCGTTTTTTTCGCTAAGATACTTGAAGTAAGAAATCACTGCCACAAATAGGCAGATAATACCAATAATTAACATGTCTAATCCTCTCAAAAATCTATATCTTTTCTATTAATTTTACGCAAAAAAATCGCCTGCTTCAATTGAAGTAGACGATTAATCTTTATTTTTAATATACGATAACAGCGTCGTTGGTCAAAACATTGTTCCAAACGCTTCTCATCTCAGCTGGACGAATGTTAACACAGCCATGCGAACCGCCAGTAAGATAGGCTGACTTACTCCAGTCGTTACGCCAGCTAGCATCGTGTAAACCGCAGCCACTCAAGGTAAATGGCATCCAGTATTGTACTTTGGAGGCATACTTAGAACCGTCGTCGTTATAGCCACGAAGTACGCTTGGTGATTCCTTATACATGATGTACCAAACACCCTTAGGCGTAGCATTGCCCTTGTCTTCGGTTCCCGTTACTACATCATTCAAATGAACGGCAACTTTACCTTTGCGGACAACCCACAATTCTTGGTTTTTAATTGAAACAACGACATAGTTTTGACCGATACCATGATTGCTTTTGCCATAGCCGTGGGCATAAGTGCTGTAGCCTTCACCGTAAATGTACTTGCTACCATCAACAGTAGTTTGACCATTAATCAAGGCTTTTTCTACTGCTGCTACAGCTTTCTTGACATAAATTCCCCAGCCATAGCTTTCGTTCTTAACGGTAATTGTTTTGCCGTTGACCTTGTTGCCGACGGGAACAGTGAACTTGTAACTCTTCTTCAGAGTTTTAACTTCCTGATCGATTTTTTTCAATTTGGCATGTAACTTCTTAACGTCAGTGAACTTGTACTTGCCATCTTTGTAAGTAACTTCGTGGATTAATTCATCAGCTCTTAGTTGATATTCCTTGCCGTTAATTTTATAAGTTACGACAGCCTTTTGAATCTTTTGCAAATTCTTTTTGGCTTCATCCATTTTGGCGGATTTGAAGACGTATTTTTGCTTACTTGGCAAATCAGTATGTTGTTTAGTAAAAATATTTTTAACTTCAGCTTGACTGATAGTTTGAACATTATCGTCTTTTTCAGCAATAATCTTTTTATTTCTTAAAAAGACCACATTGTCTGCTTGATCATTGATCTTGGTAGTTGCCTTATTAACCGTCAGCTTTCCGACCTTTACACCGTAGATTGTAACGTTAGGATTAAAGTGTGTAGACGCATATTCACGTTGGCTACGCTCGGCTGCTACTCTTTGATTATGAATGATAAAGCCACAAATAATTGCAATTACGACAATTATGCCAATAATAATAAGATAGAGATTGTTGCGATTATTTCGTTTTCTCATTTCTGTTCTAGATTGCATTATTAAAACCCATCTCTTAGTAAATTTCGAATAAACGTTTGTTTTGACACAGTATAACAAGTATTTTTATGCTAGTAAAGCTACAAAATATTTTACATTATAGTAAAACTTTACCCATTAGACTTTAAACTATTTTAAATAAAAAAAGGAATAAATATGACTAATGATCCACTTGTTTTTCGAATGAGCATTGCTAAAGGCAAACCGCAATCATATCGTAAGGATAAGAAGAAAAACGTTTGCCCATTTTGTGATGTTGAAAATTTAACTGATATTTACGCCAAGGAAGATGACATGATTTGGCTTAAGAATAAGTTCCCGACCTTGCGCGATACCTGGCAGACTGTACTAATTGAATCTAGTGATCATAACGGCGATATTAGTACTTATACGCAGGAACATAATCGCAAGTTGATGCATTTTGCGCTAGCTTGTTTTGAAAAAATGCAGGCTAGTGACCAATATGAGTCAATTGTTTGGTACAAGAACTATGGTCCACATTCAGGTGGTTCCTTGATTCACCCGCATATGCAGATAGTTGGCTTTGAACATGAAGATGGCTATAAATATATTCACCCGAATAATTTTGAAGGTGAGACCCTTTTTGAAAAAAGTGGGGTAGAAGTTAACATTGCTGAACACCCCGTTCAAGGCTACACTGAGCTCAATATTAACTTGTTAGATAAAAATAGCATTGACTTGTGGGCTGACTGGATTCAAAGTGGTGCCAAGTATTTGTTAAATATCATGTATAATGGCCGCTGCGATTCTTATAATCTATTCTTTTATCCGCGTAATGATGACGGTATTTGTGCTAAATATATTACACGTTTTGAAGCGCCACCTTATTTTGTTGGCTATAAGTTATCGCAAGTTAATGATGAAATTACTCTGGATAAAGAAGCACGTCGTTTTAGAGAATTTTTTGATAATGGTTCAGTAGTTAAAGCTTAAGCAAGAATAAATTTTTTTGAAACTAGAAATAGCAATTACATAAGATTGTAAAAAGGCGTTCTGCTACAAAGAACGCCTTTTTACTAAAATTTCGTTTCTAAAATGTCATCTTCAGGTCGGTGGGCTTGAATTCGCAACACTTGCCAAGCAAACTCATCATCTGGTTTGACTAAGTTAATAGTTAATTTTTGATCCTTATAGTTAAAATCAAGATCAGTTCGATGTTCAATCCATTCTACCCGGTTAGGTTCTTCGACTAGGCCTTCTACCACGATTTTGTCAGGAAGAGGACTAGGTAAGAAGACATATTTTTGGTAATTTGCATGGCGATTTTCTAAAATAAAACCATCGCTACTGGTTAAAGCACTAGTTTTTCCTTCGTTGAAGGCGTGACCGAATTGGTGCATCCAATCATTGATCGTATCCAGCATTGCTTGAGTTGCGGCAGAAAACTTGCCTGCTTCAACGGGCACATTAATAATTGTAGTCTTACCAGCTTTACGGTTATTGACCATGGTATCAATGACGTTATCCTTAGTTAAGTCAGTACTATTTTCTGGATTAGCTAAAAAAATAGTATACTTAGCGCAAGCTGTTTTGAAATCTTCAGTTTGCCTGTCAGTCATCACTGCACGAGCACCGATATTACGGGCTGTTTTTACTAAAAAGTCGGCATCAGCCTTATCATTAAGTTGATAATTTAAGACAATTGCAAAATCAGGATTCATTATTTTTCCTCCTTATTAATCACAATTTAAGTTTACCGTAAAGGAACAAAATCTAAAAATGAAAATTATTATTGCACCTGCAAAAATTATGAAAATTGATCGTGATTCATTTCCAATTCAGTCAAAACCGCAGTTCTTGGATAAGACACGAATTCTAGAAAGATTTCTTAAGTCAAGGTCAAATGAACAGTTAAAAGACCTTTGGCATGCTAGTGAAAATGTGACTAAGCAAAGCATATTGCAACTAGAAAATATGAATTTGGATGAACGATTAACTCCTGCAATTTTGGCTTTTTCAGGAATTCAATACCAATATATGGCTCCGGATTTATTTACACAACCTGCACTTGACTATATTCAAAAGAATTTGCGGATTCTATCAGGATTTTATGGTATGCTCCGGCCTTTTGATGGTGTTTGCCCATATCGCCTAGAATTAAATACTAAAATGGTTGGTTTTCGTGATTATAGCTTGTATCATTTCTGGGGCAGTGATATCGCTGAAAATTTATTTCAAGAAGATAATATAGTTATCGATTTGGCTTCCAAACAATATACACGTTTGGTTAAACCTTATTTGAGTCAAGGACGACAATTAATTACGGTTGACTTTCAGGAACTAAAAAATGATAAGTGGAAGACCGTTGGGGTTCACGCTAAGATGGCTCGTGGTGAAATGGTGCGCTACATTGCCGAGAAGCAAATAAAAAATCCCACAGATTTGCAGGACTTTAATGATTTTGAATTTCAATTTGAACCTGACGTAAGTACTAAGGATCATTACGTCTTTCGTACTGAGTTCGACTTTACTCGGCGCTAAAATAATGGTTTTAAAAATTGAGCAGTTAAATCTGATGCTGACTTTTTGTATTGACCAGTGAATCTGTGATCTGCATCCGTAATGGCATGAAGTTCGCTATTTTCATAAATATCATGGTATTTTTTAGCATATTTAGGGTTAACTACTTGGTCATTAGTACCATAAATGACTGATACTGGGCCACTAAAGCGGGCAGAGACCTCGTAAATCGGTAAAACTTGAGCGGTTCGGAGATAAAATCCGCCTAGTTTCATTCCTAATTTATTGCCGACTAGTGGAACAGTATCAGGAATATGGTTAGGATCATAGACTGCGCCTTGTGTGTTACCTTTAAGTGCATCGTCTTTTAATTGAGCAGCTGGTGCTAAAAGGACAACTTTTTTAATCACGTCAGGATAAAGACCGGCGAGCATTGATGCAATTACACCGCCTTGGGAATGACCAACTAAGAAAATATTACGTACATGTGGATCGGTGCGAACGTATTCTAAGATTGCCTTGCCGTCAGCGATTTCGTTTGGCACAGTCATATTTTCAAACTTGCCGTCACTTTCGCCATGACCATTAAAGTCAAAACGGACGCTAGCGACATTTTCGTCGCGTAGATCATCGGCAATTTGTCTTAATAATTCAGTGTTGCGGTTAGCGGTAAAACCATGCATGAGGATAGCCATGTCATAGATTTCGCCGAATGGTTCTTCGCGGTCTCCTACTAAGGTGAGACCATCTCTTTCAATTGTAACGCGGGACATAATGTTTCCCCTTTCTAATTATCTATTTATATTTTAAGCTTTTTAAATTTCAAAACGCTAAAAAAACAGTAAAGAAATGGAAAGATTAGTTAAATAAGGGTATGATTTTAAGAAAAGGTGATGTAAAAAATGGAAATAGTTTTTATTCGTCATGGACAAACAGACGTGAATAAAGATAATCGAATTCAGGGCGCACAAGTTGACGCAGACTTGAATGAATTTGGTCGTGAATATGCTAAAAAATCCGCCGCTAAGTTTGATGAAAATAAATTTGATGTTGTTTATTCCAGTCCAATGAAGAGAGCAGTAGAGACTGCGAAAATTTTTACTAAAGGTAAAAAGAAATTAAATTTAGACAAACGTTTGCTGGAATTTGATTTTGGTGATTGGGACGGCAAGAAGATGGATGATATTGCTAAGGAATATCCGGATGTCGTTGATCCATGGGGAAAAGTTACTCGCGACTATGTTAAATATGCCAAAAATGGTGAGGGCTACGAAGAGTTTGAAGCACGTTGCGCTAACTTTTTAGACGAAATATATCAAAAATATCCAGAAGGTAAGGTATTAGTAGTGGCACATGGTCGTTTGATTCGAATGATGGCAGCTCATTATTTGAGTAATGGCGACATGGACAAGATAGATACGCCAAATAATTGTGCATTAAGTAAATTTAGCGTCCGTGATGGTATTGCTAGGTTGTACTACTATAATCGAGTTTTAGTTTAGAGAAAGAAGGCAGAGGCCTTATTTTTTTGTGTATATGTATTGACAACTCGTCACAATCAGCTATGATATAAGTAATTGATGACAAGTCGTCATTTGTGTTGGAAAAGGGGAAAACAAAATGGTTAAGCAAACTTTTAAAAATTTACCGTCTGCTAAACGTAGACGTATTGAAGCGGTGTTGTTAGAAGAATTCAGCACTTATCCGTTAGCAGATGCTAAGGTGTCACATATTGTTAAGAATGCCAACATTGCTCGAGGAGCATTTTATAAATATTTTGATGATTTAATTGATGCATATGTTTATATGTATCACATCGCTATTAAAGACATTCATGCTGGGATGAGTCCTGATGAAAAATTTGATCCTAATCATTTTTATGCAAGAGTAGTTAAGTTTATTGATAAAGTTCAATACAGTAAATATGAACCAATGATGAAATTGCATATGTTGCAAAATGAGTACTTGATACCAGATAATTTCAAAATTTATTCAAGACAATTGTTGAATATGGGGCCACAATTGTGGAGTGCCATGGTACTTAGTCATGAAGTTATCAACTTATGCTTATCAGATCCCGAAAATCAGGAAAAGAACTTGGCGCGCTATAAGAAGAGCCTAGACATACTAGCAAAGGGGATGTAGTTATGTTTCTAGCACTGAAAGAAATTAAGCATGAAAAATTGCGCTATGGCTTGATTATTTTGATGATCTTTTTGATCAGCTACTTAATTTTTATGTTGTCATCTTTGGCTGTTGGGTTAGCAAGTCAGAATACACAAGCAATTGAAAATTGGAATGCGCAAAAGATTGTTTTAAATAAAAATGCCAATATCAGCATGAGTCAGTCAATTCTGACAAAAGACGATCTAAAAAACGCAAAAATTGGCAAGAATGAAGCAATTATTGGTCAATTAGGAATTGTAGCTAAGAAAAAGGGAAAAAACTCAATTTCAGCTCAATTCTTAGGCATCAAAAAAGACCAGTTTATTTATCAAGATCAAGATATAATTGCTGGGAAAAAAGCAAAGAATGGTAATCAGATTACAGTAGACAGTAGTTTCAAAGACAAAGGCTACAAGCTTGGGGATCAAATTTCTCTGAATGGCTCTAAGAAAAAATATAAAATTGTTGGTTTTGTAAATAACGCCAAGATTAATATTGCGCCAATTGTTTATGGCTCAATGAAAACTTGGAAAAAACTGCGGATGGTCGCTCCTAATGTAGCCGCTTCTGCAGTTGTTTCAAAGAATAGTAATTATAAATTCAATTATAAGGATGCCAAGACATACCCAATTCAAGCCTTTATTAATAAGCTTCCAGGATATACGGCTCAAAACTTAACTTTTGAATTGATGATTGGATTCTTATTTGTTATTTCTTTGATCGTGATTGCTGTTTTCCTATATATTTTAACTATGCAAAAAATGCATAATTTTGCCGTTATGCGGGCTCAAGGAATTCCAAGTAAAACTTTAGTTGGTGCAACGATCAGTCAATCCATAATTTTAGTAGCTATTGGTGTTGTAATTGCGATTATCTTGATGTGGTTAACTGATTTAACTTTACCAGCAGCTGTGCCAATGACCTTTACGTCAGCAATTATGATTAGTGGTACGTTAGGGATGCTAGTCATGGGTATTATTGGTAGTTTGATTCCGATTAGATCAATTTTGAAGGTTGATCCAGCAAAGGCAATTGGTGAGTAAAATGGCAGTAATTGAATTAAAAGATGTTAATAAAGTTTATGGTAAAGGCGAAGCTAAAGTTGCAGCTTTGAAAGATATCAATTTTCAGGCTAATAAGGGTGAAGTGGTTTTAATTATGGGGCCTTCAGGCGCTGGTAAAAGTACATTTTTGACGATCGCCGGGTCCTTGCAAAAACCAACTTCAGGTGAAATTTTGATTAATGGTCGAGACATTAGTAATTTTTCTGCTAAGCAAAGTGGAGAACTACGCTTGAATAAAATTGGCTTTGTTTTACAAGCTTATAATTTAGTTCCATTTTTGACAGTTAAAGAGCAATTTACTTTGATTGATAAAGTAAAAAAGCAAAATAATTTGTCGCAAGATAAATTGCAAGGCTTACTCAAGCAGCTAGGGATTGAAAAGCTGGTTAATAAGTATCCAAATGAATTATCTGGTGGGCAACAGCAGCGAGTAGCAATCGCGACGGCCTTATATGCTAACCCAGATATTTTGTTAGCCGATGAGCCGACTGCTTCGCTAGATACGCAAAATGTGGAAGAAGTAGGACAATTGTTTAAGGATCTAGCGAAAAAGCGTGACAAGGCCGTTATTCTAGTAACGCATGATCCGCGGCTAGAAAAATACGCCGACCATATTTATGAAATGATGGACGGCTTAATGACTAAGAAAAAATAGTAAGAAAAAATGCCTCATTGAGGCATTTTTGTTTACAAGTTAGGATCCATTTGGAAACGCAGCGGTGAGTCACCAGTTTGTTCGGTGATTAGTTTAGCGATCAATTCTTTATAAGCATCAGTAGCAGTTTTAGCTAATTTGGCATTGGCTTCATCCACTAATTTAATTTGTTGTTCTTGATCCTTTTCTTGGGTTAATTTTTCATCATACTGATGTCTAATTTGAAGCAATTTTTCATTAGTAGTACTTTGCGTATTGCTTAAAGCGGTGCCGTACTTACCCCAATTACGATCAACCAGGACGCTAGCCAGTTTAAAGACCCAGTAAGCTGAATTTGGTGAGTAGGTTTCTTTTCCATTTTTCCAGGTATTTGGTACCTTAGTGCCTTGAGGATAGAATGGCACATAAACACTTTGCGCAGCCACACCCATAGCTAGCCAGTGAATCATGTTTTCACCGTTTAACTCAAGCAAGTGTGATTCCTGAGTAGTAGCCACAGAGATAGGTCTGAAAGTGGCATTATTTCTGTTTTTCTGATTGGTTAAATCATAGGCGGTGTTGTTGTAGTGATCGCTTAAAACGCGTTGAGCGTCTTGCGCAGAAATTGGTGCATCAGGCTTGCGAATAAATGGCAGGTTAAAGCTTTCGGGTTCTTGTGCTACAGATGGAGTAAGCAGACGTTGACCGCTCCATACTCGTGGTGTGTTGTAGTGTAAGTCACTATCGTCATGAGTGCCAAAAATATCACGCCAAATGAATGGCTGATTTTTAGGCCAGAGTTTATTGTCGTAGACAAATTTTTGCAGGTCTTGAGAATACATGAAGTCGTCACTGGCAAAATCAATTTCTTGAATAGCTAGTTGATTGGCGACAACAGCGTAGGAATCATCTGGGATTCGTTGTGCAACCCAATGATGGCCAGAACCGATTTCCATGTACCAGGCTTCATCACGATCGCCAAAGAGAATTCCGTCAGCTTCTGCTGCACCATATTTTTCTACAATTTCTCCTAAGCGCTGAACGCCTTCACGTGCGGATTTAACATAAGGTAAAACTACGGTGACCATTGCTTCTTCTAAGATTCCTTTGTCAGTATCAAAGGGGTCAACAGCTAAAACGCGGTCATTTGCGTAGGCACTTTCGGTGGCGCTCATTGCCACATGATATTCATTAATTCCGTCTTCTTCGAACACTCCGTACTTATCTGTCCATTCTGGGGTTGAAGAATAAGAGTAGCTAGCTGTTGGTAAATCCATTTCAAACTTATTGTCTTTGGATTTAAAATGGTTTTTCTGTACATTATCTCGATGTGGATTAAAGGCTAAATGCTTAGGCCAAGCAGTCTTAGCATCTTCATTACGACCGATGATGATACTGCCAGAAAGAGAGGCCTTTTTCCCGATTAAAATTGAGGTGCATGATGAGCGCCAAGCTGAAACTTTCATTGATAAAAACACGCTTTCTAATTCTTTTGATTTTGTAATATAATTATAATAGAAATTTTTAAATTTTTAATTTTATTTGTTTTAGAACAAAAAAGAGGTTGCAATAGAATGAGTAGTAAACCAGAAAATAAATCGATTGAATTGACAACGGATTATGCAAATCATTCGATTAATATGAAGTTCTCAGATAACCTGACAGATGATCGTGAACGCGGCTATATTTTATCTGCTGCATTCTTTTCGTTTTGTGCTGCACAAGGATTGGACAAGCAAGCAGTTATTGAAATGGCTTCTTCACATTATGATCAATTTACAGGAGACAACGGCTCATCGCTATTTAAGCGATTATAATATTTTTTAATAAGTTAGTGTATAAGACTTGCAATTGTTATTTTTTTGGATATATTATATTGATGAAGAAAAGAAAACAAGTGTATTGAAAAGCACATGTTTTATACAATGATTGAGGTGCATTAAAATGGCAAGAAAAAAAGAAATTAGTAAAGACAAAATTTTAGATACAGCCTACAAGATGGCAATCAAGGATGGTATTGAAGGTTTGACTGCTCGTGGCATTGCTAAAGCAGGACACTTCTCAACCCAACCTTTGTATCTAGAATTTAACAACATGGATGATCTTCGCAATCAAGTTTTGAGAAGAATCTCTAATGACTTGAGAACTCATACTTTACAACAAAAGTACGTTGGTGAACCTTTGATTGACTTGGATTTGTCATACATTGATTTTGCTCAAGCTCATGTTAACTTGTTTAGAGCAATGTTCGTTGATGGCAAGTTTGGTAGCAAGATCATCGCTGACACTTTGATGGAGCTTGGAACTGAAAAGTTCAAGGAACAATATCCTGATGTTGATTACGATGATCAAAAGATTCATGACATCGTAATTGCTAACTGGATTTCTACTACAGGTATGGCTGCATTGGTTGTTAATGAGATTGCAAGCTTCAGCCAAACTCAAATCGTCAATGTGTTGAATGCTCAAATCCACGATGCTATGCTTAACAATCGTCTCAGCGAAACTCAAGAAAACCCAATGTTTGCTGCCGACGAAGAAGCTTCGCTTAAGGATAACTTGGCATAGAAATTTCACCAATCATTTGTGCTTTTCATTCAGTAGAGGGCGCCTTCATTATCGAAGGCATTTTTTCTTGTTGTTATTAAAATTAAAATGACATAAATTAAGCTACATTAGTCTATAATGATAACTAAGAGTTAATTACTAGTACATCAAAGCATATATAGTTGTGTATGATAATCTATAATTATAAAATAGACTTATTGAAAGGGTAAGTTTATTTTATGGAAAAAATTTTAAAAATTGGCGAAGCTGCTAAAATGCTTGGCGTTCAAGTTCATACTCTGCAAGTTTGGGATAAAACTGGAAAGCTTAAAGCTCATCGTACTCCAACCAATCAGCGTTTTTACTATGAATCTGAAATTCGAAAAGTTATAGGATTGCCGACTGAACCGCCAATAAAAAGGATCAATGTTGCTTATGCTCGTGTGTCTTCACATGATCAAAAGAATGACTTAGCTCGACAGCTTGAGTATATTAAAAATTTTGCACAAGGCAATCAAATACCTCTTGATCGTGAAATAACCGACATTGGCTCAGGTTTAAACTATAAAAGATCTAAGTGGAATAATCTCCTTGAAGATGTTGAAAATAAGAAAATAGCTAATATCTACATCACCTATAGAGACAGATTTGTAAGATTCGGGTTTGACTGGTTCGAACGATTTTGCAAGCGTCATGGTACTAATATTGTTGTTTTAAATGATGTTGATACTTCACCAGACAAAGAATTGGTTAGCGATTTAACATCAATCATACACGTATTTTCATGCCGACTTTATGGTTTAAGAAGATATGAAAAGAAAATCGAAAACGATAAGCATTTGAAAGGAGATGAAAATAAGAATGACAAGGATAGTGACTAGAACCTATCGTCTTTATCCAGACAAAACCATGAAAATTGTGCTTGATCAGCTTTGCGATTATCGCAGATGCTGCTGGAATCAAGCATTGGAATTATGGAATGATCTTTATGATGACAGAAGAATTCTGCCTTTTTACGCTTATCGCTTTGTTCCTAATAAGAATGGCATCAAAGAAGAAAAGATTAATCTTAAGACAATGCCCAATTGGCGTCTGGTTCGCAACATGATGGTTGAGCAGAAGCAGGACTGGCAATATCAGTATTCTGCGCATTTGCTTCAACTGGCGGTTCAAGATTTAGGCAAAGCCTGGCAGGCATTTTTTGATAAATCACAAGCCAGACAAGGCAAACCCGGCTTTAAGTCCAAGAAGCTTCCTAAACAGGGTTTTAAAAGCGATCAAGCAAAGTTAAAAGACGGCTTGCTCTATCTTGAAAAATCACGAGAATACAAAGGCGAATGGCATCCAATCAAATTTAAAGGCAGAATACTTTCTGACAAGTTTGGCGTTCTTTCTATTACAAGAAAGAACGATAAATATTACCTGTCCATTCCTTTCAAGGTTGAAGATGCCAAGCCTTGGCCAAAGTCTGGAAAATATACAGCAGTTGATGTCAATGTCGGCCACTTCAATTATACTGAGGGCAAGCAATTGGTTCTGCCCAAAAGCCTGACTAAATCATATAAGAAGATTGCATTCTATCAAAGAATGCTGGCTAAAAAGAGAACCGTCAATGGTCTGATTAAAGGCACGCAATCAAACAGATACGCTAAAGCGAGAGCCAAGCTGCAGCGTGAGTATGAAAAGTGTGCCAATATCCAAAAGGACCTGATGCATAAGTTCACTATTAAACTGGTTAAAGACTATGACAAGATCGTCATTGAAGAGCTGTCGGTTAAAGACATGCTCATGAGTCACGCAGCTTCTAAAGGCGTGCATCGGTCTATGTTTGGAACTTTCAGACAGCTTTTGGCTTATAAGTGTGAATGGTATGGCAAGGAATTGATTGTTGCCAACAAGCTTTATCCATCAACGCAAAGATGTGCCAATTGCGGATTCGTCAAAAAAGGCGATGAAAAGATCACCTTAAAAGGCAATCAAAAGCATGGCACCAAGCACAATGAATATGTCTGCTACAAATGCGGATATAAAAATGACCGCGATCAAAACGCGGTCAAAAACCTGTATGCTTTAATTGAGCATCCGGAGCTGAACAAAGCAGCTTAAAGATAAAACAAATTATTAAAAACGAGGCTGGGCTTACAGCCTTTATGTCGGAAGAGTCGGTCAATGCGATTGCCTCACTGGATGAGATATCGGAATACTGATGAGGACGCCGATAAGAAAAATGCAAATACGTTAGACCATAATGCGTACAAATTAAACAAGATACTGTACACATTTATATACATTTTTCATAGCAGGATTTTTGAAAGGTGGTTTTTATGAAGGTATTAGCTTTATCGGGCTCCAATGCCGATAACTCATTTAACGAAAAATTACTTAAAGTCATTATTAAGGACTTAGGCGATAAGTATGATTTTGACTTTGCGACTGTTAAGGGCTTGCATATGTATAAAGAAGGCGTTGATGCTCCTGCTAGCGTATTAGCTTTAGGTAAAAAAATTGCTGATGCAGATATGGTTTTGATCGCTTCACCAGAACAGCAACACTCAGTTTCAAGTGCCTTAAAGAGTGCACTTGAATGGCTTTCTAGTTCTGTTCACCCATTCCATGATAAGCCAGTAGTTATTGTGTCAACTTCACCAATGCCTCAAGGTGCGTCTCGTTCGCAAACTCGCTTGAAGAGCATTTTGGGCGCACCTGGTTTTAGTGCTCATGTCTTTGCTGGTGACGAATTTATGATGGGTTTGGCACCAAAACAATTTGATGATAAAGGCGACTTGACCGATGCAGGTACACTTAAGTTTTTGAATCACTTCTTTGATGAAGTTGATGATTGGTATGCACAACTTACTAAGTAGGGGGCTTATTTAAATGAAAATTTTAGCAATTGTTGGTACAAACGCTCCATTTTCTTTCAATCGTTTTTTAGCAAAATTTATTGCTAAGCGTTATGGTGAGCAAGCTGATATTGAAGTTAAAGAAATCGATCAACTTAAGCCTTTCTGTAGAACTGATGAGCCAGATGATGTTACTAAGAAGTGGATCGAGGATGTTAAGAATGCGGATGGTGTAATTTTGGCTACACCAGAATATGATCACTCAATTCCAGCTGCCTTAAAGAGTGCGCTTGAATGGTTAGGTTCACATGCTGGTCCTAATGTGATGAAGATGAAGCCGGCTGCAGTTGTTGGTACTTCATACGGTATTCAAGGATCTAGTCGTGCGCAAGAAGATGCTCGTGAAATCTTGCTTTCACCAGACATGAGTGCCAATGTTTTGCCAGGCAATGAAATCTTAATTGGCGGTGCTGCAAGCAATTTTGATAAAGAAACTGGCGATTTGACCAATGAAGATTACATTAAGCAACTAGATGCTATGATGGCTAACTTTATTAAATTTGTTGAACAAGCTAACAAATAATTTTGCGTGACTTGCCACGTGATAGTAAAATTACCGGATAGGGACACTATCCGGCTTTTTTATCAAAATACTTAATAAAGAGATGAAATTAATGAAACCAAATATTTTGCCATTAGAAAAAGTTTGTAATCCGCGTGATTTAGGGGGATATGTTGGCTATCAGGGACGTAAGGTCAAGATGCATCGGTTATTAAGAACGGGCAAGATTAGCAACATAACGAGACATGATCAAGAGTTTTTGCTCAATTATGGCTTGACTAAGATTATTGATTTGCGTTCACCAACTGAATGTGACCATTGTCCAGACAGCAAAATCCCTGGCGTAGAGCATTTCTGTATTCCAATTTCTGTTGATGACAACACCAAAGGCGGTAAGAGAGACTTAACCCAAGTATTCGCAACTTATCGTCAAGATCAGTATGCTGGCTTTAGAATGATGTGTGAGCGTTACAAGTCACATGTATTGAAAGAACACGCTCAACATAGCTTGAATAAAATTTTAGAGCTGTTGGCCAATACTGAAAAAGGTGCTGTACTTTATCATTGTTCAGAAGGAAAAGACAGAACTGGATTGGTAACTGTAGTCTTGTTATATTTGCTTGGCGTAGATATGGAAACAATTAGACAGGACTATTTGTACTCAAATTATATGCTTAATAACTATCGGGCCAAAAGAGATAAAAAAATGCAAGAAGAGGGCGAGAATCTTTGTTTTCGCGCTAATATGCGAATTTTAGGTTCAGTTTCTGATGCTTTTTTGGATACTTCATTAATCGCTATTGAGCAGAATTTTGGTAGTTTCGATAACTTTTTACAAGAAAAAATTGGCGTAACGACAGAACTACGTGAAGCGTTGCGTGATTTATATTTGGAAGAGAAATAATTATGATTAAAGATTTAGCATTAGAGCAGGTGGTTGGTGATCATCATGCTTTAGGAACTTCAATTACATTGCAGATTTTTGGTACTCAAAATCGTGATCTATTGCAAAAATCATTTGATTTAATTGATCATTACGAAGATATTTTTACCGTTAATCGAGATGAATCTGAAGTAATGGATATCAATCATGCTGCTGGAGAACATCCGGTACAGGTCTCTAGTGCTGTGTATGGTTTGGTTAAATTGGCAGTAGAAAAGAGCCGTGAGAATTTTGGCTTTAATGCTCTGATTGGACCAGTTGTTAAGCTTTGGCATATCGGTTTTAAAGGCGCACATGTTCCTAAAGATGAAGAAATTAAAGATAGAATGCTGTTAACTGACCCATTTAAGGTGGTTTTAAATGACAGTGACCAATCTGTTTTTCTTAAAATGAAGGGCATGGAGCTGGACCTAGGTGGAATTGCTAAGGGCTGGATTGCCGACCGAATTCGTGACTTGTGGCGTGCATATGGCGTTGAAGCAGGAATTATTAATCTGGGCGGTAATATCTTGTTAGTTGGTGATTCGCCTAAAAGAATTAGTGGCCAGTGGTCAATTGGTGTGCAAGATCCTAAACAGCCGCGAGGCGACAATATTACGTCAGTTATGGTGCCTGAATGCTCAGCCGTTACTAGTGGGACATATGAGCGCTACTTAGTAGTTAACGGTAAAAAGTATCACCATTTGATTGATCCTAGAACCGGGTATCCTGTAAAGACTGATTTAGCTGGTGTGACTACTTTTACCAAAACATCGGTTGAAGCAGAAATTGAATGCAAACGATTATTCTTTGCTGGCAAGCCACTAAAGGGTTGGCATGATAACCCTGATCGAATTGGTGCAATCTTTGTTTATAATGATGAACATATTGAATATGATAATTTCGGTGATTAGTGAAATATGCTATAATAACTAAAGAAAAAGGAGTCCTAGGGACTCCAAGCAGCCCGCTTTAAGAGCGGCGGCTTCAAATGTTAAATTTTACGTTAAACGCTACTCAATAACTGGTCAAAGTATGTTTGAGCGGCGTTTTTTATTTTTTTGTGGTGGTCAATATATGTCAGCAAAGCCAACAAAAATGTACCGAACAAAAGCATCAAGGAGATACTCTCGTAAACCGACATGGCTGGAACCCTTTCATCAATGTAGCCCATAGGCCTCACCTCCGGGGAAAAACAGCCGCCGTTCATAAAACTTCCTGCGCTAATAAGTATATCGAATGTTGGTTCATAAATGTAGTATTAATTTAGTTAAAACATATCAAGAAAGATCTGCTCAGTATGATACAAGCAGATCTTTTTTGATATATTTTATCCCACAGTTTTGCCAATATTAAAGATATTATTGAAGACACCGTTTGAAAGCCCCGGTGTGTTGTAAATGATAAACCTCAAAAAACTAGAATCAATTGTTTGCTGCATAAACCATGGATTTTGTAGTGCATTGAACATGGACAAAACTACATAAACAACAAAATAACTAGCAATTAGGGAGGCTAGAGCACCCAAGACATTGTCGAGAATACTGCCTAAGTTAGTCGCATGTGGATTTTTGTTAGGAATCCAGCTTTTGACAATCTTCATGATCATTTTGCCCACGAAGAAAACAATAAAGAAAGCGACAAAGCGTGCAATCATTAATTCCACGTTGTTAGTGGAGTTAGTCTTAATCATTTCTCCAGTGTATTGTGTGTATAGCCAATTACCGAATGGATTTTGCATGAAAATGGCAACCATAAAGACAATGGCGGAACAGATTAAACCGATGATATAGCGTGTAAAGCCTGTTTTATAGCCTAAATATGTTTTATATGCTAAGTAAGCTAAAACAATTAAAGTAACAATCATATTTTTAACTCCTTTGCGCCTTATTATACCCTATTTTGCGGGCGGCAAAACTTTGACGATTGAGTAAAAATACTTCATAATTGATAAGATGAAATATCTTTACTAATCAATGCATTTTGCGTTAAATTTAGAGGTGTGAAACACGGTTTCACGGGTGAAAAATGAATCCTGAAAAATTTATTTTAGAACTATCAAAACACAATTTTAAATTAACTGACCAACAAATTGAACAATTTAAAATATATTTTAATTATTTGATCGAAGTTAATGAGCATGTCAATTTGACACGAATTACCGAAGAAGATGAGGTTTACCTTAAGCACTTTTATGACAGTATTACGCCGCTGTTTACTTTTGGCGATGTTTTTAAAGATGGTGCCACTCTTTGTGATGTTGGTGCTGGTGCTGGTTTTCCATCAATTCCGCTCAAGATTTTGCAGCCAGAATTGAAGATTACTATTGTTGATTCTTTGGCAAAACGATTGACTTTTTTAAAGAACTTAATTACTAAGTTAGACTTGAAAGACGTCGAATTAGTTCATGGCCGCGCTGAAGACGTTGGTCAAAATAAGCTTTATCGAGAAAAGTTCGATGTCGTTACTGCTCGTGCGGTTGCGCGGATGAGTGTTTTGAGTGAATATTGCTTGCCTTTGGTGAAAAAAGATGGTTACTTTATTGCCCTCAAGGGACCAAAAGCCGAAGATGAATTGGATGATGGTCAAAAAGCTCTTGAATTGCTGGGCGGTAAGCTGATTAAGGAAGAAGAATTGACTCTACCTGAGAGCGAAGAAGAACGAACTCTAATCTTAGTTCAAAAAGTCAAAGCAACACCTAAAAAGTATCCACGTCAAGCAGGCACCCCGCGGCGCAAACCGATTCATTAAACAGAAAGGGGTATATTATGTCATTATTTTCTTTTATGCATCATGATGATGAAATTCCTAAGAATAAACAGGTTCAAGATCTTGAATTGAGCAAGATTGTTCCTAACCGCTATCAACCACGGCGTGAATTTTCTGATGATTCAATTAAAGAATTAGCTGAAACACTTGATAAGGATGGCTTGCTCCAACCTATCGTAGTTCGTGAAGGTGGCGATGACGAGCAATATGAGATTATTGCAGGTGAAAGGCGTTATCGTGCAGCTAAAAGCTTGAGCTGGCAAACTATTCCTGCGATCGTCAAGAATATGAGTGATGATCAAGCTGCTTCATTAGCTTTGATTGAGAACTTACAGCGTGAAGACTTAAATCCAATTGATGAGGCAAAAGCTTATACTAATTTAATGGAATTGAATGATTTGACTCAAACTGCTTTGGCTAAAAATATGGGTAAGTCTCAATCTTATGTGGCTAACAAATTGCGCTTATTGAAGCTGGATGATAATGTGCAGCAAGCTTTGATTGCTGGCAAAATTACCGCTCGTCATGGTCGTGCAATGATCGGCTTAAGTAATGCAGATCAAGATCGCGTTTTGACAGAAATTGAAGCAAAAGGCTTAAACGTTAAACAAACTGAAGAGATTGTGCAAGATGTGGATGCTTACTTTAACCCTAAGCCTAAGGCTAAAAAAGAAGCTAAGCGGGTCGTTAGCCGAGTTCCTAAAGACTTAAAGGTACAAATTAACACCATTAAGAAGGCGGTTAAGTTAGCCGAAGACTCAGGAATTAAAGTCAAAGTAACAGAAAATAAAGATCCGGATGATTATAAGATCACAATTGAATTGAAAAGGAAGTAATAGGGAAGGATGAACAATATGGTAAATGTAATTTCGGTTGCAAACCAAAAAGGTGGCGTAGGTAAAACCACTACGACCATCAATTTAGCAGCCTCAATTGCCGACCGTGGTTATCGCGTTTTAATTGTGGATATTGATCCACAAGGTAACGCTACCTCTGGTTTAGGAATTGAAAAATCAGAGATTGACCAGGACATTTACAATGTTTTGATTGACGAAATTCCTATTCAAGATACTATTCACCATACTTCAACGCCAAAGCTAGATATGGTTCCAGCCACAATCAACTTGTCCGGTGCTGAAACGGAATTAATTTCAATGATGGCTCGGGAGACACGCTTAAAGTCAGCTTTAGATGCAATTAGCGATCAATATGATTTTGTCTTTATTGACTGTCCGCCATCATTAGGGCAACTTTCAATTAATGCTTTTACTGCATCTGATTCAATTTTGATTCCAGTTCAGAGTGAATATTATGCTATGGAAGGACTTAGCCAACTTTTGAACACAATTCGTTTAGTCCAAAAGCATTTTAATAAAGATCTTGGCGTAGAAGGCGTTTTGTTAACAATGCTTGATGCCAGAACTAACTTGGGTGCTGAAGTGGTTAAAGAAGTGCAGTCCTACTTTAGCAAGAAAGTTTATAAGACCATCATTCCTCGAATTACTAAATTAGCTGAGGCCCCAAGTTATGGTCAGCCAATTACAGAATATGCACCAAAATCTCGTGGTGCCAAGGTATATGATGATTTAGCAAAAGAGGTGTTAAAAGCTCATGACAAGAGACTCAAGAAGTAAAGAGCCAAGAAAAAAGGGCGGCCTAGGTCGTGGTCTTGAAGCCTTATTTGAGGATGAGCCTCAAGTTCAAGAGGCAGAAGAAGTCCAAGAACTCGATTTGGGCGATATTCGGCCGAATCCTTATCAGCCTAGAAAAAGATTTGATGATAAGAGCTTAAAAGAACTGTCGGATTCTATTAAGGAAAATGGTGTTTTCCAGCCAATTATCGTGCGCGAATCAGTTAATGGATATGAGATCATTGCTGGTGAGCGTCGTTTCCGTGCTTCTAAATTGGCTAAGAAGAAGACTATTCCAGCAATTATTCGCAAGTTTAACGAAAGCCAAATGATGGAAGTGGCAGTTCTAGAAAACTTGCAGCGTGAAGATTTAACTCCACTTGAAGAGGCGCAAGCTTATGAAATGCTGCAGAAGAATCTTGGCTTAACGCAAGAAGAAGTTTCGAAGCGGATGGGTAAGTCGCGACCATATATTGCTAATTATTTGCGTTTGCTCACTTTACCTAGCAAGACTAAGCGTTTACTCCAACATGGTGAACTGTCGATGGGACAAGCTAGAACGCTTTTAAGTTTGAAAGATAAGGAAAAGATTGATGCGCTGGCTAAGCGAGTAGTCAAGGAAGGGATGCCGGTGCGTAAGGTTGAAGCGGTAGTCAGTGAATTGAACGCTAAAAAACCTCGCAGCAAAAAGACCGTCAAGAAATCGGCCTTTATCCGGGCTAGCGAAAGCCAATTGGCTAATAAGTTTGGCTCTAGCGTAAATATTTCAGAAACACAAAAAGGAAAAGGACATTTGTCAATTGATTTTGCTTCAACTGATGAATTGAACCGCATTCTTGATTTGTTAGGTGTTGATTTAGATGGCTAAAGAAATTGTTTATAATTTGGCTGATACAGTTCAAATGAAAAAGCCTCATGCTTGTCAGACTAATGATTGGGAAATCCTGCGCATGGGTGCTGATATCAAATTAAAATGTATGGGTTGTGGGCACATAGTCATGATGCCGCGCAGCGAGTTTAACCGGAAGCTAAAAAAGCTATTAACTAAGGCGAATGATCCGGTTAATGCAAAAAAAGAGCAATATGTGCCAAAAGATCGTATCGCTCGGCCAAATTTTGGATAAAATAGACAAGTAAGTAAAAATAAAAAATTGATTTTAGAAAAAGAGGACAACAAATGTCATTAACTGCTGGTATTGTTGGTTTACCAAACGTTGGTAAGTCAACTTTGTTTAATGCGATTACTAAGGCTGGTGCCGAAATGGCTAACTATCCATTTGCCACCATTGAACCAAATGTCGGAATGGTTGAAGTTCCTGACAAGCGTTTGGCAAGAATTCAAGAATTGATTCCTGCTAAGAAGATTGTGCACACAACTTTTGAATTTACCGATATTGCTGGATTGGTTAAGGGTGCTTCAAAAGGTGAAGGTCTTGGTAACAAGTTCTTGGAAAATATTCGTCAAACTGATGCCATCGTTCACGTTGTTCGTGCCTTTGATGATGACAACATTACCTCAGTTACTGGTAAGGTTGATCCAGAAGAAGATATTAATACTATTAACTTGGAACTTGCTATTGCGGACCTCGATGCTGTTAACCGCAGAATCAATAAGGTAAAAAAGGTTGCTCAACAAGGCGATAAGGAAGCCAAGGCTGAAATGGCTGTTTTGAATAAATTGCAGCCAGTACTTGAAGAAGGTAATGCTGCCCGTTCAATTGACTTTAATGAAGATGAACAAAAGATTGTTAAGGGCTTGTTCTTGTTAACTTCCAAGCCAGTTATCTACGTTGCTAACATTGCTGAAGACTCAATGGCTGATCCAGAAAGCGACAAGTATTACCAAATTGTTAAGAAGCATGCCGAAAGCGAAGGTGCAGAATGCTTAGGTATTTCTGCTGCAACTGAAGAAGAAATCGCTGGTATGGCTGATGATGAAAAGAAAGAATTCCTTGAGATGGAAGGCGTAGAAGAATCAGGCTTGGATCGTTTGATTCGTGCTGCATATCATATCTTAGGCCTTAGAACTTTCTTTACTGCCGGTGGTCCTGAAACCCGTGCCTGGACTTTCCACAAAGGGATGAAAGCTCCACAAGTTGCTGGTGTTATTCACTCAGACTTTGAGCGTGGTTTTATTCGAGCTGAAGTTGTTTCATTTGATGATTTAGACAAGCTTGAAACTATGCAAAAGGTTAAAGAAGCTGGTAAGCTGCGTCTTGAAGGTAAAGATTACGAAGTTCAAGACGGTGACATTATTGAATTTAGATTTAACGTCTAGGAGTAAGAATGGCTGAAGAGACAAAGAGAGAACAAGATCAAACAAAAATTAACACTGAAAAACAAGCTAAATTAAAGAAGCAAGCTGAGCTTGATACTCAGGATGAAAAAATTAAGCAGGAAGATCCAAAAGCTTTGCGTGAAAAGTTGAGTAACAAGAACAGTGACTATGTTTTTCGTCTAGAAAAAGAACTGCAAAAACAAGGTTCAATGTCACGTGCTGATGCAGTTGCGATGACTAATGGCTTGCTCAGTGAAATTATTATTGCCCAACGTCATGGGCAACCAGCCAATGGGCTTTACCTGGCTTCACCAGCAATTAAAGCTGAACAAATGCTTCATCCTAAGAAAAAGCCAGTGGCTACACCAACTTGGCAATTGATGGTTGATGGTAGTTTGCTTTATTCAGCACTGTTTTTTGCCATCTTTGGGGTAATGGCTTCATTTGAAAGTGGCAAACAAGCTTACAACGCACAGTGGGGCGTGTTAACTTTAGCAAGTATTGGTATTTTAATGGGTATAGTAATGGTCAAGTACAATGACTTACTGGTACCACAGGCAGGAAAACGACCTTCATGGGTTAAACTGATTCTAGGTGGAGTAGTTGTTGTGGTAATTATGCTTGTTGTATTGACCGTTTTGGCAACTCCATTATTACGTCCTATTAACCCTGTTTTGCCAGGACCAATTGATGTGGCTATTGCGGTAGTTGCTTATGGTGTACGTTATTTATTCAGAAAGCACTACAATATTATTGGTTCCGCATTTGCACCAAGGCCACAACAACATAAATAATTTACCTGTTTTGCAAGCATGTTAATTGAATTTCCGTAAAAATAAGCACATACTTAAACTTAATATAGATAAAAAAGATAAATGGAGATGATCCATTTATCTTTTTATTTGCGAGATTGAATAAAAGAATAGAAGGGTGGGTCTCTATGATCAAAACATTGAGCAAATCAATTAGGCAATATAAAAAATTGTCTTTGCTCTCACCAATGTTTGTTATTGGTGAAGTTATCATTGAAATGCTGATACCATATTTGGTCGGAATTTTGATTGATAACGGAATTATGAAGGGGGATATGTCCTATATTAGTAAAATGGGGCTATTGCTATTAGTGTTAACCATTATTTCGCTAATTTTAGGCGCTAGTGCGAGTTATGTCTCAGCTCATGCAGCTGCTGGTTTTGCCGCAAACTTGCGCCAAGACATGTTCTACCATATGCAGGACTATTCTTTTGAAAATATTGATCACTTTTCAAGTGCCAGTTTAGTTACACGTTTGACTACTGACGTTAACAACGTGCAAATGGCATATCAAATGATCATCAGAATTGCTGTTAGAGCACCAATGATGTTCATCGTTTCAATTATTATGTCAATTATTATTAGCCCGCGTTTATCATTAATCTTTGCAGTTTTAGGACCGGTTTTTGCAATTGCTTTGGGCTTGATTATTAAAACAGCTTATCCATACTTCCCTAAGATTTTTAGAGGGTATGACCGAATGAACCAAGTTGTGCGTGAAAATGTACGTGGTATTCGTGAAGTTAAGACTTACGTCCAAGAACAACCGCAGATTAAAGAATTCAAGAAGTCATCAGGTTTTATTTACAAGTTATTTGCGACTGCACAAAAGATTATGTCTTTGAACGCATTAGTAGTTGCAGCTGTTTTGAATATTTCAACGCTGTCAATCTGCTGGTTCGGTGCGAAAGAAGTGGTTGGCGGTAGTTTACAAACTGGTCAATTAATTTCAATGTTTACTTATTCAAACTCAGTTTTGTTTAGTTTAAACATTTTAGCTATGATTACTACGCAATTGGTTATCTCAGGTGCCAGTGGTCGTCGTATTGCTTCAGTGATTACGGAAGAACCAACAATTGAAGATCCTAAGAAGCCATTGAAACGTTTGACCAATGGTGAAATTATCTTTGATCACGTTAGCTTTAAGTACGAACCTGCGGACAAGGCTGATGCTTTAAAAGATATCAATTTGCACATTAGGCCAGGTGAAACAATCGGGATTATTGGTGAAACAGGTTCATCGAAGTCAACCTTGGTTTCAATGATTCCGCGTCTTTATGATGTTACTTCTGGTGCCGTTCGGGTTGCAGGACACAACGTTAAGTCATATGACTTGAAGACCTTGCGTGATAACGTTGCGATGGTTTTACAAAAGAATGTGCTGTTCACAGGAACGATTAAGGATAACCTCAAGTGGGGTAACGAAAATGCAACCGATGAACAAGTTGTTGCCGCTGCTAAAATCGCCCATGCTGATGGTTTTATTCGTGAAATGCCAGATGGTTATGACACAATGGTGGAACAAGGCGGTAACAACGTTTCTGGTGGGCAAAAGCAAAGAATTACTATTGCCAGAGCCTTGCTTAAGAATCCGAAGATCTTGATCTTAGATGACTCCACTTCAGCTGTTGATACCAGTACTGAGCGACAAATTAGAACGTCTTTGGCTAAAGATATGCCAGAAACTACTAAAATCATTATTTCACAAAGAATTGTTTCAATTAAGGATGCTGATCGGATTATCGTCATGGATCATGGTCAAATTCAAGCTATCGGAACCCACGATGAATTGATGAAGACTAACGAACTTTATAGTTCAATCGCTAAATTCCAGGAAGAACAAGGAAAGTAGGTGAGCAATTTGGATCAAGCAATGGAAAAAAGTAAAAATCAAACAAAGGGTAGCAGAACCAAAATCTTATTGCGCCTATTGAAACTGGTTAATAGTACAAGTCCATGGATGCTCATCGTTTCCATGATCACTATTGTACTAGCAGCTGCCAGCAACGTTATTGGCTCGTTATTCATTGAACGTTTGATCAATAATTATATTGTGCCTTTAACTAAAGAAAAAGTTCCTAACTATGGCCCTCTAGCTACTGCAATTGCGGTAATGTTTGGGATCTATGCGATTGGTTTTTTGTCTAATTACCTTTTTAACATGCTGATGGGTGTTTTAGCTCAAAAAGTGCAATATCGTGTACGTAACGAAATGTTTGTTCACATGGAAAGCTTGCCAATTTCATACTTTGACCAAAATGAATTTGGCGATATCATGTCGCGTTATACTAACGATATTGATACCTTGATGCAGATGATTTCACAGTCAATTCCACAGTTTACTAACTCAGCTTTGAGTTTGTTATTCGTGGTTGTCGCTATGTTCTCACTTAGTTGGCAATTGACGGTCTTCTCCTTCATTATCTTTGCTTTATCATTTGGAATTGTGCGTTACTTAACAGTTAGATCAAGTCACTTCTTCCAAGTTCAACAGAAGAAGCTGGGTCAAATCAACGGTTATAACGAAGAAATGCTTAATGGTTTGAAGGTCATCAAGGTCTTCAGCCATGAGCCACAATCTAAGGAAGGCTTTGACAAATATAATGATGAGTTGCGTCAAGCCTCAGGTAAGGCTAACACTTACGCTACAATTTTATTCCCAATTATGGGTAACATGGGTAACTTGCTTTACGTTTTGATCGCCTTTGTTGGTGGTGCTGCCGCAATTAATAGTTGGGCTCCGCTTTCACTTGGTGCCATTGGTTCATTCTTACAGTTATCTAAGCAATTCAGTATGCCAATTGCCCAAATTTCGCAACAATTAAACTCTATTGTAATGGCTTTAGCTGGTGCAGAAAGAATTTTCAACTTGGAAGATCAAAAGTCAGAAGCTGACCAAGGTACAGTTACTCTTTCTAAGAAAAACGATGAAGTCGGCAGTAAGTGGTACTGGAATGTACCACAAAAAGATGGCTCAACCAAGAAGGTTCAAGTACGTGGTCATATTATTTTTGATCATGTTAACTTTAGCTACGTACCAGATCATCAGATCTTGCATGACATTTCCATTAATGCCAAACCGGGAATGAAGGTAGCTTTAGTTGGTGAAACCGGTGCAGGTAAGACAACCATCTCTAACATGCTTAACCGTTTCTACGATATTGATTCAGGAACGATTACTTATGACGGTATTCCAATTAAAAACATTAAAAAAGATGATTTGAGAAAATCACTTTCAATTGTTTTACAGGAAACCCACCTCTTTACTGGCACAATTATGGATAATATCCGCTTTGGTAATCCAGATGCTAGTGATGATGATGTCTACCAAGCAGCTAAGTTGTCACACGCTGATGAATTTATTCATGACTTAGATCACGGCTATGAAACTGTGATTGATGGTGACGGCGGCGACCTTTCACAAGGGCAAATGCAGCTGTTGTCAATTGCGCGGGCAATGATTGCTGATGAGCCAGTAATGATTCTTGATGAAGCTACCTCAAGTATTGATACTCGAACTGAAAAAATGGTTCAAGCCGGGATGGACAACTTGCTTACTGGTAGAACTAGTTTTGTTATTGCTCACCGTCTGTCAACGATTGTTAACTCAGATTTAATCTTGGTACTTGATCATGGTCATATTATTGAACATGGTAACCACGATGAATTAATCAAGCAAAAGGGTTACTACTATGAACTCTACACTGGCAAGAAGGAAATTCAATAAGCGTTAAACAAGGCAGCTGCTACTTAATCGTGTTGGGATAAGGGCAGAAAGAAGGCCTTTATTATGAAAAAGGGTAGTCTATGGCTGGTATCAATCTTATTGGTACTGCTTGGAGTGATGGTCTACTGGGATCATGGTTTTAAAGATTTTGGTCGGCCGGGAATGATCTTAACTTCAGTTTTACTTGTTTTAACGATTTTAATTGCATTCTTTGCGACAGTTAGTGATACCTTTAATTCTTGGATCGGCTCCTGGTGGGTTGTTCCAGATGGTATCTTATTCGGTTTTGCTAGCATGCTTGATTATGCAACAGCACCTAAGATCTGCTGTTTTGCTTTGCTATTTATCGTCTGCGTTTATGTCGAAACTAAATTGCATGATGATAAGGGAAAGTAAATAGAATGAATACACGTTTTTCATTGATAAACTTGGGACTGATTAAGCAAGGATACCCCGTATTTAATGCGGGGAGGAATTGCACTTTCAGTCCCTTTTTTCCTTTCTATAATTTATATATTTCACTACTTAAATACGATATAATACATAGTGAATATCATAAAGGGGGTGATTATTTTGGATCAGTCTATAACTATTAAAGCACAACTACTTAATATTGATGGTGAAACTGCAAGTGCGTTTAGAGATACTGTGCTTATGTATCGTGATGCTTGCAACTTTATTTCTCAATATGTTTTTGACCATGATTTTGAATTGCATCAAGCTAAATTGAACAAAGCTTTATATCATGATTTGCGTGATAAGTTTGCCCTTAAAAGTCAAATGGCTCAATCCGCAATCAAAACTGTAATTGCACGCTATAAGACGGTTAAGACGCAATTAAGTCAAAAGCCTTATCGCTATGATACTGGCAAAAAAGATTCCAAAGGACATGCTATCTGGTCACAATTTCCACGTGATCTTTCTTGGCTTTGGCAGCCTATTTCCTTTAAACGCCCACAGCTTGATTTACAGCGTGGTCGGGATTGGTCTTACAAAGCTACTACTAATCAGCTATCCTTAAATACCCTGCAAGGCAGAAAGGCAGTTGATTTTGCTTGCAAGGGTTTTGATCAATACCTTGATGAAAGCAAGTGGAAATTTGGCTCGCTTAAACTACTGCAATTTAGAAACAAATGGTATGTACATTTAAGTGCCACAATCTCATTACCTGACTTTCAAGCCTCACAAGCTGAGCATGTTGTTGGAATTGATCGTGGATTGCGCTTTTTAGCTTCTTGTTATGATGAACAAGGCAAAACCCTGTTTTATAATGGGCAGAAAGTATTGCGTAAAAGACGGAAATATAAGAAACTGCGTGCTCAGCTTCAAGCCAAGGGTACTAAATCTGCCAAAAGAAGATTGAAGAAGATTGGTCAACGAGAGAACCGCTGGATGAGCGATGTCAACCATTGCTTAACTAAGACACTCATTGACCATTATGGATCTAACACAATCTTTGCATTAGAAGATTTAACCGATGTGCGCTTTGCTACTGAGAAGTCCTCAAAAGATCGGCGCTATGAAATGGTATCGTGGGCTTTTTACCAATTTGAGCAGTTTTTGACTTACAAAGCCAACTTAAACTCTTCTGCTGTAGTTAAAGTCCCAGCTAAATATACCAGTCAGCGCTGCCCTAAGTGTGGACGGATTCGCAAGGAAAATCGAAATCATGATTTGCATTTGTACGTTTGTGACAAATGCGGCTATAAGTCAAATGATGATCGTCTTGCCTCAATGAATATCCAATTTTTAGGCACGCTATACCGCAGTGGTGAAGAGGCACCGCAGTTTAATAAACAAGCATCTGCCGAGTAAATCTTGGCAGATAAACGGGCATAGTCAACTGCCCGATGATGTAGTCTCTTTAGGTGGGAGTCACAAGACGCTAATACCACTATCTGTAAGCAGATGAGAACTACAAACCCCTGAATTTATTCAGGGGTAGTTGATGATGGAGAAACGTGTATTTTTTAGTACTAGAATTTCCCATAGAAAAATCTTCGAAATTTGTGGTTATATTTCGAAGGCTTTTTTTGATTTATTCTTGTGCTAATTTACTTACAATGAATGCGTTTAAAGAAACATTTTCGTCTTCGGCTTCTTCAGCTAGGTGAGCGTGTAATGATTTAGGCATTCTTAATAATAATTTTCCTGAATATTTTTTGGTTAATGGTTCAGGAATTTTTACATTGCGTCGAAGACAAGATGAAAACCATGCTTTTTTTGCTTCTTCTAGTTCAGCCATTCCTTCTTCTAGATCATCACCATAGGCAATTAGGCCAGGAAGTCTTGGTACTGTTACTCTGTAGTAAGTTTCACCATCATCTTCCATAATTTTTTGAAATTCAGTCTTTTCTTACTGGCTTTTGCCGAAACTTTTCTTCTAATTTTTTAGAAAAAATAAAGATAGGGGATGATCTTAGGCCTTTTTATGAAAAATGGGTAAAATAGGGATAAGATTTGCTAAACTATAAATAGTTAATTCGAAGAATAATAAACAAGAAGGGGGAACATTCCTCGTGAAAATTTTAGTTGTTGATGATGACAAAGAAATCGTAGAACTATTAAGTATCTACCTTAAAAATGAAGGCTATGAACCTGTCGCAGCTTACAGCGGCAAGGAAGCAATTACTAAATTGACCACTACGCCAGATATCGTTTTGATGATTTTGGATGTGATGATGCCAAATATGTCAGGAATCGATGTAATTAAGGAAGTTAGAAAAGACTCCGATATTCCAATTATTATTGTTTCTGCTAAAACCGGTGATATGGACAAGATTCAAGGATTAATCACTGGTGCCGATGACTATGTTTCTAAGCCATTCAATCCACTTGAAGTAATGGCTCGTGTACGTTCACTTTTGAGAAGAAGTCAAAAGCAAGTTAAGAATGAAAAACCAGATATTTTGGAAGTAGGACCATTGGTAATTAACCGTGATTCACATGAAGTTAAGACTATTGATGGTAAGACTATCCAATTAACTGCCTTAGAATTCGGTATCTTATACTTACTTGCTAGTCACCCTAACCGTGTTTTTTCAGCTGATGAAATCTTTGAACGTGTTTGGCAACAAGAATCAATTGTTTCAGCTAAAACTGTCATGGTACACGTGTCACACCTTCGTGATAAAATTCAAAAAGCCACTGATGGTGAGGATGTCATCCAAACTGTTTGGGGCGTAGGTTACAAGGTCGAGGCATAAGATGAAAAAAGAACGCGTCAAGCTAACTGGCGCCGAAAAGAGCGAATTGTTTGCAGAAGGGGTCGTAACGGTCGTCCTTCTGCTTTTATTAAATTTATCAATTATCATTCTGATTCACTTAGCTATTTTGCAGGATGAAAGCCTGGTCAACGGAATCTACTTTCTAAAAAAGACGATCACTTTTGCAGGTGGCTATCATCTTTGGTCCTGGCAAAACGTATTCATCGTCTTAATGGGAGTGGGCGACTTGGTTGTTTTGTACTGGCGCTTGATTCGACGCTATCACCAAATGCAGCTACGTCACATTATTTTGGAACTTCACTATATTGCTAATGGTCATTTTGATCATCGGATTAATTTTCGGGTACGACCAGAATTGCAACGAGTAGTGGATTCGATTAATTCGTTGGTTGATAGTACTGTAAATTCGATTAATGAAGAACGGGCAATTGAGCAATCTAAGGATGAATTGATCACTAATGTTTCGCACGATATCAGAACGCCGCTAACATCAATTATTGGTTATCTTGGTTTGTTAAAAGCAGGAGTGACTTCGCCAGAAGATCAGAAAAAGTATGTCAATATTGCCTATACTAAGGCAGAACAAATGAAAGCACTGGCTAACGATCTGTTTGAATATACTACTTTAAAGTCGACCAATACTAAGTTAAATCTGAATGATTTGCATATTTATTCAATGTTGGAGCAGGTAGCGGCCGGCTTTGAATTAGAAGCAGAAAAAAATGGCATTGAAATAGAGATTGAAGCGCGGCCAAAGAATCTAACGATTAAGGCTGATGCGGAAAAGCTGGTCCGCGTTTACAATAATTTGATTTCTAATGCTTTCAAGTATGGTACAGGGGCAACTAAAATTAAATTGGTAGCCAATTTAGTCAACAAACGTGAAGTAGAGTTGCGCGTTGAAAATAATGGGGCACCAATTCCGAAGAAATCATTAAATAAAATCTTTGAGCGTTTTTACCGGGTAGAAACTTCGCGAAATACTAAGACAGGCGGAACTGGTTTGGGATTATCTATCACCAAAGGTGTGGTTGATTTACACCATGGTACAATTCGCTGTGAATCAAACGAAAAGTGGACTAGTTTTATTATTCGTTTGCCACTTGATCCGAAGAAAGCGTCACCAACACACTAGCTGTGTTATAATTTTGACTGAAATGTTTTAAATACAACGAGGAGAAAAGCTAATGAGTATTTCCTTAAATACCTGTATATTAATCTTAAAAGAGCATCACTTGCTCAAGTCAAGCGCAGTGCAAGATACAGTAGCTACTAAAATGGACTATGTGTCTTATGACTCACGCGATATTCAAACTAATACATTGTTCTTCTGCAAGGGAGCAGGCTTTAGACCAACTTATTTGTCAATGGCTAAAGACAATGGGGCCATTTGTTATGTAGCTGAACAACCATATCCAGAAGGAAAAGGAATGCACGCTTTAATTGTGCGCGATGTTTCTAAGGCAATGGCTCTTTTGTCAGCTGCTTTCTTCCGTTTTCCACAAGATGACTTGTTTGTTGTAGCTTTCACTGGTACAAAGGGAAAGACTACATCAGCATACTTTTTGAAAGGGATGCTTGATCAAGCAAATGGTGGTAAGACAGCTCTGATTTCTTCAGTTAATGATGTGGTCGGTCCTAAGCCTGAAGATAGCTTTAAGTCAAGCTTGACCACACCAGAGAGTTTGGACTTATTCCGAGACATGAGAACGGCTGTTGATAATGGCATGACTCACTTGGTAATGGAAGTTTCTAGTCAAGCATATAAGAAAAATCGTGTCTTCGGTTTAACTTATGATTTAGGCTTTTTCCTGAATATTAGTCCAGACCATATTGGTCCTAACGAACACCCTAATTTTGCAGATTATTTGCACTGCAAATTACAATTGCTTGTTAACTCACGTAAATGTATTATCAACGCTGAAACTGCACACTTTGATGAAGTCTACGCTGCCGCAACAACTACTACCAACCCCGATAGTATTTATTTGTTTGCCCGCGATAATTTTGAAAATCCAGACTTGAAGCAGCCAATTGATTTCAGATTCTCTTCTGAACAATTAGATATGAAAGAAACTCGGTTCAATTTAGTTTGTGCTAGTGATAAGGCACGTAAATTGCCAATTAATGGTGATTATACTTTAAAGATGCTGGGTGATTTCAACGAGTCAAATGGTACTGCCGCAATTATTGGAGCAGGCTTGGCTGGACTTAACCATGATCAATGTGCGAAGGGTATTCGCGATGTTACTATTCCAGGCCGGATGCAAACCGAAAGAACAAAGAAGCACGGCATGGTTGTAGTTGACTACGCTCATAATAAGGCCTCAATGATGGCTTTAATGAGATTTATGCGTAACGAATTCAACGATCCTAAGATTATTGTTGTTGTTGGAGCTCCTGGTGATAAAGGCGTGTCACGTCGTCCCGGTTTTAGTGAAAGTTTGACTGCATACGCAGATAAAGCATTTTTAACTACAGACGATCCAGGCTTTGAAGATCCAAAGAGTATTGCCGAAGAAATTGATTCAGGAATAGATCACTCTAAGTGCGACGTTACTATTGAGTTAGATCGTAAGAAGGCCATTCATGATGCGATTGCCATGGCTACGCCAGATGATGTTGTGCTAATCTGTGGTAAGGGGGCTGACGCTTTCCAAAAAATTCGCGGAGTAAATACCCCATATCCATCTGATATTGTGGTTGCACAGCAGGTAATTAATGAGTTGGAAGGTCAAGAAGAACACTTTAGAAAGTAAGTGAAAATAGTGAAACACTTCTTTAGTATTATTGGCGGCATGGGAACTATTGCCACAGAAAGCTACGTTCGTTTAATTAATCACCGTGTAAAAATAGCTAAGGACCAAGATTATTTAAATTATATTTTGGTTAATGATGCACAAATTCCTGATAGAACGGCTTATATTAAAGATCATACTAAACCAAACTTTTTCTATGATTTACGTGACGATGTTCTGGGCCAAGCCAAATTGGGACCAGACTTCTATGTGATGCCATGCAATACCGCTCACTATTTTTATGATGATTTGGCTGCATTGACTGATATTCCATTTTTACACATGATGAGAATAGCAGTGCATCAATTTATTGAAAAATACCCACAAGAAAAGAAAATTGGCTTGATTGCGACTGAAGGGTCAATTTATGACCATCTATATGAAGATGAAATTCACCGTGTTAAACGAGAAGTTGAATTCGGTGGACCAGAGATTCAGCCAATGGTGACTAAGTTAATTTATCGCGATATTAAGGAAAAAGGCGTCGTTGATGGTAAGCTATATCATCAGATTCTGCAAAAAATGCATGATGATTACGGCTGTAATGTGATTTTGTTGGGCTGCACAGAATTGTCGTTAGCTCAGGAAAAGGCACCAGATCATCCTTACAATGTGATTGACCCACAATCAATTATTGCGGATGTATCGATTGAATTAGCTTTGAAGATTCGTAATGGTATGGATTCTAAAAAAGCATGTGCTAAGTATATGTATAAGTAACTCTGCAATGAGGTAAAAAGCTCTGCTACTTGCAGAGCTTTTTATTAAAATAAATGAATCGATGAAGAACATGAAAGATTCTAAAATGGTTGTAGGGATGCATCCTGATATTAATGAAAAAGTCGAAAAAGAGGGATAAAAATGTATCAAGAAAATAAAGATGATTTAAAACAATGGCTATTAAGTAATATTACTGACCTACTAGTAAATGAAGATACTAAGCCAGAAGAAAGAAAAATCCTACTTGATGCAAAGCATGAGTTAGAAAATGGTGAATCAGCTAATTATGTCTGCAACTTAATTCGAGTTGGTCTTGATCCATTAAGCTGGCAGAGTAAATTGTCATATGATGTGATGAAGTTTCATTATGCAATTACTAGTGATGCTCGTCCCGTATCAGCTAAAGCAGGTGCATGTGGTGGTGCTGCCTTAGGAATGGCTTTTTCAGGTCTTATGGGCAAATAATTATTGATTCAAAAGGGAGATTAAGCGCCATATTTTGCTTAATCTCCCTTATTTTTTACCAAATAAGTCTAAAAAACGACCGAATCTGTCACTTTTGTTTATTGATCTTCAATTTGTGGCACAATATTTTTATGAAAGAGAAAACTTGATGAACAATAAAAACTCTAAACCTAAATTTTCAGGTTTAAATATGCTAATTTCAATTTTAATTGGCTGGGCGATTTTTTTCTTTGGGGCCTGGGCCTGTATGAAATTTAGCTCGGAATTTTTTGCTATGCCTCGCTTTATTGCAGTGATTATAGTTTCTATAGCTGGGGCGGTAGTGATCGGACCAGCTATCTATGGCTTTTTATACTTGGGGAGAAAAAAGTAAATACTAAAAGATGTTGACAAATTGACTAATAAATATTAGTGTATTAGTTAAGTAGTACAGAAAGGACGTGTAGACATGCTGGTAATGAAAATAATTTTTAACGTGCTAATCGCATATTTGATAATTTGCACAGTAATTTCAATCATTAGAACTGTAGGTGCCAAACGCGAAGAGTGGCATGTTTACAACGGCCAGGGCATGAGCTTCAATCAAGCTTTCGTCAGATACTTCATTGAAGATGCGACTCTGGGTCAAGTGACGATATAGCGGGGGATAGATCAATGCTTTACTTAGTATATATTTTAATCGGTATGTTAATTGTCTTGGGTGTTAATTTGTTAATCACTGCATTTTGGGCTTTACATGATATGTATGTGAAAAAAGAAAATGCAGATTTACCTACTTTTAAAAAGTATTTTGTGAAAAACAATAATATTCCAACTAAGATGTCGGATTTATTTAACTAGAAACTGCCGTAAGGCAGTTTTTTTATTTTCATATTTTGTGTAATAGTTATTTAAATAAAAGTCGATACTATCGCATTTTAAAGTGAGGCAGTATGGAAATTTGCTTTTTTAGATAAAAAAATCTTCAGTTCTTGTTTTTGACACCGCTTACAAAAGCGGATACATTAGTTAATATAGGATGTTTCAATTTGGAAAGAAGTGTCAAAGATGGACTTTAAAAAATTAACTGCAACAGATATAGATAATTTGAGTAAATTTATCTCAGATCCAGAGCGATTCATTACTAAGCCAACTGTTCATTGGGATCATGACCAATTTAAGACGGTTAGAGCAATGCCTGACTTGGTAATTCAACCTGAAACTAATGAAGAAGTCGAAAACGTTGTTAAATATGCAAGTGATCATCATATTCCTATCGTTCCGCGTGGTAATTCGACTGGTCTAATGGGTGGCAATTTAACCGTTGAAGGTGGCATTTCACTGGATATGGTGAAAATGAATAAGGTTTTGGAATACGAGCCAGAAAGTCTAACGATGACTGTGCAAGCAGGTATTCGGTTGAAAGATATTGAAGAATATTTAGCCAATAAACCATTTACTTATATGCCAGCTCCAGCAATGCATTGGGCTACAATTGGTGGTAATGTGGATACTAACGCCGGTGGGTTGAAAGCAATTAAATATGGCGTTACTCGAGAACATATCCGCGAATTGAAGGTTGTTTTAACCGATGGTAAGCTCTATAAATTTGGCGCTAAGGCAGTTAAGTCCTCATCAGGTTATTCGTTAAAAGACCTGATCATTGGCTCAGAAGGGACTTTAGGTGTAGTAACTGAAGTTACCATGCGTTTATATCCACGTCCGAAGCAATCAATTAACGCTATTATCCCGTTCCCTACTTTGGATGATGCGATTAAATCAGTGCCAGCAATTTTAGCTTCAGGTGTAGTGCCAACTACTGTTGAATTCATGGGTAGAAAGGTCATTAGTCTCTGGGAAAAGTATTACGATGAAAAATTCCCGATTGCAAATGGCGATGGCTTCATTATTCTAGGGCTTGATTCTTTAACTAAAGAGGAATTGGATGCGGAATTAAAGCTTGCCCTTGCAGCAACGAAGAAGTTTAAAGCAGCTGATGCGGTAATTTTAGATGCTAATTCAGAGGAAGCAAAGAAAATTTGGGCTTGTCGGGAAGCATTACTTTTGGCTATTCAAAAGTCCACGCCAAAGATGGATGAAGTTGATATTTGTGTGCCAATTAATCATATTCCTGATGTTTTGCATAGAGTTGATGAATTGGAACAAGAGGTTGGTATGCGAATTCCTAACTTTGGCCATGCAGGCGATGGTAATTTACATATTTATCTTTGCTCAGATGCAATGAGTGACGAAGAGTTTGAGCAAAAGAGTCATTATGTGATTACCGAACTTTATAAGACAGCTAAAGCTTTGGATGGAAATATGTCTGGCGAGCATGGTATTGGTTATGCCCGCAAAGATTGGTTTGAGGATTTCTATGGTCATGATTACACTGAACTTTTGAGAAAGATCAAGCATGTTTTTGATCCAAATTATGTTTTGAATCCAGATAAGATTTTTCCAATGGAATAAATTAAATAAAACTGCCGTAAGGCAGTTTTTTTGTATTTAAATACAAAAATTTTTGAAGGTGTTTTTTCTGGTATGACCCAATTGATTAGCTTATTGTGCTAAAATTGAAAGCGAATACATAACTTTTGATTTTTTAGAGGTAAATTATGATTAATCAACTTACTGATTTTACTAAAGATGGACAAAAAATTACCTTAAACTATGAGAATGGACCAATGATTTTGACCGTTTTAACACCGGAAATTATGCGATTCTTTCAAGATCGAGGTAATGCTAGCAATTCTTATGCTATCGAAGGCGATAAAGAAATTAAAACTGATTTTACAGTTAAAAATAAAGGCGATCATATTGAAATAGCTACGGCTAAGTTGATAGTAAAAGCTTATGATGATGAAAAAATTGACGTCTTTGATGAACAAGGCAATCCATTGGTCGTAGATTATCGGGGGAAAAGAACCCCAATTGACCGACAGATGGATGAGGAACATTTGAAGCTGGCTGAATCTGAAGGCCATGATGTGGATAAATTACTGGGAAAGCATGACGCCGATTATTATGAAGTAGTCAAGTCACTAGCAGATGACGAAGAATTTTATGGCTTGGGTGATAAAACCGGCTATTTGAATAAACGCCACTATGCCTATGATAATTGGAATACTGACAATCCTGATCCGCAAGTAGAGAGCTTCACCCGTTTGTATAAGTCGATTCCAATTTTACTAGGATTAAAAAATGGTCATCCTTACGGTATCTTTTTTGACAATACTTACCGTAATCATATTGACTTAGGTAAGGAAAGCAACAATTATTATTACTATTCAGCTGATAATGGTAATTTAGATTATTATGTTATTGGTGGGGCCTCACTCAAGGCGGTTGTCACGAATTATACCTACTTAACAGGCCGTGTACCAATGCCACAGAAGTGGACTCTGGGCTATCAGCAATCGCGCTGGGGCTATAGTGTTAGCCAAAAGCAGGTAGAAAAAATTGCGGAAAATCTGCGTAAATATGATTTGCCTTGTGATGTCTTGCATCTTGATATTGATTACATGAAGGGCTATCGTGTCTTTACTTGGCGCAAGGATACTTATGAAGCTCCAGAAGAGTTTATTAAAAAAATGCGTAAATTGGGCTTCAGGATTATTACTATTATTGATCCGGGCGTAAAAAAAGATGATGCTGATTATAAAATTTATCAAGAAGGTATTGAAAAGGGCTATTTCGTTAAGGCAGCAGATGGTACTGTTTATGTAAATGAAGTTTGGCCGGGGGATGCGGTATTTCCAGATTTCGGTCGCCAGAAAGTTCGCCAATGGTGGGCTAAAAATTGCAAATACTTAGTTGACTTGGGCGTTAGTGGCATTTGGGATGATATGAATGAACCTGCTTCATTTAGAGGTGAAATTCCGGGTGATACTGTTTTCCACAACGAAGACGAAGCGACTACGCATGACAAGATGCACAATGTCTATGGCCACAACATGGCTAAGGCAACTTATGAGGGTTTGAAAAAGTATTCAGGTAAGCGGCCATTTGTAATCACGCGTGCAGCATATGCCGGAACTCAAAAGTTTTCCACAGTCTGGACGGGTGATAACCAAAGTTTGTGGCCACATGTGCAAATGATGATTCCGCAATTATGTAATTTGGGTCTGAGTGGCTTCAGCTTTGCTGGTACTGACATTGGCGGCTTTGGAGCTGATACAACGCCAGAATTATTAACACGTTGGATTGAGGGAGCATTGTTTAGTCCGCTTTATAGAAACCATGCGGCACTTGGTACGCGCTCACAAGAACCATGGGTCTTTGGTGAACCAACCTTATCGATATACCGTAAGTATTTGAAGTTACGCTACCGCTTTATTCCTTATTTATATGATGAATTCTACCGTGAAACTCAGACTGGGCTACCAGTTATGCGGCCGTTGGTCTTAAATTATGAAAATGATCCACATGTGTATAACTTAAACGATGAGTATATGGTAGGCGAGGACATTTTGACAGCTCCAGTTGTCCAGCAAGGTCAAACTAAGCGTGCGGTGTACTTACCTAAAGGTGAATGGATTGACTTCTGGAACGGTGTAGAGTATTCAGGTGGGAATACAATTTTAGTTGATGCTCCAATTGATAAATTACCGCTATTTATTAAAAAAGATACGATTCTACCGTGGGGTAAGAAAGTCGACCATATTTCTGATGAACCGGATAAAGATATGACATTCAGAGTATTTGGTAATGGCGGCAAGTATAGACACTATCAGGATAACGGCGTTGACTTTGAGTATCAAAAAGGCGAGTATAACTTGTACGATATTGAAGTTGATCATGATCAAGTGACGGTCAAATTAGCGCATCATGGCTATGCACATGAATATCAGCGAATTATAGTTGAATTAGCTGATCGTAAAGTAGTATTTAACTACTGCGAAGGCGAATATACAGAAGCATAATTTAAATGACAGGAATAACTCCAAATAACAGGGTTATTCCTGTTATTTTTGTTTTTTATTGTATTATTCTAAAAATATTTTTGTTGGATAAAACGTTGATTTATCAAGCTTTATGAAGGATGGCTTACGTGAAGAGAGAAATAAGTGATTGAGAGGTAATAACGATGATGACTGAATTAACTACTGAAACTGAATTAAGATTTAACGTAAAGACTGTTAGTGTTGAAGACATGACCAACATGCTTGAAGAAGACGGCTGGAAGCAAGAATCAATGCATTTTGCAGAAAACAAGATCTCAGCTAATGCAATGGCATCAATGCTTGAAGATTTAGGTTGGAAAGAAAACTAAAAGTCAAAATAAGAAAAATTCTAACTACGATGTAGTAGTGAAGTCACATCGCATTATCAATCAACTAAGAGAGCTAGTATGGAAAATATTCCATGCTAGTTTTTTTATTGTGGAAATTATATATCTGCTTTTATTGCAAAAAAATATTTAATTATTGTATTGCAATTACAAATTATCGTAATACAATAATTAATGAAAAGAGTATTAAACGAAAGAGAGGGAGAAAAATGAAAAAGTTTGTTTTAAATTTGCTTACGGTAATAACGTGGATTTATCAAGTGCTTTGTGTATTTAGCATTGTTACGTTTGTTTTAGCAGGTGGCTTCACAATTTTTGTATTATCACAGCCCGGAGCTGGTGCAGAAATAAGTAAAGGCATGAGTGATGAACTCGGTGTCCAGTTCAGTAGTACATGGATATGGCTAATGCTAGGGATGTTTTGCCTTTTCATTGTTGCCATGGTCGCTCAGTTTCTCATTTGTGGTTACGCACGATTGATTATTAAGAACATTAAACAAGAGATTTATTTTGCAGTAAAAAATTTACAACTGCTGAAAAAACTATTGATTTCAGTATCTGTTTACACAGTCGCAACGATAATTTTCTATATTGGGATTTACAGTAACTACGCAACTTTAACTAAGATTGCTAAAACTTCATCCGTTGACATGATTTATCCAACCAGTATTACTAATAGCTTGTTCTTCCTAGCAATTTTGTACGTAGTTTACCTAGTCTTCAAATATGGGATGAAGGTTCAAGAAGACGCAGATTCAATTATTTAATAGGAAGTGATATAGGTGATTGAAGTGACACTAGATTTTATGCTTTTGAAGCGAAAGATGTCTTCAAAGGAGTTGGCAGAGAAGGTTGGCATCACGCCGGCTAACCTGTCAATCCTAAAGACAGGAAAGGCGCATGGCGTTCGCTTCGACACGTTGAGCAAGATCTGTGAAGTCTTGGATTGTCAACCAGGGGATTTATTAGCTTATAAAAAAGATGAAGAATAAAATGCAAAATCAGTCCGAAAAATGACAGAATTGGACGGTTTTACCTTTTACATGAATGATAGGGATATGATTAATTTAAAAGGATAAAAGATTATTTCCTGGGAGATAATCGCTGAATTAGAGGAAAGAAAAATGCTGTACTTAATTTATATTGTGTTCGGCTTACTGATTGTTTTAGCCGTTAATTATGCCGTTACAGCATTCTTAGCTGTTCATGATTTGCTTAAAAATAGAGAAAAAGATCAATTAAGTTTTGGGGATGCATTCAAGAAATACTTCGCCAAGAACAACAACATTCCGACTAAGTTTTCGGATTTGTTTAATTAAAAATGAAAGACAAATTTCCTTGAGGTAAGAACAATGAATAATGAAAAATTTGCTCGTGAAAACAAGAGAATTATTAAGGGCATGGGAATTGGAGCACTTGTTGGACCAATATTAGCTCTTGTGATGATGTATGTTAAGACCGCTGGTTCGCCTCAACCTTTTCAAATTATTATGTCGATGGGAGCTGGATTGGCTTTCGGTCTAATGATTGGTGGCATTATGTCCGCAAGTTTAGTCCTTAATAAAACGGTCACATCAAAGATTCCATGGCAGAAGAAAGTGTTGAAACTTGCTCCTCAAGTTATTGGTACAGGAGTAGTGGTTGCTGCAGCTAGTGTAGTGATTACTTTAGTAACCAATTGGGGGTCAGTTGATATTGTAAAAACAATTTTTTCAACCGATACTTTATGGCAGTTCTTTGACGGTGTACTTCTAGGTCTAATAACCATTAGATAAAAAGCCGAGGGGATAGATAATGTTGGAAAAAGCTAAAAAACAATTCACTGGTGCTGTGATTTTCTCTGTTATTGCACTAATTGTCGCAATTTTTAGTATTACTGGTAATGGTACAACTTGAAAATTATGTACCGTTATTGTTATCTTGTTGATCTGGTTAGGCTATACAAGTATCGGATATTTTAAGCTTAAAGCAGAAAATGATAGCGACAATTATTAGTATATGTACCACATAATTCCCATAGCAGAAGTTAAAAAGGAATGAATGCCATGAAAAATACAGTTATTTCTATAATTATGATAATTGTTATAGTAATTACACTATGTTGGTTAGTTACTATTCCCCAGGTAATGCGGAACAAAACATCAGATGGTTATCAACTAAGATTTATTAGAAAATCTACTAAGGTATATCCTCATTTTTGGCAAGTATATTGGCGGCAAGCACTGCTGAATGTTTTGGATGTGCTTGCATTCTTTGGCGATAATTATTCTTAGATATTCGATCAATAACATATAAAAGTTGAGGAAAAAATCATGTTAAAAATAGAACACCTAAACAAAAGCTTTGGGTCAACACAGGTTTTGTTTGATGTCAACTTCGATGTACCAGACAGACGTATTCTCGGACTGGTTGGTAAAAATGGGTCGGGTAAGTCGACGATCTTTCATAGTATTTTGAAATTCGTTGATTATGACGGCCAGATTAGTATTGATGGACATTCTTTCAACGCTAAAGATTATGACAATATTGGCTATCTGCCTGAAGAGCGAAGTTTGATGCCTAAGTTAACTATTTCAGATCAGGTAGTGTTTTTGGCTAGCCTTAAAGGGATGCCGGCTAAAAAGGTAAAAGAAGAACTGCCTGATTGGTTATCACGTTTGGCTGTTAAAGGGATTCCAATGGATAAGATTAAGTCTTTGTCTAAAGGTAACCAACAAAAAGTACAGATGATTGCGACTTTAATTCATCAACCTAAATTGATTATTTTAGATGAACCATTCAGTGGACTAGATCCTGTTAATGTCGATCTAATGAAGCAGCTGATTTTGGAAGAAAAAAGAAAAGGCGCTACAATCATTTTTTCTGATCATGATATGCGTAACGTGGAAGAATTGTGCGATGACATCGTAATGATCAATGATGGGCATATCGTCTTGAATGGCCCAGTAAATGAAATTAAGAACAGCTTTGGTTTAACTCGAATTTTTGTCAGGACAGACAAAAGTGCTGCTGAATTATCAGCCTTGCCAGGTGTAAAAGATGTAATTTTGCAAAACAATGGAATGAAGCTGCTTATTCTTGCAGACGAAAAATATGGTAAGGATATTTTTAACCAACTTTCGGCCGGTCAATATATCAAGACTTTTGACCAGGAACCTCCAACTTTAGACGAAATTTTCAAGATGAAAGCAGGTGCTCGTCATGAATAAGATCTGGCTTGTCGCTAAAGAAACCTACCGTAGAGAAGTGAAAACTTGGTCATATTTGTTGATGATTTTAGCACCGTTTCTGCTCGTCTTCTTTTCATTTGTTATCGGAATGGTATCAGCTGGCGGTAGTGATGACAACTATGTCGGGGTAGTTACTTCTAATTCTGCCTTAAAGCAAGCAATTAAAAAGTCAGAAGACTTTGACAACTATAGCACTGAAGCTAAGGCTAAAAAGGCGTATAAAGATGAAGATATCGATGGCTACGTTTTAATTGAACAAAAGAATAATCAATTAGCTGCAACTTACTATAGTGATGAAAAAATGGACAGTGATCTAAAATCAGAGCTGCTAACGAGCCTAAACACCGCCCAGCAACAATTGAATTTAAGTAAGGCCAAGCTAACGACAAAACAGACTCAGTCTTTAGCTACGCGGGCGCAATTTAAGCAACAAGTTAAGCATGTTGAGAAGAAGAGCTTTGACAATGATCCTGTTAAGCAAATTTCCTTCTGGACTTTGCTGATTATCTTGTACATGCTTGTGATCACTTATACGCAAGTAACAGCACAAGATATCGCTACGGAGAAGGGTACCAAGATAATGGAAGTAATCTTTTCGAGTATGCCAGGTGGCGATTATTTCACTGGGAAAATTTTAGGTATTTTTGGTGAAATTATTACCCAAGTGTTAATTTATGTTGTTGGTTTTGTGGCAGTTTATTGCGCGGCCCCATACATCGATGGCTTTAGCGATTTATTTGGACAGTATAAGCCGATGATTGATCAAGCAATTGGCAATCTGGCTTCTTGGGGATTGGTGTTTACGATAATCGGCTTGGTATTGTTTATTATCTTTGCAGCTTTCTGTGGCGCTTTGGTTGCTAAAAGCGAGAATGCCAACAAAGCGGTGGGACCACTATCTACATTGATGTTGATCGGGTTCTTGTTCACAGTCAATATGCAATCAGGTGGGGATACGATTTTTGCTAAAGTATTATCGTACATCCCGTTTCTATCATCATTTGTAATGCCAGCTAGAGTAATTATGGGTAACGCAACTAATTTAGAGGCAGCTATCTCTGCTTTAATTGCTTTAGCCGCTACAGTAGCGTCATTTATCTGGATTAGAAAAATCTATCCAAACTTGATTTTGCAAACAGATGATGTCGGCCCATGGCAAAACTTTAAGCGTAGCTTGAAAGGCTAGACAAAATATATTTAATAGTAAAACGCGCTGAATCAATAATGATTCGGCGTGTTTTGTTTTAGCAAGGTTAATAGATCTTGGGTTCTCTTTCTTAGTCATCTTTGCTGATTCTTAGTCAAATGGAGTAAAATGACTAAGAATAATTCAAAATGATGAAGAAAAGATGTCGTTTCAATCAAAAAACGGCATCTTTTTTTGCATATAAATGAATTTTATTGAACGATAATAAATAAAAATGACACTTTTTGAAGAAAAATGATTGATTTTGGAGGAGAAAGCGAATACAATATTTATCGAGGTGAAAAATGATGCTGACTCAGGAGCGCCAAAGCTTAATCGAAGACTATGTTAATCAACACGAGTTATGTCGCGTGAGTGAATTATGTGACTTAACCGCAACATCTGAATCAACTATCCGTCGAGATCTAATTCAGATGGAAAAAAATGGGATCCTTAAGCGTGTTCATGGCGGTGCCCAATCAGTTAAACATTTTTCTCGTGATGTATCACAAAACGTTCGCTTCAGTTTGAATCATGACGCAAAAATCACTATTGCTAGATATGCCGTGCAGAATTTTGTTCGTCCAGGTGACAATGTCTTCATTGATGCAGGAACAACAACTTATGAGATGGTACCATTTTTAGCAGAGGTTGCTAACGTCAAGATTATTACTAATGGTGTAGAGACTGCTTTATGCAGTTTAAATCACGGAATTAACACAATTCTAATTGGCGGTGAAGTTAAGGACGATACGCATGCTGTTATAGGTCAGACCGCCTTAAGTCAGATTAAGGCAATGAATTTTTCAGCTAGCTTCGTTGGTGCTAATGGAATTGAAAAAAATGGCAATCTAACTACACCTGATCCAGAGGAAGCTGCGGTTAAGGCAGCCGAAATCAAACAGGCAAGACACGCTTATGTATTAACTGATAATAGTAAAATCGGTGAGCGTAACTTTGCTGTGTTTGCCAATACAAGTGATGTGATTGTGGTAACTGATCAACTAAAACCAGGTCAAAAACGGTCATTACCAGTCGGTATTGAATTAGAGGAGGCAAAATAGGATGATTTATACAGTAACTGTTAATCCAGCGCTTGACTATGTTCTTCAATTAGAAAAAGTTAACCGCGGAGAAGTTAACAGAACTAACAATGATTCATTTTTAGCAGGGGGTAAGGGAATTAACGTTTCTCAAATCCTTAACCAATTAAATGTTGATAATACGGCATGGGGCTTCGTAGGTGGCTTCACTGGTAAGGAATTGGTTCGTCAATTGAATCAAAAGAGAATTGAAAGTGACTTCGTTACTATTTCAGATAACACTCGTGTGAATGTTAAGATCCACGCTGAAAAGGAAACTGAAATTAACGCGGCTGGTCCTAACATTACCGACCAAGAAATCACTGCTTTTAAGGATCGTTTAAACGATTTAAAGAAGGGCGACATTGTAGTAATGAGCGGTTCTCTTACTCCAAGCCTTCCAACTGATTTCTATCAATCATTGCTTCCTACTATTAAAGAAGCAGGTGCAGAATTTGTTGTTGATACTACTGGACAAGCTTTACTTGATACTTTGGCATATAAGCCACTAGTAATTAAGCCTAACCACCATGAATTAGCAGACTTGTTTGGCGTAACTTTTGATTCAAGTGATGTGATGCTTGAATACGCACAAAAGCTTTTAGATAAGGGTGCTCAAAATGTGATGGTTTCTATGGCTGGTGAAGGTGGCTTCCTTCTTACCAAGGATCATGTTTACCATGCTAAGGGTGCTGTTGGTACTGCTGTTAACTCAGTTGGTGCAGGTGATTCAATGATTGCCGGCTTCGTTGGTACCTACTACAAGACCAAAGATCCTAAGGAAGGCTTCAGAATTGGAATGGCTTGTGGTGCTGCTACCGCCTTTACTAAGGACATTGCAGTTAAGAGCCAAATTGATGCTGTTCTTCCACAAATCAAAGTTGAGCAAATTTCTTAATAAAAAACGAGGGGAAAAATATGAGAATCAAGGATATTTTAAGCCCTGACTCCATGATTATGGAGCTTAAGGCTAAGAACAAAGAAGATGCCATTAAAGAAATGGCTGACCTTGAAGTAGTAACTGATATCGTTAACGACGAAGATGCTTTTATTAAGTCAATCTGGGCACGTGAAAACGAATCAACTACTGGTATCGGTGGCGGAATTGCGATGCCTCACGCACGTAACAAGTACATCAACAAGGCACGTGTATTGTTTGCTAAGAGTAAGGAAGGAATTGACTACAACTCACTTGATGGTCAACCAGTTCACTTATTCTTCATGATTACTGCACCAGATGGTGCTGACAATACTCACCTTCAAGCATTAGCAAAACTTTCAGGTTTGTTAATTGATCCTGATTTAGTTGAAGCTTTGAAGAATACTAAGACTCCTGAAGAAGTTATCGATCTTTTTGAAAAGGCTGAAGCTAAAAAAGACGAAGAAGACAAGAAGGCAGCTGAAGCTAAGAAGGCTAAGGAAGCTGCTAAGGCTCAAGGTACAAGTGATGACGACAACAAGCCATTGATTGTTGGTGTTACTGCATGTATTAACGGTATTGCCCACACTTACATGGCTCAAGAAGCCTTGATCAAGGAAGGTAAGAAGCGCGGCATCGAAGTTAGAATTGAAACTAACGGTTCAGAAGGGGTTAAGGATAAGTTGACTCCTGATGAAATCAAGCGTGCTAAAGGTGTTATTATCGCTTCTGATAAGAAAGTTGATATGCCACGTTTTGACGGCAAGCACTTAGTTAACCGTCCTGTTGTTGATGGAATTAACAAGCCAGGCGAATTGATTGATGATATTATGGATGGTAAGGCTGACGTTTACCATGCAAGTGCTCAAGACAAGTCAACTGAATCTTCATCAACTGAGAAGCCAGGTTTGTGGGCAGGTATCTACAAGAACTTGATGAATGGTATTAGTCACATGCTTCCATTCGTTATTGGTGGAGGTATCTTAATGGCCATCTCATTCATCGTAGAAAACTACATGGGTGGCGCTAAGACTCCTGCTTTCATCTTTTTAAACAATGCTGGTAACTTGGCGTTTGCCTTCATGGTTCCAGTTTTGGCAGCCTATATCGCTGAATCAATCGGTGATTTGCCAGCCTTAATGCCAGGTTTTGTTGGTGGTTACATGGCCTCTATTGTTAACGGTCAATTCCAAGTTAACGTTCAAGCTCACGCAACTTCACCAGCCGGCTTCTTAGGCGGTATTGCTGCTGGTTTTATTGCTGGTTACTTGATGGTTGGTTTGAAGAAAGTATTTGCTAAATTACCTCGTTCTGTTGAAGGTATGAAGCCAATGCTGTTCTATCCAATTTTAGGATTGCTCTTTATTGCAGCAATTATGTTCTACATCATTAACCCAATCTTTAGTGGCATTAACTTTGCTATTACTCACTTCTTGAACGGAATGGGTACTGGTAACTTGGTACTTTTGACCACTATCCTTGCCGGAATGATGTCAATCGATATGGGTGGTCCTTTCAACAAGGCTGCTTATGTCTTCGCTTCAGGTGCATTTGCTAACGACCCTCACTCAGCTACTGCTGCTATCTTGATGGCTGCTGTAATGGTGGGTGGTATGGTTCCACCATTTGCTACTGCAATTGGTACTACTTTCTTCAAGAACAAGTACACTGTAGAAGAACGTCGTGCCGGTGTTTCTAACTGGGTATTAGGCTTCTCATTCATTACTGAAGGTGCTATTCCATTTGCTGCTGCTGACCCAGGTCGTGTAATTCCATCATGTATCATTGGTTCAGCTGTTGGTGGTGCTTTAGTTGGTTTATGGCACGTTGGTGTTCCAGCTCCTCACGGTGGTCTTTGGGTATCACCACTTGCTGGTAACATCGGTGGTCCAAGCCACATCTTGTACTACTTCTTAGCAACGATTATTGGTTCAATTGTTGCTGGTTTGATCATGAGTTTCTGGAAGAAGAACGTTAAGGACGACCCTAACGAATAAAAAGAGTAAAATAATTTCAGTTATTGATCAAAAATTAACACAATACGTAAAAAAACGTATTATAATATAAATATCTTGATGATCTCTACTTAAATCAAGATACTCTGTTATGTTTTGCGCTACCTTCGGGTAGCGTTTTTTTGTGCCAAAATATACGCTATAATAAATTAAAAAGGATGAATGGGTGAAGAGAGTGGACGAGCAAATTATTCGGATTACTAGGGCGTTGAATCATCCGATTAGAATTCAAATTCTTTATTATCTAAATGATCACCAAAAAAGCAGCGTTAATAACTTAGTTAAGCAATTCGACGTGAGCCAGCCGGCTATTTCACGTCATTTAAGGATTCTAGAAGAAGCAAAGCTAGTTAAGAGTGAACGAGTTAAGCAAGAGCGTTATTACAGCTTAGAAGACACGCACGTGATTAAGATTTTGGATGTTTTGCGGCAGCACGTGAAGGAAGAATTTTAGTCGGGTTTGACAATTATATAAAAATATGTTTATATAATAATGTAATTTTAGAACAAAGCATTGAATAAAATTCAGCAAAATTTTATTGACTTAAATTAGCGGTAGCATCAGGCTTGTGCAGCTCTGGTGCTATTTGTGTACTCTGAAAACAGTTGACATAAGCTCAAAACTAGCTTATTCTAATTTTTAATTAGAGAATTTTTGCTGAGTTTTCTAATTAAATGCTTTTTTATTTTGCACAAGGAGGATTTTTATGCAAAATTTCAAATCTAAAATTACCAAGTTGTTTTCTATTTTAGGATTAGTTAGTGTACTGGCTTTAGTTGTTTCGGCATGCTCAAATAAGAAGTCAGCTAGCGATTCAGATAAGATTAACATAGTAACGACCACAAATGTTTATTCCGATATCGCTAAGAATATTGTAGGTAAATACGGTAGCGCTAAGGCGATTATTAATAATAGCAGCACCGATCCCCATGACTTTGAACCAACTACTGCCGATGCCAAGGAGTTGACTAAGGCTAATATTATTGTGGCTAACGGCTTAGGCTACGATTCTTGGATGAATAAGTTAGCTAGTTCAGTCAATAAAAAGCCGGTCTTAGTTGGTGAAGACTTGATGGGCTTGAAGAGGGGCGATAATCCTCATATTTGGTACAATTTAAGTATGCCAACTAAATATGTTGATTATTTAGTTAAACGCTTGTCTAAGCTCGACAAGAAGCATGCAGCTTACTTTAAGGCTAATGGTGAAAAGTACCTAGCTAAAGTTGCGCAAATTAAGCAACTTGTAAAGACTGACAAGAAAAATAGTAAGCCGGTCTTTGTTAGTGAGCCAGTCTTTGATTATGCTTTGAAAGAAGCAGGCTACAAGATTGGTGACAAGGACTTTGAAGAAGCCATCGAAAATGGTACTGACCCAAGTCCAAAGATGATCAACAAGATGAATGATGAAATTAGAGCAAAGAAGATCGCTTTCTTTGTTAATAATACGCAAGCAAGCAGCTCAACTGTGAAGTCATTTGTAAAATTGGCTAAGGAAAATAATATTCCAGTGTTGAATGTACGCGAAACAATTCCTAACCATACTACTTACTTAGCTTGGATGAAGGAAAACTACCAAAATTTGGCTAAGATAGAAAAATAAATTTTAGTCAAGCAGGGGGTGTGATGAGTGATTTTAGAAGTAAATAATCTCTCGATGAAATTTGATACCAAGACTGTTTTTCAAGATTTAAATTTTGAACTTGAAGCCGGGTCGATGACGGCACTACTTGGACCAAATGGAACGGGGAAGACTACTTTAATTAAGATTTTGATGGGGATGCTAAAGCCGACTGGGGGCAACTTTAAGTTTGATAAGAATGTCAGACTAGGTTATGTGCCTCAATTTCGCAATATCGATGCGGAATATCCTTTATCAATTCGCGCCTTTATTGGCTTGAACGCTCCTTTATTTAAAACTAAAAAGGTGAGAGAGCAGATCGACCATCAATTGGCAGAAACACATTTGAGTCAAATTCAAAATACCCGCATGGGTGAAGCCTCCGGTGGACAAAAACAACGGGCATACCTGGCTCAGGCTTTGCTGGATCATCCCAATGTGATTATCTTGGATGAGGCAACAGCGAGTTTGGACCCAGCTGCTAAGGAAGAATTGATGGGCTTAATTAAGCACTTGAATCAAGAACACAAGATTACCGTTTTGTTTGTGACCCACGATATTCCTTTAGCTAAAAAGTACATGACTGATTACTTGTATCTGAATAAAGGGACAATTAGACAGGGAAAGATGAGTGAGTTTAAGGAGGATTTTGAGTAATGTTTCAATATGAATTTATGCGTTACGCCTTCTTAGCTAGTACTTTTATTGCAATTACCTGTGGGGTAGTTGGCGTCTATGTGGTAGCACGTAATTATGCTTTCCTAGCTCACACCTTGTCTGAAATTGGTTTTGCTGGGGCGGCCTTTGCCGTGTTTATCGGGATTGCGCCGTTATGGGGGATGCTCTTGTTCACCCTGCTAGGTTCGATTGGCGTTGGCGAATTGTCCTTGCACAGTGATCAAAAGGAATCATCAATTAGTGCGATTTCGGCCTTGTTTATTGGGCTAGGGGTACTTTTCTTAGCTATCTCGGGCTCGAATAGCCGTTATGCGACGAATATTTTGTTCGGTAGTATCATCGGCGTTGATAAGCAAGGCGTAATTCAATTAGTTGTTTTATCAATTTTGGTTTTGCTGCTGATTATTTTGGTAGCGCGCAGCCTGAATTTTGATTCCTTTGATCATATTGGAGCCGTGGCCCACGGTGTACACACTGGCTGGGTTGGCATTGCCTTTTTGGTTTCCTTAGCCATGTCAGTAGCGATCGGAGCCCAGATCGTTGGTTCATTGCTGGTCTTCATTTTGCTAACGCTGCCTTCTTCAACAGCCCGTTATATTGGCAAAACGATCCCGGCGATGATCGGTTGGTCTGTTTTCTTTGCCTTGGTTGGTGTATGGGCCGGATTATATCTCGGCTTCATTACCAACTGGCCGGTAACATTCTTTATTGCAACGATTGAGGTAGTAATCTATTTAGTCGCTTATACTCTTCATGTGATTAAACATCGTTAAAATTAAAAGCCAGGTTGAGCTAGTCAGCCTGGCTTTTTTGGTGTAAAAAAGAACTACTCTGTTCCACGGAGTAGTTCTGAAATGATGTGAGAAAATTTACTTTCTATTAATTGTTATATAGTTTGTTGGCGAAACTTGCAAGTAAAATTTGTGAAAATTGTAATTTTCGCTAAAGTTTGGTATCTAATTTTAACTTTTTACCTAAATAATGATTAAATATTAAGAGATACTTTTAATGATGGAGACTTTTGATGTGGATTAGATTCGCGATCGCGTTGTTGCCAATTATTTGGTTAATCATCTCATTGGGCGTAATGAGAATGCCAGCTGCACGTGCTTGTGTGATTGGGCTGACTTTAACCATGGCATTAGCGATCTTTAGTTTTAAGTTGCCAGTGTTAGATACGATGACTGGCGCACTGGAAGGAATTATCATGGGCATTTGGCCGATCATGTTCGTAATTGTGATGGCCTTATTTGCGTATAATGTTACTACCGAATCAGGTGGTATGAAGACCATTCAAGATATGCTGGCGACGATTTCAACAGACAAGCGGATTATTGTTTTGATTATCGCTTGGGGCTTTGGTGGCTTTTTGGAATCAATTGCTGGTTTTGGAACCGCGGTAGCAATTGCGGCAGGAATATTGATTGCCTTTGGCTTGGATCCGATTCGCGCATCAGTCATTAGTTTGATTGCTAATACAACTGCGACGGCTTTTGGTGCAATTGGATTACCAGTTTTAACTTTAGCTGAAGTGACGGGTCTACATCAAGAAAAACTATCCTTCATCGTGACATTGCAATTATCTATTTTGGTAATACTGGTACCATTTATTTTAGTTATCTTGACTGAAGGCAGCATTAAGGCAATTAAAGGTGTAGGCTTTATTACATTGATGTCAGGACTGGGAATGGCTATTCCCCAGGTAATAGCTGCAAAATTTGTAGGGGCAGAATTGCCTGCAATTGTTGGCTCATTGTGTTCAATTGCGATTACAGTCTTATTAACTAGATGGCATGATGATGAAGAAGAGCCAGATGTTTTACGCCCAAATGCTAAGGAAATGCTCAAGGCGTGTACACCATTTATTTTGGTCTTTATCTTTGTGATCTTTGCTTCTTCATTAGTTCCAGCTGTCAATGATGTACTTAATAAAGTAACCACTAATCTTGTTGTTTATACAGGAAAGAACCCAAATACATTGTCAATTAGTTGGTTATCTTCTCCTGGAACATTAATTTTTGTAGCTACATTAATTGGTGGGGCGATTCAGGGCATCAGTTTGAAGAAAATGATACAGATTTTGGGGCAATCAATTAAGAGCGTGTGGAAAACTACAATTACGGTTTGTGCGATTGTAGGCTTGGCTAAGGTAATGGTTTATGCTGGTATGACGAATGCCTTAGCCGTAGCGCTGGTTAGCCTGCTGGGACCAGTTTATCCATTGTTTGCGCCGTTAATTGGTGCACTAGGAACATTTTTAACAGGATCTGCTACATCAGCTAATGTTTTATTTGGTAATTTGCAGTATACTGCAGCAACGGACTTAGGCGTAAGTAAGTACTGGGTTGTAGCCTCGAACATGACAGGGGCCACGGCAGGGATGCTTTCACCGCAGAATATTGCAGTAGCAACCGGCTCAATTAATCGTGAGGGAGACGAAGGCGAGATCCTAAAAGAAACGGTCAAGTGGGGCGGTTTGTATTTGGTAGTCTGCTGTGTCTTCTTGTATATAGTTGGCTTAGTTGCCGGGATGATATAAGTGAAAAAATAAGAGCTAGTAGTTCACTAAAATGAATTGCTAGCTTTTTTAATTATTTACTATTTTTCAGTTAAACCTTTAAATTTTATTCAACCACATGTCTTTCAAATGGATCATCAGAAATGCCTTCAGCCAAAATATCTCTTGACCATTGCTTAGCAGAGAACAATGAGTGGTCGCGGTAATTACCACAAGATTCAATCGTTGTCCCTGGCACGTCTTCCCATTCAATATTGTCGCGAATTTCTTCTAATGATTCCTTAAGCGCCTTGGCAACTTCAGTAGTTGATGGGGTGCCCCAAACTAGAAGGTGGAAGCCAGTCCGACAGCCAAATGGTGAACAATCAATGTAGCCGTCGATGCGGTCGCGTAAAAGACCGGCTAAAAGGTGTTCAATTGTGTGCAAGCCGCCAGTAGGAATGGCATTCTTATTAGGTTGAACCAAACGCAAATCGAAGTTGCTGATCTTGTCGCCTTTTTGGCCTTCTTCAACGGTGATTAACCGAACGTAAGGTGCTTTAACTTTAGTATGATCTAATTCAAAACTTTCAACTTTTCCCATGAATTTTTCTCCTTTGTTTAAATCTGTTTATCTTGATTTTAACTAGTTAGGTGCCATTTAGCCCCAAACTTGCTTGGCGGTGTCGACAACTAACTTAATCTTTTTCCATTGGTCATCTTCGGTCAACGTGTTGCCTTCTTCAGTTGAGGCAAAGCCACACTGTGTGCTTAAAGCGAGATTATTTAGTGGGTGGAATTCAGCAGCTTCTTTAATTCTAGCGATTAATTTTTGTGGATCTTCTAATTCCGCTTTCTTACTGGTTACTAAACCCAAGACCACAAGTTTGTCGTTAGGAATTTGTGCAATTGGATCAAAACTGCCAGATCTATCATTGTCAAATTCAAGATAAAAGGCGTCGACATTTTCTTTAGCAAAAACATAGTCCGCTACTGGACCATAACCTCCTTGGGCTGCCCAAGTTGAGTGATAGTTACCGCGACAAATATGAGTTGATATTCGCAAATCTGTTGGCAAATCTTTGATTGCATCATTGTTAAGCTTCAAGTATTTTCTTTTAAGGTCGTCTAATGAAAAGTCATCTTGTAAATGACTTTTCCAATAGCGCTTATCTACAATCATACCCCAAGTACAGTCATCGAGTTTAATGTCGCGACATCCTGCATCGTATAAGGCTAAAATTAAGTCTCGGTATGCTTTAGAAATATCGGTGAGTAAATCTTCTTCTGAACTATAAATCTTTTTAAGTGCGGCAATATTTTCTTCTCCACGAACAAGTTCTGCGTAAAATTGTGCGGGAGCTGGAATACTTTGCCGTGGGATTACGTTAGCGCCAGTTTCATCGACAACCTTTTTTAAGTATTCAAATGATGAAAGATCTGGATGTTTACCAGTAAATTTAATTTTTCCCTCAACTTGGGCAGAGTCGTTACGAGTTTCTTCATCGTGGAAGAAATAGCCGTGGGCTTGCTTAGTATGTTTAATACCCCCAAAGCCCCAGAAGGTATCAAGATGCCAGTAACTTCTTCTAAATTCACCATCAGTTACGATTTTAAGACCATGATCAATCTCTTTTTGAACTAATTCTCTGATCTCTGTATTTTCAACATGAGTTAATTCTTCTTGTTTAATTTTTCCTTCTTCAAATTCTGCGCGAGCCTTTTTTAATTCTGCGGGTCTTAAAAAGCTACCAACGATATCGTAATGTAATTCTGTCATAATTTTTCTCCTTAGTTTTGCTTCGATGTTTTATTTAACGATGAAAAGTCCGATGATAATCAAGATCAACCAGACAAGGGTGCACATTCGATTAAATGCCTTTTTACTGATGATGATTCGTGAACTTGTAGTTTTGATAGGTTTATCCATTGTCTGGCTCCTTTCTGAAAAATTAAATAAGCAAAATAAAAAGCGCCCTTAGCATAGAACTTCTATGCTAGGGACGCCTAAGCGTGTTACCACCCAAATTCAAGCTAGCTTCACAGCTAACTCCTTACTAAGTACTCCCAGGATTGGGAAGACTCGGACGGGGTAACGATCGTCACTCGTAAATTGCTTACTTAATAGCTTGCTCTTTAAAATAGCTCCAAGACCATATTCGTTACTCTCAACCACATCGGCTTGCACCAACTCCGACTCTCTGCAGAAGTCTTAAGTAATTACTCATCTCTTCTAAGCTTTTATTAATTTAATTGTCATTATAATACGACGATGAAAAGAAGAAGTCAAGGAAATTTTTGAAAAATCGGTATCATTAACAAATAATCGGTATCAAATCTCACGAAATGATACCGATTTTTTAATTTTCATGAATTACTTGGTTAATCCATTGGTAAATTTCTTGGTAATTTAGTTCATTGTCATCTATTTGGGCAATTTTTAAGATTTGATTTGCTAGATCTTGCCAATCACAGGTTAATTCATAAGAGTTTCGTCTTAAAAATAGTAAGAATGCAATTGCTGTAGTTCGTTTATTTGCATCTTCAAAAACATGCTTTTTAACTAATTTAATTAATAAAATCCCAGCTTTTTCAGCAAAAGACGGATATAATTCTTGTCCAAAACTAGTTTGCTTAGGTTGAGCAATTAAAAAATGAAGGGCTTCTGCATCCCTAACGTGAGGTTTTTGTCCCGTTGCACCTTCTCTTTGAATAACCCTTGCATTGATTACTAAAATATCCTTTTCTGTTAGATAATTGATCTTCATTGACTACTTATCCTTTAAGTACTCTAACATATCCCAGTAATCAGAAATTAAGCCATCTATTTCTTTTAAATTTTCAGAATTAGGACGGTCTGATTTTTTGATTTTTACTTCAACAATATCGCCTACTTTGAGATTTTGCTCTTTTACTTCCTTAGCTGGGATATTGATAGCTAAGGAAGAACCATTTTTAACGACCTTTTTATATAAAGTTTCAGCCATATTTTTCACCTTTTCTCGCACTATAATACTTATATACGTATTATACATATTGAACGATAAATATGCCAAGCAATAAATCAAGATCATCAACAAAAAAACGGTATCAAATCTCACGAAATGATATCGATTATTTTTGTATGAGCGCGATTATTGATGATTTTCGTCAAAATCTTTTTGAGCCTGATAATTCTGTTCAAAGATTTCATAGCGCTTTTGTTCTTCGGTTAACTTTTGCTTTGCATACTGGGTAAGACTTGTTACATCTTGGTCAGCCTCATAAGTAATGTATTGAGCTTTATCGTCTTTTTCAATGATCAAGAATGGCATTTGAATGGTAAGCAAAGCGGACTAATACATCGTCAATGTATTTTTGTGAGTAATGAAGCATATTTATTTCTTCCGCCGATTGTAAAATCAAGTTGAACACTTTATAAAAATAAAAGTCCATCTGGACCTGTTTGATAGAATGTTAATATCCACAAAAACATCTATTGGAGGTCACAAATGGACTCTTTACATTTTACCATGAATCAGCACGTTAAAGGCAAGCATTTATCATTTGAAGAGCGGGTTGTTATCCAAACCCGTTTAAAAGATGGTTGTTCTATTAGAGCGATTGCTCGCGAATTGAGCTGCTCTCCTTCTACAATTAGCTATGAAGTTAAACGTGGTACTGTTTCTCTCTATCATGGCAAGCAGCAGCGTTATAAGGCTGAACATGGTCAGAGTGTTTATCAGATTAATCGTCGCCACTGTGGTCGTAAATCAGACTTCTTGAAGAAAGCAGACTTTATTAGCTACGTCA